>CAKZZL010000036.1 GCA_937884995.1 uncultured Clostridia bacterium
ACTCAACTGATGGGTACACGACGGTCCAGGCCAAAACTCATGGGCGACACCTTCAGTAACGGAGCAAACTGTAGTCGCTTCCATTCGTTGACTCGTACTTTTCGAACAACCTCGTTGACCAAATCGGGCTCGTAGCCTTCATCAACAATCTCGTCGACCGAAAGCTGCTCCTCAATATGAAGGTTTAATATGGCATCAAGGAGTGCATAGTCGGGCAATGAGTCACTGTCTTTTTGTCCTGGTCTCAGTTCGGCCGACGGTGCCTTCGTAATCGAGTTGCGAGGAATAATCTCTTCATTGCGATTGATCCACTCCGACAACTCATAAACCTCTGTCTTATACAGGTCGCCGATAACCGAGATAGCACCACAACTGTCCCCATACAAGGTACCATAACCCATAGCCGCTTCCGACTTATTGGTGGTGTTGAGAACTATAGCTCCGAACTTGTTGGCATACGACATAAGAATCGTGCCTCGTATACGAGCTTGCATATTCTCTTCGGTGACATCCTCAGCCCTGTCTCCAAAAACGGGATACATAGTATGCCTAAAGGCCTCGAAACACTCGGCTATAGGGACTATATCGTAGCCGATGCCCAAATTATGGGCAAGGTCTTCGGCATCTTTCACCGAATGATCGGTGGAATACTGTGAAGGCATAAGTATTCCATGTACATTTTCTGGACCAAGCGCGGCAACAGCAAGAGCACAAACCAATGCTGAGTCAATGCCACCACTCAACCCCAATACAGCCTTATGAAAATAATTCTTGAAAAAATACTCTCGCAAGCCCATCGTCAATGCCTTGTAAACCAATTCAACAGCCTGAGGTTTGTCGTCATCGACACTGGTAAGCAACTGCAAATCCACATTTTTTGTATATTCTTCAAAATAAGGGAACTGACATAATACCGATCCGGCTGCATTGAGAGCCATACTGCCTCCTGCATAAAGGAACGGGCCCTCTCCACCGATACGATTTACAAACACCAGCGAGGCGTTAAGGTTCTCGACAATCTTGTGCATACGATAACGGATGCTGTAAGGCTTCTTATAATCAAAGACATTGCACCCACAACAAACAATCATGTCCGGCTGTTCACCATGACCTTTGACGAGTTCTTTCAAATCCTCGTAAAAACCAATTGCTATCTGCTGTCCTTGGTAGTTGACGGTTTGGACTCCGTCGCCGCGTACAAAGTATTTCTGCTCATCCGGCGCAAGGTATTTCTTAGTGATAATGGCACGAATCGCACAGTTCTGCACAAAAACAATGGCATTGCATAGACCCTTGTCTTGTACCTGAAGCGGCATACCTATAAGAAAGGCTTTGTGTTCGGAATGTTGAATACATTCTTGCAATGCTGCTTGTGCTCGTTTTTGGATGTCAGTATAAGCTATCGATCCAAACAACGGATAGCCGCAGAGAGTTGATGCAGGAAAGACAGTGAGCAGGGAGTCACCTGCCTCGGGAGAATCGATTTCGGAAAGAATCCATTTAAGGTTTTCTTCAGGATTGTTGGTAACAATGTTGTGTTGTACTATATGAACGTTCATAACTATTAGATTATTGGATTTTTTATTATCGTTTTTGTTTTAGTATCAATTTATGCAAAGAGGTTTCTAAAGGCCTCTTCGATTATTGAAATCTCAACTATTTCTATTTGGTAACGACTCTTATTAATGCCTCGAGTGTTGTATTTTGAAACGAATATTTTTTCAAAGCCTAGCCGGTCGGCCTCTGCTATGCGGTGTTCCACTCGTGTCACCGGACGCACTTCGCCGCTCAACCCCATTTCGGCTGCAAAACAGAAACGTGGCGAGATTGGTATGTCGACATTGGAGGAAAGAATTGAGCAACAAACAGCCAAATCAATAGCCGGATCGCTCACCCGTATGCCACCGGCGATATTGAGAAAGACATCTTTGGCTCCAAGCTTGAAGCCACAACGCTTCTCAAGTACAGCCAGTAGCATAGACAATCGTCTGAAATCAAATCCATTAGCATTGCGCTGCGGAGTGCCATAAACGGCAGAACTGACAAGCGACTGCACCTCAATGAACATTGGACGGACTCCTTCAAGGGTCGCAGCAATGGCACATCCGCTAAGGTTCTCGTCGCGCTGTGAAAGCAAGAACTCTGAGGGATTGGCCACTTCACGCAGTCCATCACCTTGCATCTCGAAAATACCTATCTCGGCAGTGGAACCAAAACGATTCTTGAGCGAACGCAATAGTCGGTAACCGTAGTTGCGGTCGCCTTCGAACTGCAAAACACAGTCAACGATATGCTCCATCACTTTAGGTCCGGCCAAATTGCCGTCTTTGGTGATATGCCCCACCAGTAACACCGGAACGGCATTTTCCTTAGCATAGCGCTGGAATTCAGCTGTACACTCGCGAATCTGAGAGATACTGCCTGCAGAGGAATCTATCGTTTCGGTACTTACAGTCTGAATGGAGTCGATTATCAACAAGTCGGGCTTTACTTCGTCAATGTGTTCAAAAATCCGTTGGGTAACTGTCTCTGAGACAACATAACAATCTGTTTTTCCGACAGTACCGCTCGAATTCTCGACTCCAAGAATCCTGTCTGCACGCATCTTGATCTGTTGTTCGCTCTCTTCTCCGCTGACGTACAGTATTCGCTGACTGGGTATCCGTAGCGCCGTTTGTAGCAACAATGTCGACTTACCTATTCCGGGCTCTCCGCCAAGCAGCAACAACGACCCGGGAACAATGCCGCCACCCAATACGCGGTCAAACTCACCACAACCTGTCGCAATACGACGTGTTTCACCGTAGGTAACTTCGCTTATAGGTTTGGGCTTGTTGACTGTCTGATGTTTGGCAACCGTAGGTTTTGCCGCTTGCACAACTTCTTCCTCGAAGGTGTTCCACTTGCCGCACTCCGGACATTTGCCTAGCCACGAGCTACTCTGATAGCCACATGACTTACAGAAAAAATATGATTTTACTTTTGACACAATTATTTAATTAGCAATTATTTAAACCTGTAAAATCTATCAACCGGAACTAAAACTCTTCAATCAATTTATCAACTCGGTAAAGCTTGTCGCCGCGACGTAGGGGCTGTGTAGTGGCAAAACTGAAACAGTCGCCTTGTCGAACTATGAGTACAGGATCACGATCAAGACGTAGCTCTTTAACTATGGAACGATATACTCCTGTTGTATCTCCAATCACCATGATTTCATCTCCCGGTTTGAGTTTTTCCGCAGTCTGCAACTGTGCTTCGGCAACACCAATCCTGTTGAAATAATTCTTTATCAAGCCGAGATAGACTTTGTTTTCCGTCGCCTGACTACCGTAACGTTCAGTCCACTCACCCATTTTGCGACCCATATAATAACCATCCCAAAAGCCACGGTTGAATACTGTAGCAAGACGTTGTCTCCAGTCGGCAATGCGTTGTCTGGAATAGCTGCCATCTGCGATGGACTGTAAAGCTTCCTTGTAGCAAGTCACCGTGGTTTGCACATAATCGGCACTTCTACCACGCCCCTCTATCTTCAAAACACGCACGCCGGCCTTAACTATTTTGTCGAGGAAATCAATAGTACACAAATCCTTGGGCGACATGATGTATTTGTTATCTACCACCAGTTCAATGTCTGATTCCAGATCTTTGACCAAATACTCGCGACGACAGAGTTGGAGACAAGCTCCACGGTTGGCACTGTAATTGTAGTTATCGAGACTTAGATAGCACTTACCACTCACGCTCATACACAGTGCTCCATGTGCGAACACTTCGATTTGAACCAAATCACCTTTTGGTCCACGTATATCGTTGTCTCTTATATACTTGGTAATTTCAGCAACTTGACTAAGCGGCAATTCACGAGCTGTAACCATGACATCTGCAAATTGAGCATAGTAACGGACTGCTTCCACGTTGCTGACATTGCATTGCGTTGAGATGTGGACTTCTAAACCTATAGTGTTGGCATAGTTGATGACAGCCATATCGCTAGCAATGATGGCACTGACTCCCACCTGCTTCGCCTTATCCAAAAGAAGATGCATCTCGTCAATCTCATAATTGTATATAATAGTATTGACAGTGAGATAAGTCCGAACAGCGGAGGCATGAGCTATTGCACAAATTTCAGATAAATCATCGAGAGTAAAGTTAGCTGCAGAACGAGACCGCATGTTTAGATTTCCGACACCAAAATAAACAGCATCAGCACCTGCATGTATTGCGGCAGTTAAAGATGCATACGATCCTACTGGTGCCATAATTTCCACTTTTTCAGTCATTACACTTGATAAATTAGTGACTTTTGCTTGTAAATAAAGATTTGCAAATATACATATTTTTTAGCGAATAAAGATTCGAGAAGAGTTATTATTGAGTGTTTTTTATAGAACAATCTAATCATTCTAGATTCTTTAGATTTTATAGAGCTTCTAACCTCTCAAGAGCTTCTAGACTCTTCAATTCCTCCAAACATCAAAAATCAAAACATCAAATAATGTAAGCATTTATTTATGTATAAATATATATAGCATTTAAATACTTCATTATCTACTTCTTGTTCAAATAGCAACTGATATAATACTGAATAACAACAAAATAATATAAAAACATTATAATTCAGATATTTTTTTTCAAAAAAATTCTTTTATTTTAGTTCATAACAATTTTTTTTGTGTATTTTTGCATTTCAAAATTTTACCAATTAATAAATAATTAAAGATATGACTAAAGCAGAAATTGTAGCTTCCATTTCAGAGAAGACTGGTATTGAAAAAGTGGCTGTATTAGCCGTTGTTGAAGAATTCATGACCACCGTTAAGGATGCCATGATTGGTGGTGAGAATGTCTACCTGCGTGGTTTCGGTAGCTTCATTATCAAACGTCGTGCTGAAAAGACCGGCCGTAACATCTCAAAGAACACCTCCGTTATTGTTCCGGCTCACAACATCCCGGCTTTCAAGCCTGCCAAGAGCTTCATGAACGATGTGAAAGAGAACGTAAAATAAATTACGTCTCAATAATCAAACTAAAAACGCCGGAGTATTTTGCTCCGACGTTTTTTTGTAATTAAAACCGGCAACACTTGGTTTTTGTCTCTGTATTTCGTTATCGTATTCCCTATCGTCTTTGTTATTATTAATCTCTAATTTATTTTTGATGTTGAAAAAATCCACATGTCTGCTATTGTCGTTCTTTGCCGTTATTATATCATCGGCACAGAAGCCTGAAGCTGCTGCAAACTGGGCCGAGAAAACAATGGCCAAGATGACTCTTGAAGAAAAAGCATCAATGTGTGATGGCCTTAATTACTGGCACAGCCAGCCGGTAGATCGTCTCGGCATTCAATCAATCAGCCTTAATGACGGTCCTCACGGTATACGTAAAAAGGGAGACCCGGATGCAGCAAAAAAGGGTGAGTCCGACCTTTTGAAAGGTGTTCCCGCAATATGCTTCCCGACAGCTTCTGCTACAGCTTGTTCATGGGATCCGGATCTGATTGAAAAAATGGGCGAGGCTCTTGGTGACGAGTGTCGCAAGGAACAGGTTTCCATACTTCTGGGACCAGGTACAAACATTAAACGTTCACCTCTCTGCGGAAGAAACTTTGAATATTTTTCAGAAGATCCTCTTCTTGCAGGCGAGATGTCAGCTTCCTTTATAAACGGAGTTCAATCCAAAGGAATAGGCACATCATTGAAGCACTATGCAGCCAACAATCAGGAGACAAGAAGAATGACTGTCAACACCGTTGTTGATGAGAGAACTCTTCGTGAAATCTATCTTGCTCCTTTTGAGATCGCAGTAAAAAAAGCACAGCCATGGACTATTATGTGTGCTTACGAAAGACTGAATGGCTATTATTGCGCAGAAAACAAATGGCTTCTTACAGATGTTCTTCGTAAAGATTTCGGCTATGAGAATCTTGTCGTTACAGACTGGGGTGCAGAAAATCAAAGAGTTCCCGGGCTTATTGCCGGACAAGAACTTGAAATGCCTACATCTTCCGGTGGCGGTACAAAACTCATAGTTGACGCAGTTAATGACGGTTCTCTCGATGAAGCTATTCTGGACCATGCCGTTGATCTTTTACTCAGCATGGTTGATAAGGCTGTTGCCACATTAGGTGATTACAGTTATGATCCGGATGAGCATCATGAAATTTCACGTAAAATTGCAAGTCAGTGCATGGTTCTTTTGAAGAATGATGATAATCTTCTTCCTCTTAAGAAGGATCAAAAGATTGCTCTTATCGGTGACATGGCTAAAAATCCGCGTTACCAAGGTGCAGGTTCTTCCCTCATAAATCCGATTAAACTTGATAATGCATTCGATGTAATGACCAAGATGGGCATTAATTTTGAATATGCAAGAGGATATAAGGTTGCGAAGAAAGACAAAGCTGATGATGACGCATTAATTGCTGAAGCTGTTAATATCGCAAAAGATGCAGATGTCGCAGTTTTGTATATAGGACTTACAGATGAGTTTGAAACCGAAGGAAACGACAGAAAGCATCTTAGCATTCCTCCGGCTCACAACAAACTCGTATCAGAAGTTCTCAAAGTTAACAAAAATGTTGTTGTGGTACTTTCCGGCGGCGCTTCTGTTGTGCTTCCGTGGGCTGATGATGTTCCTGCAATACTTAATGCTTTCCTCACAGGACAGGCATCTGCAAGTGCCGCATGTGACATTCTCTTTGGCGATGTCAACCCATCAGGTAAGCTTGCAGAAACTTATCCTTATGCACTTGAAGACAATTCAAGTTATAACTATTTCCCCGGCACACCGGTTTCCGTAGAATACAGAGAAGGCATCTATGTAGGTTACAGATATTATGATAAGGTTGATAAAGCTGTAAGATTCCCGTTCGGATACGGACTCAGTTATACAAGTTTCGAATACAGTGACTTAAAACTTTCCGCTGATAAAATCAAGGATACAGATACGGTTACCGTTTCATTTAAGATTAAGAACACCGGCAGTCGTGACGGTGCTGAGATTGCACAGCTTTATGTTTCCGATCTTGAAAGCACTATTTACCGTCCGGTAAAAGAACTAAAAGGCTTCAAGAAGGTATACCTTAAAGCAGGAGAAGAAAAAGAAGTTTCTATTGAACTTTCCAAACGTGCTTTCGCATTCTATAACGTGGATGCACAGGATTGGCAAGTAGAATCCGGAGATTTCAAGATTCTTATAGGTGCATCCAGCAGAGATATCAAATTGGAAGCTGTATTGAATGTTGAATCCACTTCTGAATATAAGATTCCGGATTACAGAGAAACTGCTGCTTGCTATTATTCCGGAGATATAAGCTCAGTCAGTGATGATGCTTTCAAAGCTGTTCTCGGTCATGAAATTCCGCCTTGTGAAAGAGATAAGAGTCAGCCTCTTACAATTCTCAACACACTTGAGGATTCTGCTGACGGCAAATGGGGCGGAAGATTCTGCAGGTTACTTACCAAGATGCTTGGAGAGGAAACCATGATGGGCGCTATTGCTCTTCAAACCCCAATAAAGAATCTCATCTCAATGAGTTTCAATATATTCAGTCCTCGTATGTCTGAAGGACTTTTGCTTATACTAAATGAAGAAAAATTTGCAAAAGGCATGCGCATAATGATCGGCGATTTCCTTTTCCATGGCGGAATCAAGAAAATAAGCAGATTAAAAGAAATATAATCTATATGAGAAGAGGCAGTTTTGCCTCTTCTTTTTATGCCCTCTGAAATTGACACCATGACCTTTTGTTTGTATAATTTTTATATATAGGAGGAGTGATATGTATGGCTTATCTTTTTGTGCACTTTCGCGAGATGATAACACCTGAAGGTGAACGTGTATATTTTGCGATTTCAAAAGACGGATATAGGTTTGAAAAGCTTAATAACGGTAAAGCAATACTCACACCCTCTTTTGGGGAAAAAGGCTGCAGGGATATTGAGATTATACGTTTAAGAGACAAGTCATTTGTTATTCTCGCAACAGATCTTTGCATTGCAAACAGATGGGATGAGAACTATAACGTAGACTGGAAAGACTGCAACCATAACGGCAGCAAATGTCTTCACATGTGGAAAAGTGAGGATTTGATTCATTTCTCGGATGAAATTCTCCTGCCTATAGCTAATCAAGATTTCGGCTGTCTCTGGGCACCGGAAGTTTTCTATGATGATATTCGGGATGAGTACCTTATACACTGGAGCTCCACTGTAAAGTCAGATAACTTTACACATATGTCCATATATGCGTCCGTCACCAAGGATTTCAAGACTTTTTCAGAGCCTTTCCTTTTCTTTACAAAAGAGAATGAAATACTGGATTCGCATATATGCAAGATAGGTGATACTTATCATCTCTTTTACAAGAATTCAAATCCCGGCATGAACCTGCATGCCGTGTCATCTGATCTTTACGGTCCATATGTCAATGATGATAAATTTCAGGAATATATTGAATCAATTTATTGGCCCGGTTCATATGAAGCCCCGACCACATATATTCTGCCGGATGGCAGATGGTGTTTGATGCTGGACTTCTTCGGGTGTGAAAAAGATAAAATGGGATATGTGCCTTTCATTTCACCTGAAGCCGGAAACTCGGACTTCAGGATGGATAAAGAAAGTTTTATCTTCCCCTATGGTTTCAAGCATGGCCATTGCATTGAAATAAGCGATGAAGAATATGAAAGACTGAAAAATTTCTATAGAAATGATTAGGGATATATATGTTTGAATACTTACTGAAAACTGAATCATCCTGGGAGCATATTAAGCTAAGTTCCCTGCCCTTCGCTCTTTACGGCACCGGTAACGGCGCAGATAAAGTCATAAAGGAACTTGCTGCTTACGATTTGAGACCTGAATATATCATCGCAAGCGATTCCTTTGTAAGGGACAGATCTTTTTATGGGATCAAAGTCCGGTCTGCAGCCGATTTAGAGGCTGAAATCGGTGATTACAATATTCTGATGTGTTTTGCTTCAGATCGTGATGAGGTTATATCAAATGTTAAAAACCTGATGAAAAGACATTGTCTGCTTGTCCCTTCTGTTCCGGTATACGGGGATCATGTTTTTGATAAGCCCTTCTTAAAAGATAATATGGATGAACTTGAAAAAGCATATTCCCTGCTTTCGGATGAAAAATCCAAAGACATTTTCAAAAGAATAATTGAATTTCAGATAAGCGGAAATCCGCTTTTGATTTTTGAAGCAGAGGAAAGTATAGACAAGCTGTATGAGATGCTGAATTTGTCGGGAAATGAAAACTATCTGGACCTCGGAGCCTACCGTGGTGATACTGTAGATGAATTCATTCATTATGCAAGTGTCTATGCGTCAGTCACCGCAATAGAGCCCGACAAAAAAAACTATGCTAAACTTTGTGAGCACTGTAAAAATCTCCGGGATTTTGATGCTTTGAATGCAGTTGTCTCTGATAAGAATGGCACAGTTGATTTTTCTCAAAACAAGGGACGTGGAAGCAGCAGCGGAGAAGGCTTTGAATCACAGTCTCTCAGCATTGATAGTTTGAATAAGCCGTTCAGCTATATAAAGGCGGACATTGAAGGATTTGAGAGCAAAATGCTTAAAGGAGCAGAAGAGAGTATAAAAAGATACAAACCTAAAATGCGTATTGCTGTTTATCACAGAAGTGAAGATATCTTCTCTCTCATCCTTCAAATTCATAATATACGTGATGATTATAAATTTTACCTAAACCACAGAAAACATACATCATTTTGGGATACAGATCTCATATGTATATAACGGAGAAAAAGATGCCTGTTAAACTTATTATGACCGATCTTGACGGAACTCTCTTTCAGGATGACCACGAAACAATCACAAGCAGGAATATATCAGCCCTTAAAAAGGCGCATGATAAAGGCATAAAAATCTGCGTTGCCAGCGGCAGGACCAGATTTCTTGTCAAAGATGCACTCATGCAATTGCCTTTTGCAGACTTTCTGTCAACATCCAACGGCGCAATGACATACGACCTGAGAAAAGGAACTGTTGTGGACTCCAATCTGATTCCTGGAGAAAAAGCGAAAAAGATTCTCGGTATGATAAATGAAAGAAATCTTCAGCATGAGATCTACTTTAACGGCGAGTGCTATATGGACTGCCATACAGATCTATCTTCATATTATGAGAATATACCTCATCAATACAGGGATATTCTAAGAAATGCGGCAATAATTGTTGATGATCTGTCTGAGATCATAGGGAATCAAGGAGTCGAAAAAATAAGCATCATGTATATTGTCGGAGATGTCCTTGATGACTATCTGCCCCGGCTTTATGCCCTCGGTAACCTAAATACAACATCATCCATAAAAGACAATCTTGAGACAAATGACATATCCGCAAACAAAGGGACAAGCTTAAAAGCTCTTTGCAATTATCTGGGAATATCCCCGGATGAAGTTATGACTTTCGGCGACAGCGGCAACGACCGTGAAATGCTTTCAATATCCGGCTATTCCTATGCTGTGGATAACGCATGGGATGATACGAAAGAAAAGGCAAAATATATAACCGCATCCAACATGGAAGACGGTGTTGCAATTGCAATAGAGAAATACCTGGAGACTGAAAATGATATTTGATGACATAGACGGAGTAATTTTTGACCTTGACGGTACATTCATAGATTCCATGAATGTCTGGCACGAGGTTGACCTGGAGTTTTTCAGAAGACGTAACATGGATATTCCCCCGGAATATAAGGACAATATAAAGAAAATGCCGTTTGATGCAGCTGCAAGCTACACCAAAGAAGCATATGGAATAAAGGAATCTGTTGAGGAAATAATACAGGAATGGCACGACCTTTCAATTGATGCATACAAATATCATGTGAAGCTGAAAGCAGGTGCCAAAGAATTTCTGGAAGAATGCAAAAAGCATGATATAAAAATCGGATATGCGACCGCTTCCGAAGACAGTCTTTGCAAAACAGTATTGCAGGCAAACGGAGTTTTTTGCTACTTTGACGAAAAGACATATGTAAATGAAGTAAGCAAAGACAAAAGCGAGCCGGATGTTTATCTCTTATGTGCAAAAAAAATGAATGTGAAACCGGGGCGTTGTCTAGTGTGTGAGGATATACTCTTTGGAATACAAAGTGCAAAGAAAGCCGGTTTTATTACGTGCGGAATGTATGACGATGCTTCTGCAAAAGATTGGGAAAAAATAAGGCAAATAGCTGATTATTCCGTTAGATCATTTAAGGAAATCATCTAATCGCCGCACTTTACAAAAGCAGTTAAAAATAGTAAAATATATTTCGAAAATCAAAGTAAAAAAGGAAGTAATATTATGGAAAAGACAGTTTTGGTTGAAACATCTGCTAGACATGTTCATGTTACCGAAGAGTCTCTTGAGACTCTTTTCGGTAAAGGATATACACTTACAAAGAAAAAAGATTTATCGCAGCCGGGGCAGTTTGCCTGCTTTGAAAGAGTTGCAGTAATCGGTCCTAAGGGTCAATTCCCTTCTGTTTCTATCTTAGGCCCTACACGTAAGGCTGATCAGGTCGAACTTTCCGCTTCAGATACACGCACAATCGGCGTTGAAGCTATTGTACGTGAGTCAGGCGACATTGCAGGAACACCGGGTTGCAAACTGGTTGGTCCTGAAGGCGAAGTTGAAATCAGTGAAGGCGTTATAGTTGCAAAAAGACATATCCATATGACACCTGAAGATGCTGAAAACTATAAACTTAAAGATAAGCAAATCGTAAATGTTAAGATTCCGTCATCAAACGGCAGAGATTTGATATTCGGTGATGTTGTTGTAAGAGTAAGCGAAAACTTTTCTCTTGCTATGCATATAGACACCGATGAATCCAATGCAGCACTGCCTGCGCCGGGCGCAATGGGAATCATTCTTGACTGATATTTCGGAGGATACATTATGTGTGGAATCGTAGGCTATATTGGTGATAACCAGGCCACTCCCATCCTTATAGAAGGTCTCAGAAGACTCGAATACAGAGGCTATGACTCTGCAGGGATTGCCGTACTCGGCGATAACAAAGTAACTGTTGTAAAAGAAAAAGGGCGTATTGACAATCTTCAGGCAGAAGTTGACAAGGTATACCCTGTAGGTACTATCGGCATCGGACACACAAGATGGGCAACTCACGGCATACCGGATGATATAAATGCGCATCCTCATAGTTCGATGAACGGCATAGTAACTCTTGTACACAACGGAATCATCGAAAACTACATAGAGCTTAAAAATGAACTTATAGGAAAAGGTTATATTTTTAAGTCAGAAACAGATACAGAAGTCGTTGCACAGCTCTTTGACTATTTATATAACGGAAATGCTGTTGAAACAATGATAGCTGTTTCAAAGAGAATCGAAGGTTCTTATGCTATTGCTATGATCGTTAAAGACTATAACGACAGAGTTTTCGCTATGAAGAAAGACAATCCTATGATTATAGGAAAAGGTAACTGTCAGAACTATATTGCATCAGATATACCTGCACTTCTTCCATATACCAAGGATTGCTATATTGTCAAAGACAATGACTTCATCGAATTGACAAAAGATGAAATTAAATGCTACGACATCGATGGTAAGGAATGTCCCTGTGAAACAAAAACCATCAATTTAAGTGTGGACGCTGCTCAAAAGAACGGCCATGACTATTTTATGGAGAAAGAAATCTATGAGCAGCCCAAAGCTTTTCGTGATACAGTTTCTCCCCTTATAAAAGACGGAAAAATTGTTCTTCCCTTTGAATTCCCGGAAGGATTTGAAAAGAAAATAAGCAGAATTCACATTGTTGCATGCGGCAGTGCCTATCATGTAGGTATGGTAGCTAAATATATCATTGAAGACATGGCAAGACTTCCTGTTATTGTTGATATTGCGAGTGAATTCAGATACAGAAATCCCATTCTTAACGAAAATGATCTTTGTATCTTTGTAAGTCAGTCAGGCGAGACTGCAGATACATTGGCATCGCTGAGAGAGTCCAAAGCCAGAGGTGCTTTCACACTTTCAATTGTTAATGTCTTATACAGCACAATAGCAAGAGAATCTGACGGTGTAATATATACAAATGCAGGTGCAGAAATTGCCGTAGCTACAACAAAAGCATTAAGCGCACAAATCGGAGTTTGCTATATATTGGCAGGCTACCTGGCTCATAAGAAAGGACTTATGGCTGAAAGTAACCTTCGTCAGTTCACAGAAGAGATACTCGCTCTTCCTGAAAAGATTGAAAAAGCATTAGATACAAGCGATATCACCAAGGAGATAGCTGAGCATATAAAGGATAAGCAGAGCATGTTCTTCATCGGACGCGGTATTGATTATCCGCTTTGTCTTGAAGGGTCTCTCAAACTTAAAGAAATATCATATATCCATTGTGAGGGTTACGGTGCAGGCGAATTAAAACACGGCACCATCTCCCTTATAGAGAACGGTACGGCTGTAGTTGCTGTTGCAACCGATGATGCTCTTTTAGGAAAGACCATTTCAAATATAAAAGAAGTAAGAGCGCGCGGTGCATGGGTTGTTGCTGTTGTTAAAGAAGGCACTCAGGGAATCGAAGATGTTGCTGACAAAGTAATATATGTTCCCGCAGAACAAAAATGTTTGATGCCTTCTCTGGCAGTTATTCCTTTACAACTTCTTGCATATCATACAACTGTTGCAAAAGGATATGATGTTGATAAGCCCAGAAACCTTGCAAAATCCGTAACTGTAGAGTAAAATCAAATGGCGCTCTGAAAAGGGCGCCATTCTTGATATGAGGCACTGATAATGATTTACCATATTTATAGCAAAGATGAAATTAAAGAACGTCCCCAAAGGAAAAACGTATATCTTGAGTCATACCTTATAGATGAAAGTTCACCCTTTGTCATTGTTTGTCCAGGCGGGGCATACAAATTTGTATCCGATTCGAATGAGGGCAGACCCTTTGCCGAAAAGTTGAACAAAGCGGGTTTTAACGCCTTTGTCCTTTTCTATAGTGTAGGGCCGGGAAATGCGAGATATCCTCATCCGCTTGAAGATTTGGCAAGAGCAATTAATTATATCAAATACCATGCTTCTGATTTTGGAATAGATGCGGATGATTTTGCGCTTATGGGAAGTTCGGCAGGCGGTCACCTTTGTGCTATCTTTTGCACTGAATATGAGAAATATGAAGGGGAATATAACGGGCAGAAATATAACCTGAAGCCGAATGTGTTAATGCTGACTTATCCCCTTATTTCCATGGAAAATCCGACACATAAGGAATCACTGAAAAACTTTTTAGGACTGTTTCCGGGTGAAAAAGACCGAAAAAAGGCATCCGTAGAATATCTGGTCAGAAAAGATTTTCCTGCAACATTCATTTGGCATAACAAAGATGATAATTCTGTATGTCCCGACAACAGCATAAAACTCAAGGAAGCGCTTGATAAAATCGGTATAAAAAATGAGTTGTTGCTTTATGTAAGCGGCGGACATGGTATAGGGCTGGCTGAAGGAAAAGATGCAGAAGGCTGGATTGATAAAGCAATCAATTTTTTAAAAGACAATATGAAAAATGAGGCACCTTAAGGTGCCTCACTTTTATATTAAGATTAGATATCTTACTGGTCATCATCCATTGGAGCTGGCTCAATAACGATATCTGCTGCAGGAGCTGCCTCTTCAACAGTTTCCTCAACTGCTTCTTCAACGGGAGCTGCAGCTTCGGGAGCCGGGGTATATGCAGGTGCAACCGGTGCTTCAGGAGCCGGAGCTGCTGCCTGTGCGCCGTTTATTCCAACGTATTGAGCTGAGCCAAAGGCAAGTATAAGCTGGAAAATCGGGCCAAGGAAAATAAGGCCTGCTGCAAATCCGCCGCCTTTGCCAAATACTTTTGCAAGTTTAACCATTGTTATAATACTAATTACGAAATTAGCAAACGGGATAAGTAAAAGTAAGAACTTAATACCTGAGCCCCATGTAATCTCAAATAAAACATAGAGATTATAGAAAGGAACAATAGCTGCCCATCCCGGTTTGCCTGCTTTAGCAAAAATTTTCCACATTGCAACAATTACCAATACACAGCAAGCGATTCCAATAATTACTTGGCCAACACCTAAGCCTGCAGCTGCGCTATAATCATAATCCATTGTGATATCCTCCCTAAACAACTTCTAATTTTTATAATAACTTACAACAGAGTGAATAAAATTCTCTTGTTATAAAGTATTAACAAATATAAACTTATTCTGCTTCTTCAGGTATATCAGATGTACAATGAGGGCACTTTGTTGCCTCAATAGCAATCTCACTCTTGCAGAAAGGACAAGCCTTAGTTGTAGGCTCTTCTTCATCTTCTTTTTTCTTACTAGCTTTTTCTCTTGCTTTGTTTGCTGACTTGATAATGCAGAAAACAATGAAAGCTATGATAATGAAATTAAGAATAGCGGAAATAAATGCACCGATGTCAACTTTTGTAGCTTCATTACCCTTAATGATTTCAAAAGCAAAGCCGATATCCGTTCCTCCGATGCAAGCTATAAGCGGATTAATGATATTATCAATAAGCGCATTAACGATAGCACCGAAAGCACCACCGATGATAACACCGACTGCAAGTTCAAGTGCATTGCCCTTTGCAATGAATTCCTTGAATTCAGTTAAAAACTTTTTCATTATAAAATATACCTCCGTGTGAATATTTATACACATAAATTTTACCATACTTTTGTTTGCAATGCAATCCCTAAATTCCTCTGAGATCAAATGGAGGAACGAAAATTTCTTTTGCAGAGCTCTTTTCCTGCATATATCCGTTTTTAAGCCCTATTTCGAAGAAATAGTCTAGGATTTTATCATATTCGGCAGTCATAAGTGTTCTGTTTATTTCAGGATGTTTTTCCGATTCACTGCAGGGTGTATACTGACTCATAAGGCTTATATACTCCCCGTCTCCGAGATTTTCTCTTATCCATCTCAGTACCCTCCTGCTGTTTTCCATATTTGAGGGCAGTACAAGATGCCTTATTATAAGGCCTTTTTTTATGAGCCCGTCTACAAAGATGTTCTCCGGAACCTGTCTTTTCATTTCCTTTATTGCCTCTGAAGCATATTGAAAATAGTCTTTGCAGGATGAATATTTTTCAGATATTTCACTTTCGACATATTTAAGATCCGGAAGATATACATCTACGATACCTTCAAACATTTTGAGTGTTTCAACTTTCTCATATCCTGAG
This sequence comes from uncultured Clostridia bacterium, assembly GCA_937884995.1. Lineage (GTDB taxonomy): Bacteria > Bacillota > Clostridia > Oscillospirales > Acutalibacteraceae > Fimenecus. The sequence continues at coordinate 16,246 of CAKZZL010000036.1, forward strand.
CTGTTATATACCACGGGTATTTGTGGCTTGTATATATCAAATGCCTTAAGAACGGAGTATGCAAAATGTGAAGGGCTTACAAGGTCTATGCAGGAGGCACCCTTGTCCTCAAGTTCCTTAAAGATATCGGCAAGTCTCCCTACCCCTATTTCTTTTCCATAGCCTTTGCTGCTTATTTTGAAATTTTGACAATAGCAGCATTTGAGGGAACAACCTGAGAAAAAGACAGCCCCGCCCCCGCCTTTGCCGCTGATACAGGGTTCTTCCCAGAAGTGGAGATCAGCCTGTGCTATTACAGGATTTAAGGGCATATTGCAAAAACCGGCTCTATCGTGTTCTGTTCTCTCTGCATTGCAGTTTCTGGGACACAAATTACAAATCACAGACTCTACTCCCTTCTTTATCATATATAGTATATCACTTCTGAAATCTCTTGAAAAGGGAAAAAAGATATAGTATAATGAGAACTCGTGAGGTGATAGAGAAATGCTCTTAACGATAGATGTCGGAAACACAAACATAAATATAGGTGTATTTGACCATGATGAACTTGTCATGAACTCACGCATTGCCACTGAAAAGAAAAAGACTTCCGATCAGTTTGCAATACAATTTTCCGAGATATTCAGACTTCATAAAATAGATACAAAGAATATAGAGGCATCAATAATGAGTTCGGTCGTTCCCGAAATCACAAAGGATGTTGAAAAAGCAATCAAGACCATCACAGGCAAATCCGTTAAAATAGTAGGTCCCGGTATAAAGACAGGGCTGAACATTCTAACCGATGACCCGTCGGAACTGGGTGCTGATCTTGTAGCCGGAGCAGTCGGTGCAATAGCATGCTACAAATTGCCTGCTTTCGTTGTTGATCTGGGTACTGCAACAAAAATATATGTTATCGACCGAAATTGCGGTTATCGCGGTGGCACAATAGCACCGGGCGTTGCAATCTCACTTGATGCACTGACAAAGGGAGCTTCTCTTCTCCCCGCAATAAGCATGGAAGCACCTAAAAAAGTCTGCGGAACCAACACAATAGACTGTATGCAAAGTGGTATTGTTATGGGAACTGCAGCTATGATTGACGGACTTATAGATAAGCTGTCGGAAGAGATGGGAAAACCCGAAACAATAATTACAACAGGTGGACTTTCAGGCTTTTTGGCTTCAGTTTGTTCGCACGAGATGATTCACGACAGTGATCTTTTACTTAAAGGACTTAAACAAATATATATAAAGAACATATAACTATGCTAAATTTTGCGTTGCATCCTGTAAAGGAGCAGCAGCAAGGAGGAATATATATGTCTAATACAGAAAAAAACAGAAAGATCGTAATGATTGGTATCTTAACAGCAGTAGTTGTAGTTTTACAACTTCTTGCATCAACAATCAAAATCGGTCCTTTCTCAATCACACTGGCACTGGTGCCGATAGTAGTAGGTGCTGCACTGTACGGCAAATGGATTGGTGCTTGGCTTGGCGGAGTTTTCGGACTCATGGTACTGCTTTCAGGAGATGCGGCAGCATTTCTCGCAGTAAATATTCCCGGCACGATTGCAACCGTTATGCTTAAAGGCATACTTGCAGGTTTTGTATCAGGTCTCATTTACGACCTTCTTAAAAAGAAGAACGAAACCGTCGCTACCTATATTTCAGGTATTTTTACCCCTGTCGTAAACACGGGTGTATTCATTCTCGGATGTCTGGCATTCTTTATGCCTACAATCAGAGAGTGGGCAGGCGATACAAACGCCATCAAATTCATCTTTGTCGGCCTTATAGGAGTTAATTTCTTTATTGAACTAGCTGTTAACCTTATTTTCAGTCCGACAATTGCACGCATCATAAATTATGGTGATAAAAAATTATTCCATGATTGATTTGCAGCAGTTTCGCAGGGCAGATTTGTGTCTGCCCTCTTTTATTGCTTTTTTACGCTTATCGTGATATACTTTTTAAAAATATTTTCAGGGGGCAGTCGAGATGTATAAAAACATAGGCTTTATCGGAACAGGTAATATGGGAGGAACAATTGCAAAAGTTGTATACTCAAATATATCCGACTCTTCTCTTTATCTTTCCGATCATTCTGCTGAAAAATTAGCTGACTTTGCTAAACTTTTACCGGGATCTATCCAGTCTTCCAATATCGAAATAGCAGAAAAGTGCTCACTTATCTTTTTAGCCGTAAAGCCTCAGGTTCTTCCTGCCGTTCTCAAGGAAATCGCACCTGTGCTTATGGCACGCAAGGACAGATTTGTTATTGCTTCCATGGCTGCAGGAACGACTATCGATAAAATCGTTTCAATGATAGGAATTAAATGTCCTGTTATCCGCATGATGCCTAACACGCCTGTAAGTGTTGCTGCAGGTGTAATTCAATATTGTTATCAAGACACAAGCGAAGAAGATGTCAATGACTATATAGCTCTGCTCGAAAATGCAGGCACTGTTGACTATCTCCCTGAAAACCTGATTGATGCGGCATGTGCATTATCCGGAAGCGGTCCTGCTTATGCATACACCTTTATTGATGCTCTTGCAGACGGTGCAGTTGCATGCGGGCTTCCCCGTGAAAACGCTATAAAATATGCTGCTCAAATGGTTGAAGGCGCAGCAAAAATGGTACGCTGTTCAGGTCAGCATCCTGATGTATTAAAGGATGCGGTATGCTCACCGGGCGGAACAACAATAGAAGGAGTCAGAGCCCTTGAAGAGGCGGGATTCCGCGGAGCAGTTATAGATGCAATCCTTGCCGGGTATATGAAGGCAAAAAATATGTGATGGAGAAAGCAGATGAGAATTGTTGTTAAAATAGGCAGTTCATCCTTAACATATGAATCGGGCCGTCTTAATATACGGCATTTTGAGAAATTTGTTAAAGTACTGTCTGACATAAAGAATGCAGGTCATGAAATCATATTGGTTTCAAGCGGTGCCATTGCAATGGGCATAGGAAAACTGAATCTCAGCCAAAAACCCGAAGATATTCCGGGTAAACAGGCAGCTGCTGCCATAGGGCAATGTGAACTCATGTATGAATATGATAAACAGTTTTCCATATATAACCAGGTGACAGCACAAATTCTTCTGACTGCAGATGACTTTTTGAACGAAACAAGATATTCAAACTTCAAAAATACAATCCGAAAAGTTCTGGAAATGGGAGCTTTACCCATCGTTAATGAGAATGACAGTGTTGCAACGGACGAAATCAGATTCGGCGACAACGACACACTGGCTGCCAATGTGGCATGTGCGATAGATGCTGATATTCTTATACTTTTATCTGATATCGACGGACTTTTTACAGCTGACCCGCATAAAAATAAGTCAGCAGTACTGATTCCTACGGTTTCTGAAATAAATTCTGAAATAGAAAAACTTGCAGGTGGCATAGGTTCTTCTCTGGCCTCTGGCGGTATGAAGACAAAAATTGCCGCTGCTCAGATTGTAATGAACAACGGTTGTGATATGATTATTACCAATGGTCAAAACCCCGATTCTCTTTATGAAATAGTTGAAGGGAAACCTGTTGGTACTAAATTTGTTGGAAGGCGCTGATTATGACTACTCAAGAAATACTTAAAAGTGCAAAAGAAGCAAAAAAGATGATGTGTAATATCTCTTCCGAGAAGAAGAATAACGCACTATACAGAATGGCTGATGCACTTATAGAACACAAGCAAGACATCTTGGATGCGAATAACGAAGATATGGAATATGCCAGAGATGTTGTTTCGGAGATAATGCTGGACCGGCTTGCACTTTCATCTGAGAGAATTGACTCTATGGCAGACGGAATAAGGCAGGTTGCGTCTTTGCCGGACCCTGTAGGCAAAATAATCGACAGTTTTGTAAGGCCTAACGGACTTAAGATAAGCAAAGTCACATCCCCTATGGGCGTTATAGCAATAATATATGAAAGCAGACCCAATGTGACTTCCGATGCAGCAGCACTCTCAATCAAAGCAGGTTCTGCTTGCATATTAAGAGGCGGTAAAGAAGCTCACAAATCCGCACAGGCAATAGTGGACGCCATGAAGCAGGGACTTCTGCGGGCAGGTCTTCCCGAAAATGCAATTGAACTTGTACAGGATACAACGCACACGTCCGCTGACGAGCTTATGAGAGCAAGAGGATATGTTGATTTACTTATCCCGCGCGGTGGTAAAAATCTCATACGTCATTGTGTAGATAATGCAATCGTACCTGTTATTGAGACCGGAACAGGCATATGCCACATATATGTAGACAAAGCTGCAGACCAGGATATGGCTCTTAATATCGTTGAAAATGCCAAGTGCAGCCGTCCATCCGTATGCAATGCTGCAGAGGTATGTCTTGTTCACAAAGATATAGCGCACGAATTTCTTCCTGCACTTAAAGAGCGTCTTGTAACAAACAGATATGAAAATCCTATTGAACTCAGACTTGATGAAAAAGCTCTTGAAATCATAGAAGGAGAAGCTGCAAGTCCGATGGACTTTGATACAGAATTCCTTGACTATATCATGGGCATCAAAGTTGTGGATTCTTTAGAGGAAGCAATACAACATATACGTGAGCACTCAACAGGTCACTCTGATGCAATCATTACAAAAGACCATGAGGCATCTGCCAAGTTTTTGGCACAAGTCGATTCTGCTGCTGTATATGTCAATGCATCAACCAGATTTACAGACGGCGGCGAATTCGGTCTCGGGTGTGAAATGGGTATATCCACTCAAAAACTTCATGCACGTGGTCCGCTTGGCCTTGATGAGCTTTGTTGCTTCAAATATGTCATTGAAGGCGACGGACAAATACGATAATTTTTCAGATGAAAATCCCTCAGAGTTTTGAATTGACCCCTCGAAACGAGCTGTTATATATACTCTTACGCCGGGGTAATCGAATTCATCTCTTATAGTTTCACTGTTTTTTACTTCAAATGTAACATTGTCGGCAAGCTTAATTTCAGTTATATTTCTGATTAAAAGCTCGGCTCCCTCTGCGGTCAAGTCAAAAGCAAAAACAATCAATTATCACCATACTTTAATAAAAATGGTAGCGTTTCTTATTTCACTAATGATGTTGGTGAGATATATATTATAGAAAATGGCGTTAAGTATGTTGTTGCTGTGCCAGACCATATTGAAAAGATAACAGATGAATCAAAATTAGAAGGGAGGTGCTGTAGGATGAAATCAAAAAAAAGAAATATAGTAATTAAAATTATAATTATTCTTTTGTTGTTAGTAATTTCTTTTTTGGCAATCTTTTTCTATTATTGCCCTGCAGATTATGTTAAGACCGAAGATGGCGAAGTATATCTTGTTAACGGTGAGCCACAGATTTATCATAGGGACATGTTTGGTAATACTTTTGTGTTTGATAATGGTGTTAGAGTATATGTAGCAATACCAGAATATGCTGGCTCTCCTAATGAATGATACGATTTGGCTTTCTAAATTTAGTGACTTTATTATAGAAACTGTGTAGTGGTATACTAAATTAGTAACACTTAATTGTATATACTTATATAAGGCCCCGGGTTTAATGAACTGCACCACTTTGTGTAGACAGTACAAAAAAGACTACTTGATGTAGAATACTAAATTTAAGCAACGAACTGACATCTTTGTTCAAGAGGTGTCAGTTTTGTTTTAGTTGTATTTTTTCACCAAATTATCCAAGACAAAAAGTGCGAGTTAAGGGGGCTTTTATCGGGCAATTAACAATATTATCCCCCTTAACTTGTATTTTTAATGGTTTTGAGTATAATATAAGTGAGGTGATTATATGAACCCTTTGTATAAAAGAGAAAAGTATCTCAAAAAGATTCGCAATTTTTACGATGAAACGGAGATTATCAAGGTCATTACCGGAGTCAGGCGCTGCGGCAAGTCAAGTCTTATGTCTATGGTTAAAGATGAGCTACTTGAAAAAGGCGTAAATGAAGACAGTATTATATATTTTGATCTCGACAGCAGAAAGTACCGTAAGATTAAAACCGATGACCAACTTGATGAACTTATAGCAGAAAAGTCAACAACCGAAGGTTTGAAATATCTGTTCATTGATGAGGTTCAGAATGTAAAGGATTTCGAAGAGGTTGTCAACGCTTACAGAGATGACGGTAACTATTCTATTTTCATTACTGGTTCAAATTCATATATGTTAAGCGGCGAGCTGTCAACAAAGCTTACGGGCAGATATATTGAATTCGAAATGTTCACTCTCAGCTTCGATGAATACGAAGAAATGAAGCATTTTTATAACAAGCCCATTGACAGCAATATTATGATTGAATTGAACAATTATCTTGTTGAAGGAGGTTTCCCGCTTGCCGTTAAATTTGATAACCTTTCCGACAAACGAACTTATGTAAGATCCGTTGTAAACGAAATACTTGAAAAAGACATCAAGATGCGTATTAAAATCCGAAACAGAGCAAACTTTGAGGCGGTTCAGAATTATATTATCAACAATTTCGGCGCTACGGTCAGTATTAAGAATATCAAATCCGAGCTTAAGAAAAACGGAACTGTTATAAAAGAAGAAACGATCAGCAGATACATTACGGCACTGGTTGATGCAAAGATACTATATCAATGCAATCGTTTTGATATGAAATCCAAGAAATCGTTAAAGGGTGAGAAAAAATACTATCTTTCCGATCTTTCTTTCTATTTTTCTCTCAACACCGATAACAGAATTAATTACGGACCGACTCTTGAAAATATCGTTTATATTTATGCAAGAAGTCTTAATTATTCGGTAAGCATCGGCAGAATCGGGACTCTTGAGTGCGATTTTATTATCAGAGATGATGAATTGAATTACGCTTATGTTCAGGTCGCATATACGATAAATGAAAGCGAAGAAACAGAAAACCGTGAGTATAAGCCTTTTGAATCTATACCGGACAACTACCCCAAATACCTGCTCACAACGGATTATCTTCTTCAGAAACGCAACGGAGTAAAGCACGAAAACATTATTGATTTTATCAGAACCAAAAGCTTGTTCTGATTCGTCAGATGATAACAAAAGACAAATACCAACTGCTTGATTTTTGATCCTTCGTATTCAAGGTCTTTCTTTTATCATTACTACAAAAATATTTTTTTGTTTCTTCTCTAGGCAAAATGAATGTTTTGTCATTTATGTTTGCGGTATATCAACGATTTGCTATTGAATTGCAAAAACCACAAAGACTGCATTAATAACGCTTACTACAATATTTTTGTTTGGTATTTTATTACTCTTCAACAATGATTCCTATTCATTGAAAAGAAATTCTCTGCTAAAGAATTATTTCGTTTTCGTATTTTCCTATGCGTCTATACTTCCTTGGCATAAAAATCCCCCCTATGGTAGTTTCTTTTATTCTACCCTAGGGGGTCTGTTTTTTTCTATTGTCTACTTTTTACGGTTCTGTGCAATCTCTGAGGGTTCTTTTTAACTCTCTTTGATTTTCAGCTTTCCGCGGCTGTCACATGAGCATATATATGATTTATTCTTTTCAACTTCCCTGTCCAATATGTCTTCCGACAGGACATCCTCAACCTTGGACTGAATTGTTCTCTTTAACGGCCTTGCGCCGTAAACCTCATCAAATCCTGCCTTTGATACAAACTTAACCACAGAATCATCGAATTCCATTTTTATATCAATATCATTAAGACGTTTTTCAAGATTCCTAAGAAGCTTTGATGCAATTAATTCAATATCCTTTTTGCCGAGGCGGTTGAACACGATTATATCATCAACACGATTCAAAAACTCGGGTCTGAATGTCTTTTTCAACTCTCCCATTACTGCATCATATATATTTTCCTCGGTTTTTTCTTTTGTCTTGGAATCATCGCCGAAGCCCAGGGATGTCTTTTCCTCATTTATCTGTCTGGCACCGACATTTGATGTCATAATAATAACGCAATTTTTGAAATCAACCTTTCTTCCCTTTGAATCGGTGAGCACACCATCATCCAGGATTTGAAGAAGCATATTGAACACGTCTGGATGCGCCTTTTCAATTTCATCAAAAAGAACAACGGAATATGGCTTTCTTCTTACTTTTTCAGTAAGCTGTCCGCCCTCATCATAACCTACATATCCGGGTGGCGAGCCAATGAGTTTTGCCACGGTATGCTTTTCCATATACTCAGACATATCAAGTCGGATCATGGCATTCTCATCACCGAACATGGAAGCTGCAAGTGTCTTGGTTAATTCTGTTTTACCTACGCCCGTGGGTCCGCAGAATATGAAGGAACCGATAGGTCTCTTTGGGTCCTTAAGTCCTGCTCTTCCCCTTCTTATGGCTTTTGCAACTGCTGTAACTGCCTTATCTTGTCCGACAACTCTTTCATGAAGTTCCTTCTCAAGATTTAACAGTCTCTCACTTTCCTGCTCGGTCATCTTTGTTACAGGAATTCCTGTCCAGCTGGATACAATCTCTGCTATCTCGCTCTCCGTAACAGCTGCGCCGTGTCCGTGGTCTGCCTGTTGCCATTTGGACTTTTCGTTCTCATATATCTCACGTAAAGTCTTTTCTTCATCACGAAGTTTTGCAGCACTTTCATAATCCTGTTTATCAACAGCATTCTGCTTTTCACCGGTTATGGCATTAAGTCTCTTTTCCATTTCCTTTATGTTCGGCGGTGCTGTAAATTGTTTAAGTCTTACACGTGATGCTGCTTCGTCTATAAGGTCTATTGCTTTATCAGGCAGGAATCTGTCACCTATATATCTTGTTGACAACTCAACGGCGGCATTGATTGCTTCATCTGTAATCTTTACCTTGTGATGAGCCTCATATTTGTCGCGAAGGCCTTTAAGAATAAGGACAGCATCCTCAGGTGTCGGTTCCAAAACCATAACCGGCTGGAATCTTCTTTCAAGTGCAGCATCTTTTTCGATATTTTTTCTGTATTCATCGATTGTTGTCGCACCTATTATCTGAAGTTCGCCACGCGCAAGCGACGGTTTTAATATATTGGCAGCATCTGCAGCGCCTTCGGCATTTCCGGTTCCGACCAAAGTATGAACCTCATCTATGAATAAAATACTGTTCTTGTCATTTTTTACTTCATCGATGACATTTTTAATTCTTTCTTCAAAATCTCCACGGTACTTGGTTCCTGCAACCATACCGGTAAGATCAAGAGAAAGGATTCTTTTATTTGTCAAAAGTTCCGGTACCTCGCCGTTGATTATCTTAAGTGCAAGGCCTTCCGCAATAGCTGTTTTACCTACGCCCGGTTCTCCTATAAGGCAGGGATTGTTTTTGGTTCTTCTTGAAAGAATCTGAATAACCCTTTGTATTTCCTCATCTCTGCCTATAACCGGGTCTATCTTGTTTTCTTTTGCAAGCTTTGTAAGATCTCTCGAGAACTTTTCAAGATTATCTTCTCCCTGGTTTTCATCCTGCTTCTCTTTGCCGGGTCTGCGACGAAGGCCTCCCATTTCGGATATAATGTCCTGCGGAGAAATCCCTGCTATCGAGAGTATTTCACATCCCATGCCGGAACCTTCCCTGCATAATGACAAGAGAATATGCTCTGTTCCTGCAAGTGACTGTCCCATGGAAACCGACAAAGATAAAGCTCCTTCAATAATGTGTTTGGCTCTGGGAGTAAGATCGGAAGCTGAAAGCTTTCTCGGGATCCCTATGCCCAGATTTGCATGAATTATTGATAATGCATTTTCATATGATAATCCTTTTGAAGTCAGAACTTTACCTGCTTCCGAAGCCGAGTCGCTGAGAAGGCCCATAAGCAGATGCTCACTTCCTATATAACTATGGCCTAATTTTTCTGCAATATTAATAGCTTGATTCAAGGCTCTGTTTGCCTTTTCCGTAAATCCTGTAAAAGTATACATGGTAATCACCCCCGTTTTTACTTATATATTCTTTTTCAAATCATTTCTCTTACTTTCTTTGCTCGTTCAACATCTCTGTCAAACTTATTAAGCTTTTGTCCCGCGTTAACATTAATTGATGCAGGCTGCAATGAAACCATAAGTTCATTAATTGTTTCAAGCGGCAAGTCCAGTTTTTTGCTTACGGAACCGAGTCTGACCAAAGACAGATTCCTGAGCATTTCTTCTGTTGAAAGAACTCTTGCATATTTCAAAATTCCATATGCACGGAATATCGCATCATCCGTATCCATACTCTTTAAGAGTTCTTCTCTCGCCTGTCTTTCCTGAGCACAAAGCTGCAATGTTATGGACTTTAAGTTTTCAATAGCAGATTTTTCAGAAATACCAAGTGTAATCTGATTGCTCAGCTGGTAGATATCACCGACTGTGCCGTTGCTTTCACTGAATGCACCGCGAAGTGTTAATCCCAGTCTGGAAATGGTAGTTTGTAATTTTGATATCTGTCCGCTTATTGTAAGTGCAGGCAGATGAAGCATAACAGAGGCTCTCATCCCGGTACCGAGATTTGTCGGGCATTGCGTCAGATATCCAAGATTATTATCAAACGCAAAATCGAATTTTTCATTCAAGTTGTCATCTATCTCATTTGCCAGCTCATATGCCTCATCAAGCGCATAGCCGGGTCTCATTACCTGGAGCCTTATATGATCCTCTTCACAAAGCATTATACAAATGTCTTCATCAGTGGATATGAGTATTGCTCTTCCGTCTGCATCAGATGCAAATTCAGGACTGATTATGTGTTTTTCAGCCATACTTGCAGCTTCGAATCTTGCCATCGTTTTCATTTCAACAAATCTTAAATTGTATTTGTTGTCTTTCATGACAGTAGATTCTATGAGATTGTTAAGCTCTGTCCTGCTTTTTGTGTTAAGCTTGCAGGGAAAAGGATATTCGCTGATATTTCTGGCAAGTCTTACACGGGTACTTATGACTACATCATTTTGCTCTCCGGCACCTATATACCACTTACTCATTGTTTTCAGCCTCCTTATCCTTCATTTCTTTTATCTTGTCTCTGAGTTGAGCTGCCTTTTCAAACTCCTGCGCATCAATTGCATTCTTGAGCTCCTGCTCCATCTTTTCAATCTCGTTAATTTCCTTATCTTCAGTTGAAAGTTCTGCTTGAATGATATTCGGAATCTTTCCTTCATGTTTTGTCTTGCCATGAAGTCTTCTGAGCGAAGGAAGGAGCTTGTCATAGAATGTTTTATAACAGTCCGAACATCCTACTTTACCGTTTTCAACGATATCGCTAAATGTACTTCCGCACTTTTCACACCTAAGTGTATGTGCTGAAAGAGCTCCTAAATCCGGTCCGTTGAAAAAAGAGCCAAAGAAGTCAGAGAATATATTTCCGAATCCGCTGAATGCATCGCCATAGCCAAGTGCCTTAGCGCAATCGCTGCAAAGATGATTTTCAGTCGCCTCGCCGTTTATTATCCTTTTTACATGAGTTGTTGCTTCATATTTTCCGCAATTTTGACATAACATATTTATCACTCCTTCATATTGTATTCAATATCATCTGCTTGAATATTGATGCTCTGAGCTTATCAGCAGTCTCTTTTGCAAGTTCTCTGTAGGGACTGCCTATCAAAGCTGCAAGCATAAGTTTTGCTGTTCTTTCATCAATAATATTTCTCTCAAAAAGATTCTTTATGTGTGCTCTGCAGGTTCCTTCATCGATCTCATTTCCGATTGAATTCACCAGATGCATCTTCAAAGTGCCGACGTCAAAATTTACACGAGTTATTTTTATATAACCGCCACCCCCGCGATGGCTTTCAACAGTGTATCCATGCTCCGGTGTAAATCTGGATGAGATAACATAGTTTATCTGACTTGGAACACAACCTACTTTTTGAGCAAGTTCATTACGCTGAATTTCAGCACTGCCTTCTGCTTCAAGCATATCTGAAATCATTGCCGCTATAAGGTTACTTATATTCATTTTGATCATCTCCTGGCTTTTTTGACTTTGACTTTCTTTGACCTTTGATATTATTTTACTCAATTTCACATATAGGTCAAATGTTCAATAAGGTCAAATTTTGTTTGCGACACACGTTTTTCTGCTTTTTTCTTTGTTTTTCTGCTTTTTTCATATATTTTTATCAATTTTGACTTTTTTTGCATATTTTTTCTCCTTATGGTAAAATTAAGACACCTTTTCAGAAGATAAATTAATCATGTGGTGATTTAAATGAAATTTATAAACAAAGGCATAAATATGCTGAAAAATGTAAAGACCTATTGGCGTTCTCCTGCAGAAGGCAATTATATGAGCTTTAGGGAAATCTTTGCTTATTCTGTCGGAGGTATAGGTGCATATTCCATATTCACTATGGCAACTGCACTGCTTTTATCCACCACCAATGTTATAATCGGAAATACCATAGGCATCCAGCCTATGCATATGTATATAATGTACTTAATATCCGTCATCACCAATATTCCCCTTACAATGGTTAGGGCCAATATGGTTGATAATGTAAAATACAAATCCGGGAAATACAGGCCTTACCTTCTCAGGATGGGTATTCCCACTGTTATCATTTCCATACTTTTTGTATTTACTCCCTATTCCAAGGTTCCGTATATTGTACGTTGCATCCTTATTTTCATATACAACTTCGGACTTCAGTTCTTCTATAATTTCTTCTATGATGCATATGAGAACCTGATTCATGTGCTTTCTCCGAATTCACAGGAAAGAACTAATGTAACCGCTATCAAGAGTATGATTTATTCTCTGTCACCCACCATCACCAATTTCATTACGCCGATAATTGCAAAACATGTTTCCGACGGGAACATGTATGACCTCAGGGTTTATCAATGGCTTTATCCTTTTATAGGAATATTCGGTGTGGTTCTCATAATACTAGTCTATGCAAGAACGGAAGAAAAGATAGTTGTTGCCAAGACCCATAAAATGAAAATTAAATTCACGGATGCTTTAAGGGAAGTTGCCAAGAACAAATATTTCTGGATTATTTCCCTTGCTGGCTGGCTGGGCTTTCTTGAATCCTGTACTTATGTTATTCTGCAGTGGCTCTACAACTATGCTCACCTCTGCACTCCGGAGCAGTATTCGCTCATAACCCTGATACGCGGAACGGCATATTCATGGGGAATGGTACTGGCTCCCTTTGCAATAAAAAAATGGGGCAAGAAAAAGGTGCTTGTTGCCACCAATCTTTTTAATATCATATTCCTGGCCCTTGTATATCCCCTGATGGGCTCTATTTGGACTGTTCTTTTATGCATGTATATGAACTCGGTTGCAGATTCCTTTATTCTTGTCTTAAATCCGGCAATTCAGGCAGATATACGTGATTATCAGCAATATAAGAGCGGAGAAAGAATAGATGGTATGTTCGGTGCTGTCGCCTTAATCGGTTCCTTTGTGACTATGGCAACAAGTTCAGTTCTTCCTGCTGTATACGAAAAATACGGAATATACAACGGAAACGGTTATGAGAATATGTATGATGTTCTTTATGACACTACGACCCTTTATCGTCTTGTCGGAATCTTGGTCATTTTATCTGTTGTCGGCGCCACCCTTAATCTTGTTCCCTACTTTTTCTATGATCTCAGTGAGGTCAAGCAAAAAGCCATTATCAGAATTTTACAACTAAGGGCGGCAATAGAGGACTACGGGAACGGCGTTCTGACAGATGAGGATATGGGAAAAATTTCCTCATTGATTTCATCTGCGAAAGAATATTCCGGTAAAAGAAAAATTAACATAAAAGAGTTAAAAAAGAGCAAAGCAGCAAAGGAGGAAATAAAGAAGGCTTTAGCAGAAAACGAAGAAACAGAAATGTCACGGGATCTTTTAAGGGAACTTGAAAGATTTGAGACTCCGGAAGGTCTTGCAAAACTTGAATGGGCAAGAAGAACCATAGCAGCCGGTATTGAGGGCATAGCTGATATATCCCCGGTGGAATTGGAAGCTGCCAAAGCCTTGCCGAAAAATACGGCAGAAGAAAGGGCATTAAGAAAGTCAATGATTGAAGTTGCAAAGCTGGGACTTAGAAGCCGCAAGGCTATGATGAAATACTATCCCAAAGGAGATATGTCTTTCGACGAAGAATACTTCAATTCTCTCTACAGCAAAGATAAAGAAATGAGTGAAAGAAGAGTAAAAATGGTAAAAAATCATGAGGATAAGGCTTCATTGCAAAAGCTCTCCCTCGAGCAAAAAGAAAACAGTGCTCTAATAAAGGCAGCAGAAGAGGAATATCAGAGATATTCAGAAAGCACAAAAGTATATGCTGAGGCTGTCAAATATATACATCAGGCTGAAAATTATGAAAAGTTCAGTGAACTTGACCTGATATAAAAAAATCCCCGAACTATTTCCAAAAAGGACTTTAGTTCGGGAAACTTTTAGATATTTTCTAGATATTTTTTAACTATATTTTTATTGTTTCTCCGCTCTTAGATGATTCATATATTGACCAAATAACTTTCATAACCTTAGCCGCTTCATAGGCATCAATAGAAAATTTTTCTCCTTCTTCTATAGATGAATAGAAATCTCGTATAAGTGAAATATGCCCGCTTCCCCAATATGCTTTTCCAATTATTTCCTCATTCTGAACTGAGGAAATCTTTTTTATATTTCCTTCTTCATCCTTTAGATACGCATCAAGAGCTGAAATTAGAATCTCGCCTTTTTCCATATAAACAGTGATTTCCGCATTTGCATCCGTGGAAAAGCCTGTGGTTGCATTCAGTATTCCTATAAGCCCGTCTCCGTAGTCAAGCCTTGCCCCTACTGTATCTTCTGTTTCTATAAGGCCCCTAAAATTATCATTAAAAATATGTCCTGTCACATATTCCGGTTCTTTTCCCACAATATATGACATAAGGTCAAGAGTGTGGATAGCCTGGTTAATCAGGGTTCCTCCTCCCTCAAGTTTCAGTTTCCCGTGCCAGGAATCCGAATAATATTTTATGTCCCTTTTCCAAAGGACATTTCCCTTTATGCCTATAATTCTGCCCAGGTCCTGAGCTCTTATAACCTTTATAGCCTGCTTTACGCTGTCATTATATCTGTTCTGAAGACAAACACCGTATACTGCATCACTTTCGTTTTGAGCCTTTATAAGCTCCGGAAGTTCTTCAGGCAGGATTACACAGGGTTTTTCACAAATTACATTGATATTTTTACTGAGACAGGCAAGAGACATTTCTTTATGAAGGTAATGGGGAGTGCATATGTGTACAGAATCCGGCTTTATCTCGTCCAGCATTTTCCTGTAATCCGAATAAGCTTCAGCCATATATTCAGAAGCCATTTTCTCTGCTTTCTCAAAATCGGTGTCCACAAAAGCAACAAGCTGTATATTGTTTAGTTTTGAAAGAGCATTAACATGAGTTGCGGCTATATTCCCGCACCCAATAACGGAAACTTTCATTTTCATCCCTGTATCTTTCTTATCAGTTCTTTTAATGAATCTGATGCAATCTTAAATGACTGAGCGTGGCTTTCGTATACATTTTCCGGTAGAGCTCTCTCAGTATCATGCTTTGCCTCCAGATTTGACAATCCTTCAAAGACCTGCAAATGAGGTTCAAGTGACAAGACAATAGTTTTATCCTCTTTGTTCAGCTGAGTTAAGATATATTCTATATTTCCATCGCCTTTTCCTGCGGGAACAACCTGGGAGTTAGCATAAAGAGCATCTTTAATATGCATATACTCAATATGGTCTTTTAAGAGATCAAATGCTTTTATGGTATTTTCTTTGCACTGGACAAAATTTGCAGGATCAAAAACAGCTCTGAGTTTTCCGCCACAATAATCCAAAAGTTTAAGACATCTCTCAGCTATATCTCCGTATATGTCTTTCTCATTTTCATGGCAGGCAGTTATCATGTTCTCGTATGCATAATCTGTCATCGCCTTGACTCTTTTGAATACTTCCTGCTCATATTCATCAAAGCTGTCATTCTCATCAAAGAAAAAGCTGAATATTCTTATATATTTGGCATTAAGTATCTTAGCCACTTCAATTGTATTCTTGAATTCCTCAAAGTGAGGCTCAAAGTCTTCTTTGATATTGATTTTGCCGTAGCCTGAACCGATAGATGCCACTTTCATCCCTGCAGCATCTATTTTTTCTTTCATTTCTTTTGCCTGGTCTATGCTTAGTTTATTGATATTAAGTTTCGGCCCGAAGCCTCTTAATTCCATATGTGTTATTGCATTCAGCTTGCACTGCTGCATTTGTCCTTCGATGCTGTTTTCCCCGGATTCATCGCAAAATGCGGAATAAATAAATTCAGCCATAATAGTTGTCTCCCTTAATATGTATTACTCATATTTTCTTCTGTCTGTTCATTAACTGTTTTTATATATCTTGAATTTTTTATCTTTTCCTGAAGCATGTCATAGAACAGATCTTCATCAAATGGGATATCCACACTCTTATCAAGCCATGATGAAAGAAAAGCTGCATTTGATATTATGAGGCCGTTTATGCCCTCTTTACCTTCGGCAATCAGCGGTTCTCCTCTGAGTATATGTGCAGCAAATGCGTTCATGACACCTGAGTGCTGTTCGTTAAGCCCATCTGTCTGTAAATCCGTCCATTTACCCGGAACTTTATCAAATCCCTTATCCGAAGTCCTGATAAAATCAGATGTCTTTTCATCAAGGACATACAGAAGAATTTCAAATTTTTCCGTAATCGGATTGTTTTGGCATATTATCTTTGCTTTATCAAGAGTTATCTCAAGTCTGTTGGTCCCGGGACAATCGCCTGTAGTCGTGATGAATGTGCCGGTTGCGCCGTTTTCATATTCGGCATATATGCTTACATCATCTTCCACTTCTATGTCATGCCATTTACCCACATGACAAAATGCTCTGATTTTAGTGGGCATGCCGCAAATCCATTGCCATAAGTCAAGCTGATGAGGGCATTGATTTAATATTACTCCTCCGCCTTCACCCGACCATGTAGCTCTCCATCCGCCGGAGTTATAGTATTGCTGAGTTCTGAACCAGTCAGTAATAATCCAGTTAACTCTTCTGATTTCACCATAGTCTCCGGACGAGACAAGCTCTTTGACCTTCCTGTATACACAATTTGTTCTTTGGTTAAACATTATTGCATATGTTTTTTCTGATTTGTCCGCAACTTCTATGAGTTCTCTTACTTGTTTTGTATATACTCCGGCAGGTTTCTCACTCATAACATGAAGACCCGCATTCAAAGCCTCAATTGCAATAGGCGGATGCATATAATGAGGAGTAGCTATCAGGACAGCATCACAAAGTCCGCTGTTTATAAGGGCAGAAGCATTATCGAAGGGCTTTGCATCTGTTATTTTTTCTTTTGCTTTTTCGAGTTTTTTAGGGTCGGTGTCGGCCAGAGCTGTTATTTCTATCTCAGGCATTTTCCCGTTTAAGTAATTATCAATATGCCCGAGGCCCATATTGCCTGTGCCTATAATTCCGAGCTTTAGTTTATCAGTCATAATCAGCATCCTCTCTGTATCTCTTTATTAATATCAGCATTTATGCTGTGTATAATCTTGAAATGAAGTTATCTTTGTGATACAATACTTTTGCTTTGTAGGGTTAGTTCATCGGTAGAACGGACGCTTCCCAAGCCTCAGAGGCGGGTTCGACTCCCGTACCCTGCTCCATTACCAAAGCCCTTGAAAATGCTTGTAATTCCTTGATACACAAAGGATTATGGGCATTTCTTTTTTACCTAATTTTACCTAAATATGTTGGTCAAATGTTGGTCAAAAAAATAGCATCCAAGAAGGATGCTATCTTCCTCGTCCGATTAAAGAATTATATCACACGAACTTAAACAGGTCAAATCCAAGAAGGATGCAAGAAGAAAAGACGATGGAAGTTATATGGTTAAGTATACATTGATGAAAAAGGACAATATGGTAGAGTGTTTATAGACACAAATAAAATTGCTACAGTCTTTGGAAGGAAAAATCTTGACGATTATATAAAAAAAGAGATTGCAAATGGCAACCTGGTTAGAATTAAAAAAAAGAGCAATCAAATCAGTGAACTGACATCACCAATTAATGCCAGTTATGAAGAGACTACTCCTAAGAAAAATATACCGCAAACCGATACCGAAAGCCAAGACATAACAACAAACAGTGATGTTGTGTTCTCACAAAAGGATAGATACGAAGCAAAGCAAGAGAATGGCATAAAGATACCTGACATAAATGCTCATGAAGGGTATATGGCAGATATCCAAAATACCACCTCTTCTTATATACGCTTTATAATGCAAATAAATAATACCGTAAATCAGCGTTTTTTGTCTACGAACAAATTTACCTCATAAGTAAATAATTAGCAGAGCCTTTTCCGGCTCTGCCGAGTTTTTATAAACTTATTTTTCATTTTACTGCAGGAAGTTAACACGTTATTTGCTTTTTCATCAATCCAGTGTTTGATAATACCCCATTCTTTGGTCGAATTTATTTTTTGAGTTCTCTTTCGGAACAGCTATCGGATATTCTCCCGTAAAGCAGCCGTCACAAAAGCTGACATTCGCTTCTTCTGCTATCTTGTGAAGAGCTTCCACTGACAAATATCCCAATGTGTCTGTTCCTATCACTTTCGCAATTTCCCCGACCGATTTATATCTGCATGCTATGAGTTTATCCTCACTGTCAATATCTGTGCCGAAATAACACGGATGCTTAAACGGGGGAGCCGATACACGCATATGGACCTCTTTGGCACCTGACTCACGTAACAGTTCAACAATTCTTGCGCATGTTGTCCCTCTGACGATAGAATCATCAATCATGACAACACGTTTGCCTTTTATATTGTCTTTTACCACATTGAGTTTCAGTTTAACTGCATCCTCTCTTTCGGATTGTGACGGTTGAATAAAACTCCTTCCTATATATCTGTTCTTTATAAAGCCAATGCCATACGGAATTCCGCTTGTCCTTGCATACCCAAGTGCAGCATCTATGCCTGAGTCCGGAACTCCTATCACGATATCTGCGCTAACAGAATGTTCTTTCGCAAGATAGGCTCCTGCTCTCATACGCGCTCTTTGCACGCTGACACCGTCTATGCACGAATCAGGGCGTGCGAAATATATGTATTCAAAAACGCATAAGCTGGTTTTGTCTTTTTCCGTTATATGCGTTTGTATTGAATCCATACCTTTTTCCGAAAAGACAACTATTTCTCCCGGAGCTATATCACGGATAAAGTCAGCAGCCAAGGTGTCAAGCGCACAAGATTCACTTGCAACACAATATGCACCGCTTTTCGCTTTACCTATACATAAGGGCCTGAATCCGTGCGGATCGCGGAATGCAATCATTTTAGTTGCCGTCATTACTATGCATGAATACGCGCCTTTTATAGTATGCATAGTTTTTTCTATCGCTTCTTCCGTGGTCTTTGATTTTAACCTGTTTGATACTATGGCATATGCAATAGCCTCGGTATCTGAGGTACCTTGGAATATACCTCCGGATAATTCAATATTTTTCCGTATGCTCTCGGCATTAACCAAATTACCGTTATGGCACATTGCAAGATTTCCCTTTATATGCCGTATAACGAGAGGCTGTATATTCCCTATACCCATCCCTCCGGTAGTTGAATATCTTACATGCCCTATTGCAGCATTGCCATATCCTAGAGACTCAAGTTTCTCGGCAGAGAACACATCCGGGACAAGTCCGTTTGCCTTGTAGTGGCTGAAAACCCCATCATCATTTACGGCAATGCCACAGGATTCCTGACCTCTGTGCTGCAAAGCAAAAAGAGCGAGGTATGTTGCATGAGCGACATTTGATGTCTTCTTATCAAAGATGCCGAACACACCACATTCTTCATGTAATGAATTAAACATTTTATCTCTCCTCAGTTTGGCGTATACAGATTTGCATATGGTCTTGAACTTATCGGTATCAATTTTTTAAATGGCTTTTGCATGATAGTTTCATAATCTGCATTAAAGTATTTGCAATAATTTTTTATATATCCGTCAAGTTCTTTTTTATCTTTTTCATCTAAGGCTGTAACCTTTATATTATCTGATATGTTTTCTCTCGGGAAGTTGCCGCGTACTATGATTTTCCCGCCGTGCATTCCGGAAGCGCAATGCGTACCAAAAAGCTTTTCTCCTCTTTTAAGGTTCAGTCCTAAAATGACGATGGTTCCGCCGGACATATATTCGCCCAGGAAAGACCCTGCTGATTTACCTATAACGATAACCGGCTTCATTTCTTTGAATTCCTTCATGTGGATACCGCCCCGACAGGTCACATTATCCTTTATATATATCTGTCCATCGCGCATACCATAGCCAAGAGCATCTCCGCTGTGCCCGTGTATTACTATCTCTCCGCCGCCCATCGTATTACCGACAGCATCCTGACCGTTTCCGTAAAGGATAACCTTTCCGCCGTTAAGCATACAAGCCAAATCATTGCCTGCAGTCCCGTAAATATCTATCTCCTTACCCTTATCAAGCCCGCAGCCTATATATCTTTGACCGTTTACATCCTTAACCATAACCTTATTTTTTGAAAGAAGAACTTCCTTTATTTCCGCATTCAATTCTTCATATCTGCGAAGTCCCGCATTAATACTCATCAACCAACTTCTCCTTTCAGTCTTTTTTCTCTTGTCTTCTTATCAAAGAGGAAAAGCGATGCAGTTTCATCAATCATCTTTCCCATCCGACTTATATCATCTTTGTTTTCAATCATGCTTGTATAGATACCTGCATTCTCGCTTGAGTTTATGAGTACAAAGCCAACAAGGTGATTTCCTTCAAAAATAAGTCTTTTGTAACTTCCTTTGTCTGATTTAACCATATCTTTATATTGGCTTCCCTCTGCATTTATGAGGCCTGCAGTCGCAATTCTCAGCCCGTAAAAGTCTATTGCATTTATTGCGTATGTTATGCCACCCTTTTCATTGCCGCCGGCCATTTGCGAGCCGGCTGTTTTTCCCTGCTTTACCGCATTTACCCATAGGGCTATGATTTTTTTGCTTTTATCGATATCCGTAGACAAAGCACAATCACCTGCAGCATAGATATCCTTATCGCTTGTTTGCATAGTTTCCGGATTTGTGACAATGCCCCTGTTAACCTCCAGCCCTGCTTTTTCAGCAAGTTTGACGTCCGGGCGGACACCTACTGCAAGAATAAGCAAATCACAATCCAGTTCTTCTCCGTTTTTGAGTATAACTGAACTGACCCTCTTTCCTTTGCTTTTTGTCTTGACAACGGTATTTCCCAGATGAAAAATTATATTCCCTTTTTCTTCGATATATTTCTTTACAAATTCAGATGCTTTTTCATCAAGAATTGACGGCAAAATCCTTGGTGCAAGCTCTACTACTTCCACCGACTTGCATATTTTTGAAAGTCCTTCTGCCGCTTTCATTCCGATAAGTCCCGCACCAATGACAACCGCTCTTGTGTTTTTTCCGGCTTTCGCCTTTACTTTTTTAACTGCCGCAAGATCAAGAAATGTCAAGGCATTCTCTTTGGACCGGACATTGCCCATCTCCGGTATAAAGGGATACGAGCCTGTGGCGATGCAGAGTTTATCATAGTCAAAAGTTTTTCTGCCGACTTTAATCTCCTTCTTTTCTCTGTCAATTGAATTTACACAGCTTCCCGTGATAATTTCAATATTCCGAGATGCATAGTCTGAAGGCTTTCTCAGATAGATATTGCTTTCTTTTACTACGCCTTTGAGATAATAACTTATTGAGGGTCTGCTGTACGGAAGATATTCTTCATTTGTAAAGACCTTTATTGAGCCGTCTTTATCCGTTTTCCTTATTTCTTCCGCGCATGCAAGTCCGGCCGCAGATGCCCCTATAACTATATATTTCATGCCTTACCGCCTCCCATCTCCAGATAGACAAGTGCGCCGTTAGGACAATTTTTCACACATGCCGGTTCTCCGTCTTCCTGACAAAGATCACATTTAATTGCTGTTTTTTCGATTTTTATGCAGCCGAATGGACAAACCGTAAGGCAGGTCATGCAGCCTATACATTTACTTTCATTGACGGAAACAATGCCGGTCTTGGGATCTTTTCTCATAGCTCCTGTTATACATGCTTCAACGCATTTAGGATGGTCACAATGACGGCAGCTTACAGCTGCTGAACCCAAATTGTCTCCGTATACGGATATTCTTGACACAGGAACCGGATCTTCATATTTGTACGCCTTTATTATATCTTTTGACCTTGAGTGAGCTGTCTTACAATGCACTTCACATAGTCGACAGTTCAGACAAAGTTCTTCTTTTGCATATACTTTTTTCATAACTGTCCTCCTATTCTCCTGCATGTTTTATTCCCAGAATCTCAAGCTCTTTTTCGCTGAGTCCGATACCTCTGAGCATAAGCCTGTTGCCCCTGAGTGAGTCAACGGAGTTTATACCCATGCCGCCCATAATTTCCTTTATTTCATGATTCCATGCATTTACAAGATTTTCTACCCTTTTATGCATTATCTCGGGATTCAGTCTTTTGGTAAGTTCGGGCCTTTGTGTAGCTATTCCCCAGTTGCACTTGCCTGTATTACATGTCTGACACATATGGCATCCCATCGCTATGAGGGGAGCTGATGCGCAATAGCAGGCATCTGCACCAAGGGCAATTGCTTTCACAATATCTGCTGAGCATCTGAACGAGCCGGCTGCCACCAAAGATATTCTTGAGCGTATGCTCTCATCGCGAAGTCTTTGATCGGCTGCAGCCAGTGCAAGTTCAATGGGAATTCCCACATTGTCTCTTATTCTTGTGGGAGCTGCGCCCGTACCGCCTCTAAAGCCGTCTATGACTATAATATCGGCACCGGCTCTTGCTGTTCCCGATGCAATGGCAGCAATATTGTGAACTGCAGCGATTTTTACTGCAACCGGTTTTTTGTTATCTGTCGCCTGCTTAAGTGACCATATGAGCTGGCGCAGGTCCTCTATTGAATAGATATCATGATGGGGAGCTGGTGATATTGCATCGCTGCCCTTCGGAATCATTCTTGCATTCGATACCTCTATATTTACCTTCTCACCCGGCAGATGTCCTCCGATTCCTGGCTTTGCTCCCTGTCCGATTTTTATTTCGATGTATCTTGAATTTTCAAGATATTTCTTATGGACTCCGAACCTTCCCGATGCCACCTGGACAACAGCACAGTCTGTATAATCCAAAAGATCCGGGTGAAGTCCTCCCTCACCTGTATTGAAAAGTGTACCCAGTTTTTTTGCAGCCATGGCAAGGGATTTTTGCGCATTCAGGCTTATGGAACCGAAACTCATCGCAGAAAACATTATAGGGGTTTCAAGTATAACCTGAGGTGGCATATCAGTCTTTGACTTTCCTTTTCTCTCGACACTTATCTTTTCCGGCTTTCTTCCCAGTATTGTCCTTATTTCCATGGGTTCACGCAATGGATCTATGGAAGGATTTGTAACCTGAGAAGCATTCAGTAAAATCTTATCCCAATATATGGGGTAATCTTTCGGTGTTCCCATTGCCGAAAGCAATACACTTCCTGTTTCTGCCTGCCTGCATATCTCCTGCTGATATTGAGGAGTCCAGTTTGCATTGTCTCTGTAATCACAAACATACTTTTCTATTCTCAAAGCCTTAGTCGGACACAAATCCACACATCTGTGGCAAGCCACACAATTATCTGAATTTACAACTACCTTTTCATTGTCATCCGTGAAATAATGACACTCATTTGAGCATTGACGGACACAGCACCCGCAATTAATACACAGATCTCTGTCTCTGACTACCGTGAATCTGCGTGGAATGTAGTTAACTGACATTCTATTCGCCCTCCTTATCATCTATTTCAAGAGGTATAAAGACAGGGTCTGCGCCGCTTACTGACCAGATTTCATCAGGGTCGGGACAAATTATCCTTATGGCACTTTCTTCACTTGCGAAGTATGCTCTGTCTTCCTTTGTAGCTGCAGTAAGAGATCTAAGTTTAAGTCTGTCATTTATAGCAAGCAGTCCTTTATTTGAACCAAGGATGACCGAAAAAGGTCCGTTTACCAAAGCTCCGCTGTAGATCGAACGAAGATTTGTAAAATACTCTTTTTCATCATCATTCATCCTGTCTATTTCATCCCATTCGGGAGCCGTAAGCACATCTGCGGCGACATTGGTCGGAAGACCATGATGACGTATCAGATGATCAAAAAGATATGTTATTACTTCCGTATCGGTCTGCATCGTACATTTATATCCGAATTGCTCAATATATCTTCTGTTGGCATCATAACTTGAAATTTCTCCGTTATGCACTATAGACCAGTCAAGAATGTTGAAGGGATGCGCGCCTGCCCACCAGCCGGGAGTATTCGTCGGAAAACGTCCGTGAGCAGTCCATAAGTATGCGTCATATTGGTCAAGCATGTAAAGCTCTCCGACATCCTCGGGATAACCGACAGCCTTAAAGCACCCCATATTTTTACCTGATGAAAAAATATATGCACCCTCATATGCCGCATTGACTTTTGTAACACATTGAACTACATATTCAGCTTCAAGAAGTCTTGAGTTTTTCATCCTTACTCTGTTCACTCTGCCGAAGTATCTCCAGATATCCGGCCCGTTTTCTATATTGTTTACTCTCTTTGTGGGGATACGCTCCGCAGTATCAATGTTAAAATGCTTAAAAAGAAATTCTTCACATTGCTGCTGTGCTCCCTTGTTCTCATAAAAAACATGAAAGGCATAATCATCTTTATGCTCCGGATATATACCATATGCCGCAAAACCGCCTCCAAGCCCGTTGGAGCGGTCATGCATCAATGAAATCGATTTTATTATCTCGGAGCCGTTTATCATACCGCCTTTTTTATCAATGATGGCAGCTATTGCACAGCCTGACGGTATTCTGACTTGTCCTTCTTTTAACATAGATCATTTCTCTCTTTCTTATATATGGCTTATGGGCGGAGTAAAATCCGCCCTTTTCGCTTAGATATCATCTTCTCCCTGAAGAGCATCATATCCGCGCTCTCCGGTTCTGACTTTAACAACATCATCAACTTCATATACAAATATTTTGCCGTCTCCTATATTGCCTGTGTAAAGTACCCTTCGTGCCGCCTCGATGACATCGGCAACAGGTACAGCCGAAACAACCATTTCCAGTTTCATCTTTGGATTCAGGTTCATTTCCTCTATCTCAACGCCACGGTATTTTCTTATATTGTGGCCCTTTTGAACTCCGCATCCCATTACATTCGTCACCGTCATTCCCGTGACGCCTATATCATTCACTGCATCCTTGACAGCTTCAAATCTGGCAGGATTGAATACCATGACTATTTTGGTAAGTTTTGGCTTTCCTTTGGATATATATGACTCCACAGGAACAGCTCTTTCGACAGGCTCAATTGGTTCAATCGAGGATGTAATTGCTTTAGCCTCAGGCAATACAGCTTTCATTGAAGAAGAGGTTGCCACTGCCATAGCCGGCATAAAGTCTGCATATGCGGACGGAAGATTGTGCTCGGTGGCATCAAGTCCCTTGATTTCCTCCTCTTCCGATACACGAAGTCCGTGCAGTTTTTTTATGGCCGTGAAGACTATCAGCATAGTGATTGTTGTCCAACCGGCTACTGCAAGGAAACCGAGCACCTGTAATCCGAGCTGCTTAAAACCTCCGCCGTAGAAAAGTCCTTTGCCTACTCCGTCTGCGCCTGTGGAGAAAAGTCCGACAGCGAACGTTCCCCATATACCGTTTGCAAGATGGACAGCGCATGCACCTACCGGATCGTCAACATGTAATACCTTATCGATGAACTCAACTGCAAAGACAACAATTACACCGGATACAGCTCCTATAACTATGGAGCCGAGAGCATCCGTGCAATCGCATGGTGCGGTAATTGCCACAAGTCCGGCAAGTGATGCGTTAAGGCTCATCGAGACATCGGGTTTCCCGTCTTTAATCCATGTCAGAATCATTGTTACGCACGTTGCAACCGACGGGGCCAAAGTGGTAGTTACGAAAATGGATGCCAGAAGGTCTGTACTGTCTGCTGCAGCTCCGTTAAATCCATACCATCCAAACCAGAGAATAAAGACACCGAGAGCTCCGACTGTCAAATTGTGACCCGGTATAGCCTTAGCAATTTTCTTTCCTGTCTTTTTATCTGTTTTATATTTTCCTATACGGGGTCCCAGCATTGTAGCGCCTATGAATGCTGCGATACCTCCGACCATATGGATGGCAGTGGAACCCGCAAAATCATGAAATCCCATCTTTGCAAGCCAGCCGTCAGGGTTCCAGATCCATCCTGCCTCCACAGGATAAACAACTGCGGAAATGATAGCAGAATAAATGCAATATGATGAAAACTTGGTCCTTTCAGCCATAGCGCCGGACACAATGGTTGCAGCCGTTGCGCAAAAGACAAGGTTGAACACAAAATTTGACCAGTCAAAGTTTGCATAATCTGTGAAAACCCCGAGTGTGGGCATTCCTATAAATCCTCCCAGGCATTCCTGACCCATCATCAGTCCGAAGCCCAGGATTATGAACATAACAGCGCCGATGCAAAAGTCCATGAGGTTTTTCATGATAATATTTCCTGCGTTCTTTGCTCTCGTAAAGCCGCTCTCAACCATTGCAAATCCGCATTGCATGAAGAAAACCAGCGCTGCACCGATTAAGAACCATACACTGAACACGCTGTCCGAGACAGCTGATAATATTGAATCGCTCATTTTTTCTTCCTCCGATAAATCTATTTACGAGATACTCCCCATATCGGATAACCGATATAGAAAAGGCAACGGGGAGTATCCCTTTAGAAAGAGAGAACGGGGCAAGCAAATAAATCGCCTACCCCGTTGCAAGTGAATATATTTTAATATATTGTTTTTTATAAAAGAATAATGTTGTGGTCTGCACATTCCTGACGCATCTCATCAGGCCAAACAGCGCATTGTACTTCTCCGATATGCGCTTTTTCAAGTAAAAGCATGCAAAGTCTTGACTGGCCTATGCCGCCTCCGATTGTAAGGGGGAGAGTTCCGTCAAGTATAGCCTTATGGAAGGGAAATTGTTCTCTTTCAAGACATCCCTCAATTTCGAGCTGACGATGAAGGCTTTCAGCATCTACTCTGATACCCATGGAACTGATTTCAAATGCGCAGTCAAGCACGCTGTTCCATGCGAAAATATCTCCGTTAAGTTCCCAGTCATCATAATCCGGGGCTCTGCCGTCATGTTTTTTGCCGCTCTTCAAGGCTCCGCCTATTTGCTGTATAAATACAGTTTTATGTTCCTTGACAATTGCATCCTCTCTTTGTCTTGCCGTAAGATCAGGATAGAGATCTTCCAGTTCCTGTGTTGTTATAAAGTAAACATCATCAGTCATTTCAAATCCGAGACTTGGATATTTATCTTTTACGACATCATTGGTTTCAACTATGGCCTTAACAATCTTCTTTACTATCTCTTTAAGGAATTCAACATTTCTCTCCTCTTTTGTTATGACTCTGCACCAGTCCCACTGGTCTACAAAGAGTGAGTGAAGGTTGTCCGTATCATCGTCACGGCGTATTGCGTTCATGTCTGTATATATGCCTTCGTCATGTTCATATCCGTAACGATAAAGAGCCTGCCTTTTCCACTTTGCCAATGACTGAACGACCTCTGCTTCGCCATCAATGTTTTTCATTGTGAAATGAACTTTTCTTTCAACTCCGTTGAGGTCATCGTTGATTCCGCTGGCTTTTGTAACCATAATGGGTGCTGTGACTCTGTCAAGGTTGAGAGCCTTGCTGAGTTTTAACTGAAATGTATCTTTAACTGTTTTAATTGCATATTGTGTTTCTCTTTGTGTAAGTTTTGATTTATATCCTTCTGGGTATATCATTGTTTTTTCCTCTTTCTTTTTATCAGTGGTTAATCATATATCTGTCAATTTCCCACTGGCTTATTTGTTTTCTGTATTCGTCCCATTCACGTTTTTTGCCCTCGATATAGTTAAGATAAACATGATCGCCGAGTGTTTCACGTATAAATGGATCTTTTTCTGCTTCTTTGATTGCTTCCTCCAATGAACCGGGCAGGCAATCAATTCCTTCTTCTCTGAGTTCTTCATCACTGAGCACAAATACGTTGTCGTCGTATGATGGCTTGGGTACCAGATTTCTCTTTATTCCGTCAAGTCCTGCAGCCAGGCAGAGAGCCATTTCAAGATAAGGATTGCAAGTAGGATCCGGGCAGCGCAGCTCGACTCTTGTTCCTTTTCCTCTTGAAGCAGGGATTCTGACAAGACAACTTCTGTTTGATGTGCTCCATACAAGATAGCTGGGAGCTTCATAACCGGGTACCAGTCTCTTATATGAGTTTACGGTCGGATTGGAAAATACTGCAATTCCCTTTATATGCTCCATGATTCCCGCGATAAATGCAAATGCTTCTTTTGAAAGTCCGTATTCACCGCTCGGATCATCAAAGATGTTCCTGCCGCTGGATATATCATAAAGACTCATATTGGTATGCATTCCGCTTCCGTTTATGCCATATATCGGCTTTGGCATAAATGTCGCATGAAGTTTATGCTTTGTAGCATATGTTTTAACAACATGCTTGAAAGTCATTACCCTGTCTGCAGTAAGAAGTCCGTCACCGAACTGGAAGTCAATTTCGTGCTGTCCTTCCGCAACTTCATGATGTGATGCCTCTATTGTATAGCCCATATTTTCAAGGGCAAGGCATATATCTCTTCTGCAGTTTTCACCATGGTCGATCGGATTTAAGTCAAAGTATCCTGCCTCGTCTCCTGTTTCGGTTGTGGGCTTTCCATCAGCATCAAGCTTAAAAAGGAAAAACTCACATTCAGGTCCTACATTAAAACCATATCCGAGGGCTTTTGCTCCTTCCATGACTTTAATCAATACGTTTCGGGGATCGCCCTCGAAAGGTGTCTCGTTATCTGCCTTGTATACCGAACAAATGAGACGTCCGGTCTGAATGTTCTCATGTTTTCTCCATGGTACGATTGCCCATGTGTCATAATCCGGATGAAGATACATATCGCTCTCATCAATCCTGACAAATCCGTCTATTGATGAACCGTCAAACATGCATTCATTATCAAGTGCTTTTTCAAGCTGTGATACCGTAATAGCAACATTTTTCATCCTGCCGAAAAGATCGGTGAACTGAAGCCTTACGAATTCAACGTTATTTTCTTTTGCGCTTTCAAGTATTTTTTCTTTTGTCATACTCATTTTTGATTACTCCTGTTTTTGTCAGATTAAAGGCCCTCTATCTGTGGTAAAATTCACTGAATTCTGACCATCCTGATTATCACTATTCACTTTTACCACCTCCGAAAAAAGATAAAGGCGCCTTTTGTACAAAACAAAAGACGTCCTTGCCTTAAAATATTTACAAATACCAAAAAAGAAAAATAGTCTTCGAAAATACGAAGACGCCATTGCCTTAAATGATATATATGAAAAGGGTCCTTGAGTATTCTCAAAGACCCCTTTGCCCTACAAACCAAGGTTACAACAAGGGAAAAGAATTGTCAATAGCCAAAATAAATTTTGTAGATTTTGTCAAATTTAGCTAAATGTTAAAAAGCAGTTCTTATTGTTTTTCACTATATTTTTAATCAAAATCCGATTTTATCCTGAATATATTCCTTGATCCCCTCTATCGGAATACGAACCTGTTCCATGCTATCTCTTTCTCTGACTGTCACACAATGATCCGGAGGATTGTTTTCATCTCCGACTGTCTTGAAGTCAATTGTGATGCAATAAGGTGTTCCTATCTCATCCTGTCTGCGGTAGCGCTTTCCTATCGAACCTGTTTCATCGAAATCAACCATGAAGTCTTTCTGGAGTGTCTCATATATCTTAAGAGCTTCATCGCTCAGTTTCTTTGAGAGCGGAAGAACTGCCGCCTTATATGGAGCAATGGCAGGCTTTAAGTGCAAAACAACGCGGACATCGTTTTTCTCCTCATCAAGAACTTCCTCATCATATGCTTCGCAAAGAAGTGCGAGAACAGTTCTGTCAAGGCCGTATGTTGACTCTATAATATATGGTATGAATTTTTCCTGTGTCTCAGGATCAAGATATTCAAGCTTCTGGCCGCTGTATTCCTGATGTCTTGTGAGGTCAAAATCGGTTCTGTTATGAGTTCCGTTGATTTCACCCCATCCGAACGGGAAAAGGAATTCTATATCACATGCAGCTTTTGCGTAATGAGCAAGCTTTTCATGGTCATGGAAGCGAAGATGGTCTGCAGCTATTCCCAGATCCTCAAAATACTTTTTACCATAATCCTTAAAATATTCATAAAGTTCTGCATCCGTTCCCTCTTTGCAGAAAGTCTGATATTCCATCTGCTCGAATTCTATGGTACGAAATGTAAAGTTACCTGGAGTGATTTCATTACGAAAAGCCTTGCCTATCTGCCCGATGGAGAAAGGAAGCTTTGCACGCATAGTACGCTGAACATTCATGTAGTTCACATATTCACCCTGGGCATTTTCGGGACGAAGATAAATTACACTCTTAGAGTCATTTGTAACGCCGCGGTATGTCTGGAACATAAGGTTGAATTCACGTATATCCGTAAAATTATGTTTGCCGCAGTTAGGACAGGGAATAGAATGATCCTTGATATATTGGAACATTTCTTCTTTTGTCATTCCGTCCGCATGAGCATCAGGGTCAAAATCATCGATAAGATTGTCGGCTCTGTGGCGCATCTTACACTCTTTGCAGTCAAGAAGCGGGTCAGAAAAGCTTGCAACATGCCCGCTTGCTTCCCATACTCTGGGATGCATGAGAATGTCTGCGTCCAGTTCATAGCTGTTTTTTCTTTCCTGGATAAAACGTCTGCGCCACGTATCCTTGACATTGTTCTTAATTCTTGCGCCAAGGGGACCGTAATCCCAGGTGTTGGCGAGGCCGCCGTATATATCACTGCCGGCAAAGATAAAACCTCTTTGCTTGCAGAGATTCACTATTTTTTCCATCGTTTTTTCCGTGTTGTTCATTGATTATTCCTGCCTTTGATTTGATAGAATTCTAACTTTTTCAGTTTATATTATCTGAAAATTATTGTCAAGAAATGCGGCCTTGTTTTAAGGCTCGCATTTCTGTTTTTCTTTTTTTGGTTTTTCTTTATTTATCATTAAAAAGAGGAAGCGGCAAAAGGGATGCTGCAAAGCAAAATTGTGCAAGATAATAGAGACTGTGGTTTATAACCACATTAACCTTAGTATTTTGTCCTTCTTTGAAATATATGTTGGATAAAACCAAATCCGAGAAGAAAAATGCCACTGCCCCTGTACAAAGCAATATTGAGTTTCTCGAGAAATTGTTGACGAAAAGGCCCATTACAGCCGTAACAATTGTCATTGAAACAAAAAAAGTATATACTGCAAGGATCTTGCGGAAGCTGCCGTAGTCTTGTCCCGAAGGCTTTTCAATAAGAAGCATTCCGATGACTATAAGGAGACATATTCCGGCAGCGATGCCCATATAGCGGAGTTTGAATTGGCTGTATTGCCAAAATATCGCAGTAACAAAGAAGAAATGTCCTGCCATAAAGCTTATGAAACCGGAATAAAGGAATATATTTTGATCATTTAAGTATACATATTTTAAGTCCAGCCATATATCTCCCAACATACTGAAAATGAGGCCAATAATCATAAATACACAAAAATAAAAGTCAAAAGTATCAGGTCTTTTCCAGTGAGCATATGCCATGGCGACAAAGGCTGTAAGAATAAAGCTCATCGAAGCACCGGCTTTACAATACATGGCGGGAAGTCCGCCCTTTGTAACTCTGAGAAAAAGAAAAACTATTGTAACCAAAACACCGACCGTAATAACTGCCGGAAGAAAAAAACTTATAGGTATTTCTGGCATCTTTTGTTCCCCCAAAAAACAAACAATATATTCTAATTATATATATTTTTTCTCCTTATGGCAAATTTTTTACTAATATGGATCAGTTTTGTTTTCTGACAATTCCGTACTCATCGTCCAATCTGAAATACGGACAGTTATCTTTAGGATTTGTCATGAATCTCACGAGTTCATCTTCATCAAAAAATGCACAGCAGCAATATTCTTCGCTTTCTTCATCATAATAGTAATTTGCGCAGATTTCGCAATTGCTTTCAGCCATATCAATCACCATTTCCATTATATCACAAATATCTTTTTATAGAAGAGATATTTGTTAATAATTTATACATTGACTTAGGATATAAAAAAACATAAAATATTCATATGATAGGCGGTGATAAAATGAGCCTCGTAGAAGTAAAAGATATATATAAGATATATAACCCGGGTGAGAACGAAGTCCGGGCTCTTGACGGTGTTAGTCTTTCCGTTGACGAAGGCGAGTTTCTTGCAATAATAGGTCAATCGGGTTCAGGCAAGTCAACCTTCATGAACATGCTCGGGCTTTTGGATATACCGACAAGTGGTTCCTATCTGCTTGACGGAATTGATACTGCCAACATGACAGATAACGAGCTTTCGGAAGTAAGAAACAAAAAAATCGGCTTTATTTTCCAGGGCTTCAACCTCATTCCGAGCCTTACGGCACTGGAAAATGTTGAACTTCCACTTGTTTATCGCGGTATGCCTAAATCCGAGCGGCGAAAACTTGCTGTTGAAGCACTCGAGAGAGTCGGATTATCCAAGAGAATGGATCACCTTCCGAAACAAATGTCAGGCGGTCAGCAGCAAAGAGTTGCAATAGCACGTGCAGTTGCTGCAAGGCCTCCGATTGTTCTTGCGGATGAGCCCACCGGTAACCTTGACAGCCACTCAGGTATTGAGGTAATGAGAATACTTCATAAACTTCACGAAGACGGAAGAACGATTATCCTCATAACACACGATAACAATATCGCGGCTGAAGCGCATAGGGTAATTCGTATTTCAGACGGTCAAATTGTGGAAGATTACCTAAATTAAGATCAAATTTTATACATTTTGCAAATGCCATTCTTATGGCATTTTTTGTTCACCTGTGGTATATTTAAGATGTATTTCTTTTTTTAGGGGGATTATTTGATGAAGAAGAAAACAGGACTCAAAATATTCAGCATAATTCTCGCCTTTGCGCTTATTGCCGCAACAGTGCCTTTTTATGCACTTGCAGCAGAAAGCAGTGAGATAAAACTGGGCATCTTATCTGATGTTCATTATCTTGCCGAAGAGAACATGGGACCCGACAGGGAGCTCTTTAACGAAGTCTGCAGACTCAGCAATTATGAGTCATATTTGTCTGACTCACTTATGGATTGTGCTTTTGCCACACTCAAGGCAGAACATGACGCAGGCAATCTTGATTATGTTATCATCTCCGGGGATTTGACACGTAACGGTGAGTATTCAAGCCACCTTGCTCTTGCAAACAGACTCAGGGATTTTGAAGACACAACAGGCATACAAGTACTTGTAATCGACGGAAACCATGACATAAACAACGGTAATTCAGAAAAGTTTGACGGCACAAGAGCCATACCTGATGAAAATAAGTGTAATGCCGCACAGTTCAGAGAAATCTATGCCGATTTCGGATATGACCTTGCAGATGCATTCTATACACCTCCAGAAGGCAAACAGGCAGGTTGTCTTTCATATGCGGCAACTCTCGGCAATTTCAGATTAATCGCTCTTGACGGATCACGTTACAGCGCAGATAACACGGATTCCGGAACAGATGAGCACGAGACAGCCGGCAGTTTCTCACCGGAACTTCTGGAATGGGCTGTTGAACAATGTGAGTATGCAAAAGAAAACGGTCTCACCATTATAGGCTTAAACCATTTTAATCTTATCCCTCACTTTGACACCGAAGAATCCCTTTTTGAGGCATTTGTATTGAAAGAATGGGAAAAATGTGCAGATACACTTGCAGATGCAGGTATGCACTATATGATTTCCGGTCATATCCATATGCATGATATGGCAGAATATGTAAGTGACAACGGCAACAAGATAACCGACATTGTTACAGGCTCACTCATAAACTATCCCAACACTTTCAGAATGGTTGATATCAAAGCAAAGTCAAATGATAACAGCGAATTATCATATTACACACATGATATAGATGACACTATCCCGGTGACAATAGCAGGTGTAGAGCAGCCTGTCCCCTTTAAGTATCAGTCTTTTGCCATAAACTTCGGCGGAGACAGCATCAAAAACTATGTTAACCATCTGGTTGAGTATCAGCTTAAATACAAGCTGGGTCCCAACGTTAAAGATGCCGGCGGACTCTACAGCTATCTTGATAATATGATTGACTTTAACACTCTCATCTCAAATGCAGCAGACAGCGATGCCGCAGGTGCTGTCGGCTCGGCAGCAATAAAGGCTCTTTTGTATTCTGCATGTGCACAGCTTGAGAGTACATATATAGACGATCCGGATTACACGCTCAATGCACTGAGCCCGATTCTTGATAAATTTGCAGATATGAAAGTATCGGATATACAGTGTACAAAATGGGCAGACACTTTAGGATTTTCTTCCGCAAATGACTATGGTTCATTTGGTGACCTCGCTTCATCAATTCTTGCATATCATTATACCAATGATGAAGATCCCGAAAACGATGCTTTCCTTCAGGATGCAATCAATCGCTTCTATAACAACGAGAATGCGCAGGCTATCGTAGATACACTTTTCGAAATCATTTTTGATGACCTTCTCCAGAACGAGATACTCCAGCATATAAATGTAGATCCTGTGTCATACATCTCCAACAGCGAATACAGCAAGCAGCTTGAAGGTGTACTCAGCGGACTTTTGTCCTCTATCACTGATATGCTTCCGATAGCAGGCAGTTCATCCTCAATGAGTGAAACAGACCTTGCGACCATAACTTCGATTCTCATAACAACAGGAGTTCTCGGAAATGATGAACAAAAATTAAGTTCTGCAGCCAAAGCTCTGCTCAAAGATTATCTGACTCCTACCCTTTATGAGACTATTGATCTGGAATTCTACAGAATCGCCACTGGCCTTACATCAGATGACAATCCGAGCAGCCAAGCTGACTATCAGGGATTCTTAAAAAACAACGGCACATATCCTGTTGAAGCAACTGCAGACAATATGAGACTTCCTTCAAATATAGCATTGACATTCGGAGAAGACAGCTCAACAACCGCCAATATCAGTTACTACACAAAATACAGCATAACAAATACTGATATTCAGATTGTTCCATATTCTTCGAATCCCGACTTTTCAAACGCTTCCGGCGTAAATGCGAATATAAGCACAAGCTGCGACGTAGAAGTAACAAAATACATGAAGTCAATTGATATAGGTGTCTTTGGCATTCTGAAACATCCTATGTATCTTAATCACCACAGGATAGAAATCACAGGCCTTAAACCCGCAAGCAAGTACTCTTACCGGGTCGGTGATGCTTCAAGAGGCTGGTGGAGTGATGCCGGAATAATCGAAACCGCAGACAACGGAGACTCCTTCAGTTTCATTCAGGTGAATGATGCAATGAACTCAAAGCCCAAGCAATATGAGGATAATTTTGCAAATCTTCTCTCTGTTGCAGCAAATAAGCATGATTTTAACTTTATATCATCATCAGGAAACCTGGTTGAAGACGGCGGTGATTTCCTTCATTGGAAGCATATGCTCAATTCTGCATCCTCAGTTCTTATGAAGAATGCACTGATGTCAGCATCCGGTAAAGCAGAAGCAAAAGGTGAAGATCCACTAAACGAAAATTATACTCTCACAAATCTGTCGGACCAGGATACAACAAGCGGTGCATATTACTCATATGATTACAACAACGCTCATATTGCAGTGCTTAATTCCAATAACCTAAACGATGATAATACTCTCTCCGATGACCAGCTTTCATGGCTCCGGGATGATATGTCGGGAAGTGACAAAACATGGAAGATTGTTGTAATCAATCAAATGGTATTGGATAAGGGTATCCTTGACAGGTCCGATACATCCGCACTCGTAAATCAACTTAAGGAGCTTCTTCCGTCCCTTGATGTTGATCTTCTTCTCGGCGGTAATGACAAAGTGTATATCCGCAGCAATGTCCTTGACAGCAACGGAGACATAGCTGCGAGCGACAGCAGCAAAAAACACAACGGCCTTAAATACGAAACAAAGGTTGACCCTGACGGAACAGTATATACCGTAACAAGCTCTTCGGGAAGCTACAGAAAAGCTCTTGAAAACAATGAGACATCTGATGCCATCGGCAATATCGAACAGATGCTGGAACTTGATGCTCCTTCATATTCATATATTCAAATCGAAGGAGATGATCTCTACTTTGACAGTTACTCAGTAGCCGACAGCAAAGAAACACGCATTGATAACTTTGCAATTTCAAAGGCAGAGACTGCAAACGATGGCGGAGATTCATCAGATGGATCATCAGATAACAGCAGCAGCGATTTAGTTACTCCCGCAAGCATTGATTACAACAGCAATAGCGCAGGCGGAGGAATTGCAAACACAAATAACGTTATAAACAATCTGATTTTGAAGCTTATCTTTGCCTTTATCCTTATAGATGCAGCAGCATTAGGATTTGTGGTTTACCGCAGAAGAGAAGTTCAGGAATAATCTTGACTTTGCTATTTTCATTTGCTATACTAGTTCACGATATGAAACGCTTGGATGGAGAGAGTAAGTCTTTTTGAAGCTTACAGAGAGCAAAACAATTGTTGAAAGTTTTGCATGCTGAGAACTGACCGAAGTTCACTCCGGAGCGGCATCGCTGAAATTCCAGTAGGTGATGACGATTTGCTTCCGTTAAAAAGCACAGGAGTGTTTGCTTCATGCAAGAACATGGGTGGTACCGCGGATTTATTCGTCCCATACATCGATATGATGTATGGGACTTTATTTATTATCTATATATATCAAAAAAAGAAAGGTAAGATTAAGATGAAAGAAAAGCTCGAAGCTATACGCCAAAAAGCCGAGTTACAGCTTGAGGCAATGTCAGATACAGAGCAAGTTGAGAATTTCAGAATTTCAGTACTTGGCAAAAAGGGTGAACTTACACAGATACTCAAAATGATGGGTTCCCTCTCGGCTGAGGAAAGACCGGTAATGGGACAAAAAGCGAATGAGGTTCGCGCATATATTGAAGAAAAGATTGCCCAAAGGCAGGAAGAAATAAAGCAAAAGGAAATGCAAAAAGAAATAGAGGCAATGCCTTTATTTGACATCTCAGCTCCTGCAAATCTCTGCCAGGGTTCATATCATCCCATTACACTGGTTCAGCGTCAATGTGAGAGAATTTTCAAATCGATGGGCTTTACGGTAGAAGACTACAGCGAAATAGTAACCGACTATGAGTGCTTTGAATCTCTTAATATACCTAAGCACCATCCGGCCCGTGATATGCAGGATACATATTATCTTGATAACGGACAATTATTAAAGACACAGACATCAGCAGCGCAAAATGCAATATATCTGAAATATAAGGATAATCTCATAAACAACGGTGTGCCGATTAAAGCTATCTTCCCAGGCCGTTGTTTCAGAAATGAAGCTACGGATGCATCCCACGAAAACACTTTCTTCCAGATGGAAGGCGTAATGGTAGATAAAGATGTATCCATTTCAAACCTCATATATTTCATGAAGACCATGCTTTCCGAAGTTTTCCAAAAGGAAATAAAGGTAAGGCTTCGTCCGGGATTCTTCCCCTTTGTCGAGCCCGGTTTTGAACTTGATATCTCATGTCTCATATGTGACGGTGAGGGCTGCTCTTCATGCAAGCACTCCGGCTGGCTTGAACTTTGTCCCTGCGGAATGATACATCCGGAAGTACTGAAGGCAGGCGGAATAGATCCTGAAAAGTATACGGGCTTTGCTTTCGGCCTCGGACTTACACGACTTGCCATGATGAAATATTATGTTAAAGATATACGTGATTTGAACTCAGGCAGACTTCAGAGTTTGGATCAATTTACAGATGACGAATAAGGAGTGAATAAATATGTTTTTATCTATGAATTGGATTTCGGATTTTGTTGATTTATCCGGACTTGATAAACTTGACCTTATTCATCGTTTCTCACTTTCAACTGCAGAAGTTGAAAACGAGATATTTATGAAAGGTTCTGATATCTCCGGTGTAGTTGTGGCAGAGATTAAATCTGTGGAAGCTCACCCTGAGTCAAACAAGCTACACCTTCTTAAAGTTGATGCAGGTGAACCGGAACTTAT
Organism: uncultured Clostridia bacterium; assembly: GCA_937884995.1. Lineage (GTDB taxonomy): Bacteria > Bacillota > Clostridia > Oscillospirales > Acutalibacteraceae > Fimenecus. The sequence goes on from CAKZZL010000036.1 coordinate 54,494, forward strand.
TGATGTTGTCTGCGGCGCTCCCAATGTAAAGGTAGGCATGAAAACTGCATTTGCAAAAGTCGGCGCCAGGCTTGGTGATATCAGCATAGATCCCCGCCCGCTTGCAGGATATATGTCAAACGGTATGTGCTGTTCTGAAAAAGAGATAGGCATAAGTGATGACAATAGCGGAATAATGGAAATATGCGATGATGTCATCAACGGAACAGACATTAAAGATGTCTACGAAATAGATGATATAATCTTCGAAGTTGACAACAAATCCCTTACAAACAGGCCTGACCTTTGGGGCCACTATGGTATGGCCAGAGAGTTCGCCACACTTGCAAAGAGAGAATTAAAGCCGATTCCTCAGGTTGATTTGTCACAATATGACAATCTTCCGAAAGTAGATATGAAAATTGAGGATTCTCTTTGTCAGAGATATTCATGTCTCCAGGTTGAAAATATAAACACAAATATAAGCCCGGTCAACATGAGAATCCGTCTCTATTATTGCGGAATGAGAGCTATCAATTTCCTTGCAGACATAACAAACTATCTTATGCTTGAAATGGGTCAGCCCATGCATGCATTTGATTCACGTAAAGTAGAAAAAATCAGGATTAAGAGATTTAATGAGCCCTTTACTTTCCGGACTCTTGACGGAGTTGAGAGGAATATTGATGAAAACACACTTATGATTTGTAACGGCGATAATCCGGTTGCTATCGCAGGCATCATGGGCGGACTTGATTCCGAGATTGTAGATGATACTACTACTCTTACTCTTGAATCCGCAACATTCGATGCCGTATCTGTCAGAAAATCTACTGTCAGACTGGCCCACAGAACAGATGCTTCCATGCGTTATGAAAAATGTCTTGATCCGGAACTTACGGTTCCCGCAATCGGAAGATTCCTTGATATTCTCTTCAAGACAGATAAGAATGCTAAAGTTGTATCTTCTTTAACTGATGAGTATGCTTATCATTATAACAAGGTATCTCTTGATTTCGATAAAGGATATGTTGACAGATATACAGGTATTGAAATAGACAATGACACTATCCTGGACACATTAAGGTCACTCGGCTTCGGTGTTTCATTAAATGACGGCATTTTCCATGTTGATGTGCCTTCATGGAGAGCTACCAAGGATGTAACCATAAAAGCTGATATCATTGAGGAAATCACACGTATTTACGGATATGATAACTTTGAACTTAATACAAGTTTTTCACCTCTTTATCCTGTCCGTCCAAGTGAAGAAAAGACAGAAGAAGACAAAATAAAGGATTTGCTTGTAAAGAGATACGCTCTTCATGAAACGCACTCATATATATGGGCATATTACGATGAATACAAAGCGCTCTCTATCCCGATTGAGGACAATGTTAAACTTGTCAATGCAACAAATCCCAATATTGAGACTTTGCGCCGCAGCATAATCCCGACACAGCTTTGTCAAATAAAGTCAAATATAGGATATGCAGCAGACTTCGGCATTTTTGAAATAGGCCGTGTAATAAACGGACTTAAAGAGGACGGACTTTGTGATGAACATAAAAAACTTGCTGTCACACTCTACAGCAAGACTGAAACATATCAGCAGCTCTATTTAAGACTTCGTGATATTATTCTCACAATTGCCAAAGATATAAAGCACAAGGAGTTCAGTTTCGAAGCAGCAAGTCCTTTGCATGCATATGAGCATCCCAGAAACTATAACAGGATTTTATGTGATAATCTTGAAATAGGATATATATCTCTTCTTCATCCAACAGTAAACAAGAAGATTGACAAGAAAGCATCAATTGTTTTTGCTGAGATTGACATCAAGGCACTGGCAGAAATTGAAAACGGCGGAATTGTATACAGCGAGCCGTCAAAATTCCCTTCAATAGACATTGACCTTTCTTTCGTGTCGAATATCTTCTCACCTATCGGCCTTGCAATTAAGAATGCTGAATGCGAGCTTATTAAAAATGTTCAGGTCATAGATACCTATGAGGATGAAAGCATTAAATCCATAACAACAAGACTTACTTTTTCAGATAAAGAAAAGACACTTACACGTGATGAGGTTATGGACATTGTCAATGGCATTATTGATGAGCTCAAGGACAAAGGAATAATGTTAAAACAATAAGCCTATATATCCCTTTTTTGGTATTGTAATTCAACCTGAAATGGTATATAATAATGTATCAAATGAATTTACAGGAGGTGGCAATATGCTGGATCCCAATAAGACAATTCAATTTTCATTGAAAGATGATCGTCAAAAGGCAACAAAGCAAACACTTGTGGAAGTATATGATGCTTTAGTTGAAAAAGGATATAATCCCATCAATCAGATAGTCGGATATATTCTTTCCGAAGATCCTACCTACATCACAACACATAAAAACGCTAGAAGTCTTATTCGCCGCCTTGACAGAGATGAACTTTTACAAGATCTTGTAAGCAATTATCTCCAAAACGCAAAAAATGCAGATGAATGAGAGGTAGTATGGATGGCAGAAAAACTTCTTAGTTACAAAGGCAAACCTCTTGTAAGGCAAAACAAAGCAATATATTATGGTGACTTCTCCGAAGAATATTATGTAATGCTCATAATAAACTCTTCAAAAGAAATCGGAGATATTGATGTCGCTACAAGGGTTTCTGTTCAGCTCCACCGTCATGACCCCGATGGTTCAAATGACACACTGGAAAAATCAAGTGAGCAAAGAGGACTTTATGCTGCGCTTGATATGGCATCAATTTGGCTTAAGCGTGCGCTTGCCGAATAAAAGAATTTTGGACGGCGAACAAACTTCGCCGTCTTATTACTTGAAAAGAGAAAGAGGAAACTATTATGGATTATACTATGACAATTGCAGGTGTTGAGAGAAATCTGCCCATGTGCAAACTTAATGACAATCTCACAATTGCAGGTTTCGTTATTTTAGGTGATGTGGAACTTACTTGCGCGTGCGCCAAAGCACTATTGGAAAGAGCTCCCGAATATGACTATATGATTGCACCCGAAGCTAAATCAATCCCTCTTATCCATGAGATGGCACGCCAGAGCGGACAGGGAAAGTATTTCGTAGCAAGAAAGAAAAAGAAAGCATATATGCGTGATGTATTTGAAGCATATGATAAATCAATCACAACTGAAGGTGACCAGCGTCTCTATCTGGATGGTGCAGATGCAGAGCAGCTTAAGGGCAAGAAAGTCCTTATTATCGACGATGTAATATCAACAGGCGGTTCACTTGCTGCTGTGGAAAATCTCGTAAATCAAATAGGCGGCATTATTGTAGGAAAGATGGCTATTCTCGCTGAAGGAGATGCTGCAAAACGTGATGATATATCTTTTCTTGAAAGACTTCCGCTCTTTGATGCAGACGGAAATGAACTTGCATAAAGGATAGATTATCAGGCAGACCGGAGATTGTTTTCCTCCGGTCTCTTTTATTGACTTTATGCATGTTTTAGGTTATTATATTATTTGGTTTTCAGGAGGTGATAATGTGCCGTATATCAGTGCAGATGTTTCAAAAAAACTAGATAAAAATCAAATTGATTCCCTAAAGTCAGCATTCGGTCAGGATATTACAGCTATCCCCGGCAAGACAGAAAACTATCTTATGGTAAGAGTAACTGATGATCAGGAAATGCGTTTTGCAGGCAGTGATGATGATTGTGCAATGGTATCAGTTGAACTGCTGGGTCAATGTTCAAAAGATGCATGTGAATCACTTACGGATAAAATCTGCAAATCGATAGAAAACATTACCGGAATTTCTGGCAAGAGAACATATGTGAAATTCCGTTTTGTTGACATATGGGGTTACAACGGTTTCTTATTTTAACCAAAATATAAAATTTAATATCTTTGAGGAGGATATGAATGAAAGAATACTTTCACAGAATCACCCACGACTGTAAGAAGTGGGAACTCGTTTATTGGTGGATTTTAAGAGCATTCATGATCGTCGCAATGCTTGACTCAGCACTTGGTCTTGGCATTGAAAGAGATGAACCGGATATTCAGCAGGTTCTGCAGACTCTCTCTAATTTTGTTGGAATGTTTGCATGGGAAATTTGTCAGATGTTTTCAAAGAAACACTGGCCGAGATATATTCCGTCTCACTTCCAGAACGGTCTTATCATTATCCTTTTCCTTGCTTCATTCGGCGGTGCATATGTTAACTTCTATTACAGCATCAATTCCTATGACTATATCATGCATGCAGTTTTAGGTTTTTATGCCGTTATTATGGGTTATGAAGTTGCTACCGCAATGCAAAAGAGAGACAAGAGCCAGGCAAATGTTGCAACAATGCTTCTTTGCGCTTTTGGTTTCTCCTTTATAGTAGGAACAGGATGGGAACTTTTTGAATTCACTTTTGATCAGGTTGCAGGTGGAGATTCTCAGCACTGGTCACAGTCACTTGCGATTTGGGCAGCCGACAAGTATAATAATCCCGGTCTTGCTCATCCATGGATCTTCCAGCCTTCAAGTTATGCGCCAAGACTTGTTGAATCAGTAGACCAGTCGCACCTTTATGATTCAGTTTCGGATGTATATAATGCAAGATATGCCGTTATTGATACAATGGAAGATATTATCTTCAATACAATCGGTGCAATAATCGCGTATATATTCCTTAAGATTAAACCATATTGGCATATCGGTAAGAATGACACCAATGCAATGATCAAAGCTCAATCAGAAGCTGAAAAAGAATAAAATAAATCGGGCTGTGCAATTAAAGCACAGCCCGATATTTATGCATACATATACGAAAAAACGGAGACATTTAATGTCTCCGTTATCCATATATATCAAAGATTATTATTCTTCTTCATTCTTTTTTCTTGTAAGAATAAGTGCAGCACCTGCAACAAGAGCAACTGCTCCAACAGCTATAAATGATGTATCACCGGTATTGTTGTTGCTGAAATCATCGCTGCTTGTGTCATTCCATGTGCTATCGCCGCTTGAACTTCCGCCACCATTTGAGCTTCCGTCGCTTCCGTCGTCAAGTCCGAAGAGACCTGCAATGATTGGCCCAATGATCGGGATACCGGAAATAAGGGAACCGATTGAACCTAAATCGAAATTACCAAAGAGATCACCGAGACTGCTAAGATCAGGAAGAGAAATGTCTCCGTCTCCACCGCTGGGGATAAGAGAACTCGGATCAAAATCTATGTCGTCTCCGCCGCCAATGCTGTCAATTTGTTCATATAAGCCATTTAAGAAATCAACAATACCGTCTACTGCATCAGTATCTATTGCGCTGTCATCTGAATTTTCCTGTACATATGAAATGATGCCAGGGATTGTTGAAGGATCAATTTTTCCTGCTATTAAATCTGAAACAACCATTGAAGCAACGCTTGAAACACTGCCGTCTGCAAGTGCATCAACGATCTTCTGACCATATTCTTCTGCTGTATATGTATCTGTTGAATCGCTGCCGCTGTCGCCGCTGTCGCCGCCGTCAGCCGGTTCTTCAGCTGTTTCAACAACTTCCCTAAGTGATGCAATGGATGCACGATATGCATCGCCCTTTGGCTTGCCTTCTGCTCCCCATGTTTTAGTGCCCAAAAATTCAATTATCTCATCAAGAGCACTATTAATGGTATCCTTGCTTACTTGACCGCCTTCAATCTGATCTACTATCAAACTATTAAGATCATCTTGTGTCATATTGCCTAAGTAAACGTTATTGACACAATCATCTCTTATATACTGATACCATGCATCTGTCCATGTGGTATCTCCACTATATGCACTTATCCAATCAGAAGAGCTTGTATCAACTGTGCTCTCGGTACCAAAAGTTGAAGGTATAATATAAGGATCAGTAGGTGTCTCATACGCAAAAGCGCAAATACCCATTGTCATGATTAATGCAATTGAAAGCATTATTGAAATAATCTTTTTCATAAGAACTAATCTCCCCATTATTTAATTATTTATATATATGTAAATAGTATGAACAAATTAATGAAAATTACTCGTCATTTGAATTCTTTTTTCTTGTAAGAATAAGAGCTGCGCCTGCAACCAATGCAACTGCACCTACAGCAATGAATGACATATCACCTGTATCATTGTTGCTGAAATCACTGCTGTTGTTATCCCAACTGCTGTCTCCGCTTCCCCATTCGGTACTGTCCGAACCAGAGGAACTGCCGCCACTGCTGCTGTCATCTCCGCCAAAGAGGCTTCCGATTACACCGCTGAGAGCACTTAATATTGTATCAAGGATTCCGCCGCCGCTTGAACCGCCTATGTCAAATGGTAAAGTGAAATCTTCAAAATCCGGTAAAGTGATGTCATCAAAGATACTGCTTCCGTCTGATGGTATAGAATCTGTAATACCCTCGAGGAATTCAATCAATGCTGAAATATTGCTGTCGCTTGTGTCTGCATTTTCGCGTATATAATCAACAATTTCAGGTATCTGAGTTACAGATATATTTCCGTTTACAAGATCTGCAGCAATCATTGCTGTAATATCTGTGATTTCTTCACCGTTTTCGACCATGTCGAGAATCATTTGTGCATACTCTTCAGAAGTATATGAACTTGTTTCCGAAGAATCATCACCATCACCGCTGTCGCCTGATCCTGTTAATGAACTAATAAGGTCAGTTACGGTTGAAACTATGCTGTCAACATTTGCAAGATCAATATTACTTGTAATACTTGAAAGATCAATGTTGCTGAGATCAACTGCATCTGTAATGTTTGAAAGGTCAATATCCCCTCCCGCTTCCGATGCTACAGATGAAATAGCACTGATTGCAGTTGATGGATCGACATTTCCGGAAGTTATATCTCCGAGTATTTCAGTAGTAACACCTGCTATTTGAGTCGGATCCTCAGAAACCTTGCCAATCTGTTGTCCGTAATACATTGCCCATGCTTGTTCCCATGTAACAACGCTTCCGTCCTCCGTTGTGCCATATTCAGCTATCCATTGGAGATAATTGAGTCCGCTCTGGTTTTCAACTTCTTCCTTTGTACAAACCGAAGAAGGCTTCTTTAGTTCATCATCGGCAAAGGCAACTACAGTCATAGAAAAGACCATTGCCAAAGCAACAAGAACTGCAAGCAATTTTCTCATAATTTTCTTTTTCCTCCATTTGTCACACAAAAAGTGACAATTTCAGTTATATTTATTTTCACTCTTGATTATTATACACTTTGCCTACTTCATTGTCAATGGATTTAAATCAAAAAAGTGCTTGATTTTATTTAAAATGTATGATAGTATACTCAATGTAATAATCCAAGTATGGAGAGTGGGGCGACCCGCTCTCTTAAGTTTATAGGGGAGGTCGCATGAAGAAGAATACTGCATCCCTTGTGTGGGATTTGGCAAAGCCGATTGCCGATTCTTTAGGCCTTATACTTTGGGACGTTAAATTTCTGAAGGAAGGCAACCGCTGGTATCTGCGTATAACCGTAGATAAAGAGGGCGGTGTCGGCATAGACGATTGTGTTGATATGCATCATGCAATCGACGGACCGCTGGACGAACTTGACCCGATTGATCAAAGTTACAACTTACAGGTTCAGTCCCCCGGTATAGAAAGAGAACTCACCAGAGATTTTCATTTTGAGAATTATCTCGGTGAAAAAGTTTGGGTAAGACTTATACAATCATTTGAAGGCAGCCGGGATTACAAAGGAATACTTACTGCCTATGATGATGACAGTGTAACTATTTCTCTGGACGAAGAGACAGAGATGAACATAAAGAAAAAAGAGGCTTCGTGGATTAAAGCCGATGATTTTGGAGGTTTTGAAGAAAAATGAGCAGAGCAAAAAAAGTAAAGAAAGATGACAAGGCAACCAGACTTAAAGAGTTCTTTGAGGCGGTTGACCAAATGAGAGAAGAAAAAGGCATAGATGTTGAGTATCTTTATGAAAAGATTGCTGAAGGAATCGAAAAAGCTGTCAGGAAGGAATATATAAAGGAAAAGGCTGACAGAAACGAAAACAACAAAGAAGATTTCGTTACATGCGAGATTAATCCCGACGAACAGACCATAAGAGTATATATCCATCAGGAAATCGTTAAAAATGTGGAAAATCAATATACTCAGGTTTCTCTGGATAAAGCTAAAGAAAGCATGAAGGATGCAAAGATCGGTGACACTCTCATAACGGATCTGGATACAATGTCACTCGGCAGAATAGCAGCCCAGACAGCAAAGCATGTTATCCGTCAGGGTATAAAGGAAGCTGAGCGCGGACAAGTAATCCGTGAATTCAAGCAAAAGAGCCAGGATCTTGTTTCTGCAAAAGTCAGCAGAATCGACCCCGTAACAGGCAATCTCACTCTTGAGATAGGCAACGGAACAGCGATTCTTCCGAAGAGCGAACAAATACCTAATGAAAGTTTCTATGAAGGAGAAAGCACAAAGGTATATGTTGTGGAAGTAAAAGAGACAGAAAGAGGTCCGAGAGTTATGATATCCCGTTCCAATCCAGGTCTCGTTAAACGCCTTTTCGAGCAGGAAGTTCCTGAGATTTATGACGGCATCGTCACAATTAAAGCAATTTCGCGTGATGCCGGCAGCCGCACAAAGATGGCTGTTTACTCAAGCGATGAAGATGTTGATCCTATCGGCGCATGTATCGGGCAAAAGGGTCTTCGTGTAAACAATATCGTTGAGTCAATAAACGGTGAGAAGATTGATATCGTTAAATACAGTGAGGATCCTGCTGAGTTTATTGCGGCATCTTTAGCTCCTGCCGATGTAATCGGTGTGGAGATTCTCGATGAGCAGCCCGAAGAAGGCAAAAAGGCTAAAAAGTCATGTCAGGTTACCGTACCGGATGGTCAGCTCTCGCTTGCTATCGGCAACGGTGGCCAGAATGTAAGGCTTGCAGCCCAGCTTACAGGCTGGAATATTGACATAAAGCCTGAAAGCGGTTTCTATGAAGGATAATCTTAAAGGAGACAGTCAGTGAAACAGAAAAAAATACCCTTAAGACGCTGTAACGGATGCAATGAGCAGAAAGACAAAAGAGAGCTCATTCGTATTGTAAAAAACAATGAAGGACAAATAAGCCTGGACCTTACGGGCAAAGCAGCCGGCAGAGGCGCATATATATGTAATGATATAGAGTGTCTCAGAAAAGTAAGGAAAAGCAAGAGAATCGACAGAGTTTTTGATTGCAAAGTGCCCGACAGTGTCTACGATGAACTTGAGGAGCAATTAAAAAACAATGAACAATAAGCTAAAGGGCATCCTGGGTATTTGTCGAAAAGCCGGAAAGATGTCAATCGGTCATGATGCAGTGATCGGGTCCGTAAAGAACGGACATGCAAAGCTTGTAATCTGTTGTGCTGATGCATCACAAAGATTAAAAAGAGAAATATCTGACGAATGCAGCTATATGGACAGAGATGTTCCTTATGAAGAAGCAGCTTTTGATAAAAATGCATTATCCCTTGCAATAGGAAATCCGGCAGCAGTTATATCAATTGATGATGCCGGTTTTGCCAAAAAGGTTTACATCGAAATGACAGGAGGTAACGCCAGTGGCAGTTAAAAACAGCAAAAGAAAGATCAGTGAATTTGCAAAAGATTTTGATCTCGATAGCAAAATACTGATTTCATTAGTAGAAAAATTTGATACAAGCGGTAAGAAACTAACGGCTTCATCCACAATTGAGGAAAAGGATTATGATATTCTTTTTGAATTAATCACATTGACAAGTACGGATGAAAACTTTATTCAATACTTCAGTGTAAAGCCGAAAGAAAAGCCGAAAAAGGAAGACGTAAAGAAAGAAGAAAAGCCTGAAGTTAAAGAAAAGGCAGAAGCTAAGAAAGAAAAGGCAGAAAGTCCGAAAGAAGCAGTAAAAGAAGAAAAGGCCGCAGGGGAAGATCTCTTTAAGAACTTTGCTTCAAAGGCCAAAGAGCCGAAGAAAAAAGATAAGGAAAACAAACCTTTACAGGCTCGTACAAAGGGTGAAATGAGACATATCGACACCCGTGCTTCCTCTTTTGATGCAGACAGGTATAACGAAAAATATGAAAATATCGCTCCTGCCAATTCCGGAAAACATGAAGGAGTCCAGAACAAACAGAAGATTAAGCAAAAATCCCAGCAATACAGAAAACAGGGCGGAATGCGTTCCAAAAAGCGCGAGACCGAAGCTGAGAGACTTAAGAGAATTGCAGAGCAGAGAGCAAAGAAGCCTCCGGTTATCACCGTCGGCGACGAAATCACAGTCGGTGAGCTTGCATCACGCTTAAAGATGACAGCCGCAGAGGTTATAAAGAAGCTCTTTGCACTCGGTCAGATGTCAACAATCAATGATGTCATTGATTATGACACAGCTGAAATTGTTGCTACGGAACTCGGTGCCAAGGTTAACCGCGAAGTAATAGTAACTATCGAGGAAAGAATTATAGATGATTCCGAAGATGCAGAAGAGGATCTTGTTATTCGCGATCCCGTAGTTTGTGTTATGGGCCACGTTGACCATGGTAAGACATCTCTTCTTGATGCAATCCGCAATACTGCAGTAACAGAAACCGAAGCTGGCGGAATCACTCAGCACATAGGTGCTTACAGAGTTGACTTAAACGGTCAGAAGATTACATTCCTTGATACACCCGGTCATGAAGCATTCACCACAATGCGTGCACGTGGCGCAATGGCAACGGATATTGCTGTACTTGTCGTTGCAGCCGACGACGGTATTATGCCTCAGACAATCGAGGCTATCAACCATGCAAAAGCCGCAGAAGTAAGCGTAATTGTTGCTATCAATAAGATGGATAAGGCAGACGCTTCCGTAGACAGAGTTATGCAGCAGTTAACAGAGCACGGTCTTGTGCCCGAGGAATGGGGCGGTGACGTTATATGTGTTCCTGTTTCCGCAAAAACTCATATGGGTATTGACAAGCTTCTTGAAAACATACTCCTTGTTGCAGAAATAAAGGAACTCAAGGCTAATCCTAACCGTGCAGCAAAAGGTATTGTTATCGAGGCTCGTCTTGATAAAGGACGCGGTCCTGTCGCAACTCTTTTGGTACAAAAAGGCTCACTCAAAACCGGCGATATCGTTGTTGCCGGCTCAGCAGTAGGCCGTGTAAGAGTAATGCTTGACGACAAACATAAGAAAGTAAATGAAGCAGGCCCGTCTGTACCTGTTGAGATCACAGGACTTGATGCAGTTCCCCAGGGCGGAGATATATTCGATGCCGTTTCAGATGAGAAACTTGCACGTGCTCTTGTTGAACAGCGCAGACAGGAAGCAAAAGAAGAGCAGTTTAACCAATATCAGAAGGTTACGCTTGATACTCTCTTCTCATCTATCAATGCAGGTAAGATCAAGACTCTTAACCTTATTGTCAAAGCAGACGTTCAGGGTTCTGTTGAGGCTGTCAGACAAAGTCTTGAAAAACTTTCAAATGATGAAGTCGCAGTCAAAGTTATCCACGGCGGCGTTGGTGCGGTAAACGAATCAGATGTTATGCTTGCCAGCGCGTCCAATGCCATCATAGTAGGATTTAATGTAAGGCCGGACCCAGTTGCAGTTGAAATTGCAGAACGCGACGGCGTTGATATGAGAATGTACAGAGTTATCTATGATTGCATCGAAGAGATTGAAGATGCTATCAAAGGTATGCTTGCTCCCAAATTCCGTGATGTTGAACTCGGACGTGCGGAAGTACGTAATGTATTTAAACTTTCCACTGCAGGAACTATTGCAGGAAGCTATGTTCTTGACGGTCAGGTTCAGAGAAATGCAAGAATCCGTGTTGTACGTGACGGTATAGTTATAACGGATGATGCCATCTCATCTCTCAAGAGATTCAAAGATGACGTCAAGGAAGTATCCTCAGGTTATGAATGCGGTATCGGACTTGAGAAATTCAACGATATCAAGGAAGGAGATATCCTTGAGGCATTTATTACCGAAGAATACAGAGACTAAGAGGTAGATATATGGCAGGTTATCGTATAAGCAGGACATCAGAAGATATAAAGCGCGAAATCGTTGCTGTTATACGAGAGTTGAAAGACCCCAGAGTCAAGGATAAAATACTTACAGTTGTTCGTGTCGATGTAAGTTCGGATTTATCCTATGCAAAAGTATATATCAGTTCAATAAAAGGTATCGAGGACGCAAAAGAAGCTGTTAAAGGGCTGAAAAGTGCCGTTGGTATTATACGCCACGAAGTCGGCTCCAGGCTCCATTTGCGCAAGACTCCGGAACTGAGTTTCATTGCGGATGACTCAGTTGAACAAGGCATTGAAATTTTCCGAAAGATAAATGAGATTGGAAAGAAAGAAACAGAAGGTAAAAAAGATGAGGATTGATCTAAGAGAATGTGTCAACTTTTTAAAAGAACACGATGATTATCTGATACTCACCCACAGAAGCCCGGACGGAGATACTCTGGGCAGTGCCTTTGCGCTTCACAGAGCCTTCCAAAAAGTCGGTAAGAAGTCATTTGTCAGATGCGGTGATGAAATTCCAAAGAAATATTCATTTTTGTGGGAAGGCATAGCAAATGATCCCATCGACTTTAAGACAATCGTAACAGTTGATATAGCTGATCGCAAATTACTCGGTGAAAAATTTGATGCTCTCTACGGGGACAAAGTGGATCTTTGTATAGATCACCACCTTGTAGAAAAAGAATATTCAAAATATACATATCTCGTAGATAAATCTTCAAATGCCGAAAACATTTTAGATGTTATAGATAAAATGAAAATAGAGGTTGATAAAGGAATTGCAGACTGCATATATTGCGGTATTGCGACGGATACAGGCTGTTTCCTTTTTTCAAACACAACTCCCGAAACGCACACATATGCAGCGAGAATGATAGATTCAGGTGCGGACATGCAATCAATTAACCGTGCTATGTTCGAAACCAGGACTAAATCATATATTGCGCTTGAAAAAAGAGCAATGGATACAATTGAATTCTTCTATGAGGGCAGAGTTGCCATTATGACCATCACACAACAGATGTTCCGTGACAGTAATTCAAATGACGGTGAATGTGACGGCATTGCTTCCCTTCCCCGCAAAATAGAAGGAGTAATTTTCGGTGTTACAATGAGAGAGAGAGAAGACGGAAGCTACAAGGTATCCGTCAGAACATTCCCGCCTTATGATGCGGCTGCTGTATGCAGTCAGTTAGGCGGTGGCGGACATATCGGTGCTGCAGGTTATGAGTTTGATTGTCCTCTTGAAGAAGGTAAAAAACAGATCCTGAAAGTTTTGGAGGGCGCTCTTTAATGACAGGAATCATATGTCTTGATAAAGATTCCGATATTAGCTCTTTCAGAGCAATAAAAAAGCTTAGAGCCATTTTAGGCATAGAGAAGGCCGGTCATACCGGCACTCTCGATCCTATGGCAACCGGGCTTTTGGTTGTTATGCTCGGTAATTGCACACGCTTTATTGACTTTCTGCCGGAAAGCGATAAGTCATACACGGCAAGAGTTAAGTTGGGCATAAGCACAAACACCCTGGATATTACGGGAGAAGTATTATCCCGTTCTTCAGTGAATCTCTCAGAAGAAGATATACAAAAAGTTGCAAAGGGATTTATAGGGAAGATATCTCAGACACCTCCCATGTTCTCCGCCATACAAAAAGACGGCAAAAGGCTCTATGAACTTGCAAGGCAAGGCATAGAGATTGAAAGGGAAAGCCGGGAAATAGAAATATCAAAGCTTGAAATATATGATTTTGATAATGATGAGTTTTCCGTGGATGTTTCATGTTCTGCAGGAACATATATACGTTCACTCGCAGATGATATGGGAAAAGCTCTTGGCTGCGGTGCATGTCTTAAATCTCTGAGAAGAACTGCAGCAAACGGCTTTAATATAGAAAAAGCTTTGACTTTGGATGAAATAAGCAAAATGACAAAGGAAGGCAAAATCAATGATTTCATAATGCCTATAGAAAAGGCTTTGAGTGCGTATCCAGCAATAAAAGTAACAGAGCCTCAGGCTAAACGTTTTCATAACGGCGGAGCACTGGACATGGACAGAATAAAGACAGCAGAAATATCAAAGTCAGATATCTACTGTGTATATTCTCATAGCGGACAATTTCAAGGCCTCGCAGAGATATCGGATAATGAGCTTAAACCTAGGAGGGTTTTTGTCTTTGAATAAGAAAAAAGCTTTGGCTCTCGGCAACTTTGACGGTTTACATATGGGTCATGCCGAAGTTATTAAGAAAATCACGGAAACGAAAAATGAATATGAACCGTGCGCCTTGCTTTTTGATGAGCACCCATTAAAAGTTTTAAGAGGTATAGATCCACCTCTTCTCACTACGAACGAGGAAAGAATAAGGATATTAAAGGAAGCCGGTGTCAGACCGATAATTATTCATTTCTCCGAAATCATGAATCTGAGTCCTGAAGAATTTGTAGGAAATTTTCTGATTTCAATGCAAGTCGGAGCAGTTTCATGCGGTAATAATTATCATTTTGCAAAAAATGCAGAAGGCGATATCAAAATTTTATTTGAGTTATCAAAAAAATATGATATACTCTTAAGTGTAGCTGATGATGTAACTTACAAAGGGAAACTTATCAGCTCGAGCAGAATCCGGGAGACGCTTTGCAAAGGTATGGTAAAAGATGCCAATGCAATGCTGGGAAGACCATATAGCTATACGCTTCCTGTGAGTCAAGGAAATCATATAGGAAACACACTCGGTTTTCCGACAATAAACCAAAAAATTCCCGATGAATATATTAAACTTCGTTTCGGTGTATACCTGACAAAAGTTTTTACAAATGGTAAATTTTATCCTGCAATCACAAATTTCGGTGTACGTCCGACAATAGGAAAAAGCGATTTGCTTTCTGAGACATACATTTTGGACTTTGATGAAAAGCTTTATGGTCAAAATGTATCAGTCTCCTTCATTGATTTTATGAGAGATGAAAAGAAATTTGACTCTCTTGAAAAACTCAAAGAGCAAATCCTCAAAGACAAGAAAGAAGCTGTTAGATTTTTTGACAGTGAAATATATACAAACTGAAAGGATTGATAAAATGTTATTAGCAGAAAAGGCTTTTTGCCGTGTTTATCAAAAAGTGTTCTTCATTTTTGAATGCTTCCTTGACTGGTCGGAACCTCAGCTTTTAACAGGCCCCGGTGCAGTAAGAAAACTTCCGGCACTTGTTAAGGAAAAAGGCGTTAAAAAGGTTTTGATTGTTACAGATAAGGGCCTTACAAGCCTCGGACTTCCGAACGGACTTATGGAAGAACTTGACAAGGCAGGGATCGGCTATGTTGTATATGACGGTGTTCAGCCCAATCCTTCTGTAGACAATATTGAAGAAGCAAGAAGAATGTATGTTGACAATATGTGTGAAGGCATTATCGCATTCGGCGGCGGATCTCCGATGGATTGTGCAAAACTTGCAGGTGCCAGAGTTGTCAAGCCTAATCAACCTGTTCTTAAGATGAGAGGTGTAATGAAGATATTAAAGAAGCTTCCTCCTTTCTTTGCTGTTCCGACAACAGCAGGTACAGGTTCAGAGACTACTCTTGCAGCAGTTGTATCAAACCCGCAGACACATGAAAAGAATTCATGTAATGATCCATCACTTCGTCCGAAGTATGCGGTTCTGGATCCGGAACTCACAATAGGACTTCCTCCCCATATTACTTCGACTACAGGTCTTGATGCTCTCACACATGCAATTGAAGCATATATAGGAAAGAGCAATGTAAGATCAACACGTGAATATGCTGAAAAGGCAACTAAGCTTATATTTGAAAACCTTGAAATGGCATATAAGGATGGAAAGAATATTGAAGCAAGAAACCAGATGCTTCTCGCATCATATTATGCAGGTATGGCATTCACAAGAGCTTATGTAGGTTATGTTCATGCTATAGCACATAATCTCGGCGGTCAATACGGTATCCCACACGGCCTTGCAAATGCAGTAATTCTTCCCGTAGTTCTTGAAGCTTACGGTAGCGCTGTTTATCCTCAGCTTGCAAAGCTGGCCGATATTGTCGGCATCACAGGCAGCAGCATTGCAGACAAGGCTCAGAAATTCATTGCTGAGATATATGCTATGAATGACAGAATGAGCATCCCGAAGGGCTTTACTCAGATTAAGGAAGAAGACATTCCTACAATCGTTGCACGAGCTCTTAAAGAAGGTAACCCTCTTTATCCTGTACCTGTAATCTGGGACAAGACTCAAATGACAGCAGTTGTAAGGTCATTGATGTTAAACGAAGAATAAAATCCATATATCAAAAAAATGAGCAGGCAGTCATACGATTGTCTGCTTTATTTATCTTGAAATTCATATGCAAAAAATCAAGGCTCCGGGAAATCCGAAGCCTTGAAAGTTATTTTTTTTATTATTAATCATCAGCCATTCTTGCTTTTTTGATATCTTCTTCAGTTATATCTGATGACTCACCATGCTTAACCTGAGATATTACAATAAGTCCGATTAAGAACATAATTGCGCAATAGAGGAACATGTAGTTATAATCTTCTTTGAATAAGCCTATAACAAGTCCGCAAAGTATAGGACCTGTAATTGAAGCAGCCTGTGTTGCTGTGTAGTAGTAACCTGTAAATGTTCCGACATACTCACGTTTACCCATTGCAAGAACCAAAGGAAGAGTATTGATGTTTACACATCCTACTGCGGCTCCACCTATTATAAGGGCAATCCATAAGCAAATCCATGTAAACTTATTGACACTTCCGTCTGCATTCTGAGGCAAAAGTTGAGAAACACCCAAATATATTGCGAACATTATAACTATACCGGTAAGACCTAACATGATTGTCTTCTTACGTCCGAACTTACGTCCGAGTGTACCGGCAGGAATTCCGAATGCAGCAAGTGATACTGCAAAAACTGCCATCATAAGAGTAGAGTAAATAGGCTGAACTTTCAATGTATCATTTGCAAAGTTTGTAAAGTTCGGTACTATTGCTTCTGTTGCGTTATTGATAAGGAAGAGAGATATAAGCATTATGATAAGGCTCTTCTTTTCATCTTTTCCTATATCAAGGTTCTTGATTGATATTTTCTTGTCTTTGCTTTCAATCTTTTCACCCATATCGGTTGCATTCGCTGTCAGATCATATTGTCTGTTCTTTTTATAAAAGGCAGCAAGAACAAGAAGACAAATTATGGATATAACGGCAACAACGATGAAAACCGGAACATAGTTTACATACTGAATTTCACCGCTTGCACTCAGGATAAGATTTCCCTGCTCATCGACTACCTGACCCAGCGCATTTGTCTTTGCCTGTAAATTTTCTTTAAGTGTTGTAAATCCGAGAAGGCCGACTAAAAGTGCAGCGATTGTACCTACAACGAATCCTATCATTTGTCCTATACCGCCCATGATATTGATTACGGCATTGGCATCTGATTGATACTTTGAAGGTGTAAAGTCTGGCATAACGGAAACAACCGGAGAGCGCCATATGGACATTGTAAAATTGAAGAGGATTATGACACTCATCATTAAAAGTATTGCCAGCCCTGCAGATTTGATTGTTGCAGCAACAGGAATAAAGCAGAAGAATATTGCGCATATAGGCAGACATATAAGAATGAAAGGCATTCTTTTGCCCCATTTGCGGGATCTTACATTGTCTGACTTTTTTCCGAAGAAAGGAAGGAATATGACTCCGAAAATGTTATCGATTGTCATGATAGCATTAACTATTAAAGCTACGGAAACCCATGCCAGCCACTTATGTTCTTCCATATATGCTGCAGCAGCAGTTCCTTCACCCATAAGAGCAGTCAGTTTAGCTCTTAACATTACCGGTACATATGAATTATATACTGACCAAAGCAGCATGCATCCCATAAATCCGGATCCGATTAAAAATGTTCTTTTGTAACTTAGTTTTTCAGTTTCAAGCGAACTGCTTGTAACTTTTTCTTTATCACCCATAAGTAGAGTACCCCCTCATTAAGCTTAGATTGATTATACCTTATTTTTGCCCTTTAAGTCAATAAAAGCGAGAAATAATCCATTTGCAATAGGGCAAAACAGTAATCGTATATATAAAGTTGCACAAACTTTTTTATTAAAAAAATTGAGATATTCATAATTATTCAATAAATTGTGGCAAAAAATGAATGATTTGTTAAAAACTATACAATAAATTGTGTTTTCTCTTAAAAAATATGATAAAAAGCAACATTTTTGTCTTTCTCATTCTTTGTGCATATTACCTAAGTTTAGCATATTTTCTTTGTGCAATATGCTTGACTTTTCTCTTTTTTTTGATATAATTAAGACAACAACAGAAGAAAAAAGGAGGCACATATCATGTGTGATCTTGATCGTGAGTTAAAGCTTATCGACGAAATTGCTGAATCGAAAAGATTTAATTTCAAGGTTTTCCTTAAGGCTGTTGAACTTCTGGCGTATTTTCGCTAAGTCCCAACCTTTTGATGTTGTTAATGATTCTTGCGCGGAAAGGTTTAATCCCCCAACATTTTCCTTTCCTTTTCATAAAGTATATATGAACACCATATAAACACCATCCCCTTTTCCTTTCCGCTTCAAGGATTTTTATATACCGGCTTGTTAATTCAAGTCGACTAACTTGTTCATAAATTTTCCCCTATATACAATAAGGCTGTGATGACAGTAGCTAATCTACTGAAATCACAGCCTTATTTCTTTTTTATTGACTTATATCTTGCAGGTATATTTGTCCATAACAAGATCTATTGCTCCGGTCGGACATCCTTCCTTGCACTTTCCGCAGGCGGTACACTTTGTAAAGTCTACAGTTGCCAGGAAGTTCTCCACTGTTATAGCATTACTCTCACACACTTTTGCGCACTTCATACATCCTATACATCCATTTGTGCATGCTTTTCTTGTTACCGCGCCTTTATCTTTATTCATGCAAGAGACCGCAGAGAAGTTTCTGTCAATCGGAACCATGCGTATAATACCTTTGGGACAAGTGCGGATGCATTTCTTGCATGCCTTGCAGCTTTCTTTGTCTATGACGGCTACGCCATTAACAATACTTATTGCTTCATATTCGCAAGCTGACACGCAATCACCCAGACCTATACATCCGTATGTGCATTCCTTCGGTCCTCCCATGAGCTGATTAGCCATACGGCAGCTGTCAACACCCTGATATTCGTATTTTATAACTGCAGCTTCGTTATTACCTTTGCACATTACCATTGCTGCTGTAGGTAAAAGTGAGCCTGCTTCCACACCGAGCACCTCGGCAATTGCTTTGGCTGCTCCATTTCCTCCGGGTGCACAAAGAGTTGTTTCCTTTGTATCACCTTTGGCAAGTGCAGCTGCATATCCGTCGCATCCCGAAAAACCACATGCACCGCAATTTGCACCGGGCAGACACTCACGTATGGCTTCGGCTTTTTCATCTTTCGGTACAGCCATAATTATGGAGGCAATTGCAAGACCCAGTCCTGCTATGAGACCGATTATTGCAACGAGCACTACTGCGCTGACGATTAATGATATTGACATATATTCTCGGCCTCCTTTATGCAAAGATATTGTCAACAAGTCCTGCAAAGCCTAAAAAGGACATTGATACAAGAGATGCTGCAATTAAGGTTATCGGCAGACCTTGAAGAGACTTCGGTATATCACAGCCTTCAAGTTTTTCACGTACACCTGCAAACATTACCATTGCAAGCATGAATCCAAGGCCTCCGCCGAGTGAATATACAATTGACTGCCAGAAGTTATATCCCTCCTGGATATTCAAAAGCACTACGCCAAGAACTGCACAGTTCGTAGTAATCAAAGGCAGATAAATGCCAAGCGCATTATACAGCGTTACCATATATTTTTTCATCACTATCTCAACAAGTTGAACGAGTGCGGCAATGACAAGTATGAATACTATTGTCTGCAAATATTCCATGTCTTTCTTTACAAGAAAAAGGTTTATGGGATATGTAACAGCAGTGGCAAGTACCATTACGAAGATAACAGCGCCACTCATGCCTACCGCAGTATTTAATTTTTTTGAAACTCCGAGGAAGGGGCAAATACCCAAAAACTTTGAAAGTATAAAGTTATTGGTAAGAATTGCTGTGAGGAGCAGTGAAAATGCGACTTTCATTTTGCGACCTCCTCTTCAGTTTTCATGGAGCATGTATCTGCCATCGGGCAGTTGCAACACTCCTTGATTTCGGCTTTGGGCTTACCTTTTTTGTCCGCAACTTTATTGGTGAGAGCGATTAAAATTCCGAATACAAAGAAACCGCCCGGAGCCAATATGAAGATTGTCATCGGTGACAAAGACCCAATCTGCGGCAACACGTTAAAGCCGTAAATCGAACCTGAGCCCAGAAGTTCGCGTATGCCACCCATGAGTATAAGTGCACATGTAAAGCCTATACCCATTCCTATACCGTCAAGTGCAGAATAGAATACAGAATTTTTACCTGCAAATGCTTCTGCACGGCCAAGGATGATACAGTTAACAACTATTAAGGGAAGATAGACACCAAGGCTTTTATCCAAATCCGGCAAATATGCTTTAACAATCATCTGAACCATGGTAACAAATCCTGCGATTATAACTATATATGCCGGAATCCTTACTTTGGAAGGTATCAGTTTTCTTAAAGCAGAAATAACTATGTTGGAACAAATGAGAACAACCGATGCCGCAAGGCCCATTCCTATTGCACTTTCAAGTGAAGTCGTAACGGCAAGTGTAGGACATGTACCGAGCACGAGTCTCAAAGTAGGATTCTCTTTAATGATTCCTTTGGAAATTTCTTTCCATGCTCTGTTTTCAGCCATCAGTCTTCACCTCCTCAAAAAGTTTCAATGCAATATTTACGGATTTTGTAACCGCATTTGAAGTAATTGTGGCACCTGTAAGTGCCTCTATCTCATTTTCTCCTGCGCTTGTCTTAACAACTGTGATTTCAGAATTTTTCCCTATATATTGCTCCTTGAATGTATCATTCTGAGCGTTCATACCAAGTCCTGCAGTTTCGGAGATTGACAAAAAGTCTATTCCCGTTACAGCACCGTTTGTATCGATACCTATCATGCAGTCAATGTCTCCACCGTAACCCTTGCTTGTTACTTTGAATACATAGCCTACGATTTTTTCTTCTTTATCATATCCTGCATAATATTCATAATCCGTATCATCAAGACTGACTATGTCTGATTCTTCATCAAAGCTGTCTGCGATTGACAGCACTTTTGCTTTTGTTTCATTTTCGGTTTCAATCTCTTTTTGTTTTATGAGAGGATCCGTAATGCCGTTGATGATTGCAAGAAGCAAAGCAACTATGAGTGAAATTGCGAATAGGGAAATTGTGGGAATGAAAACCTCTTTTATATCAAATTTTTTCATTATGCCTCAACCCCCTTTTTTTCTTTCTTTTCCTTAACGGTTCCGAAAGGCTTCGGAGTTGTAAGTCTCTCTATATGAGGAACAAGTATATTCATAATGATGATTGAGAAGGAAACTCCTTCCGCAAGATTACCGAAGATACGTATGAGAGAGGTAATAAGGCCGCAGCCTACAGCATATATTATCTTGCCCCTGATTGATATCGGGGATGTGGCATAGTCTGTTGCCATGAATACAGCGCCGAGAACCAGGCCGCCTGCCATAAGTTCGTATGCGGTAACTTTAAGACTTCCTGAAGCTATAAGCATTATTATTGCAACTGTTCCCATATAGCAAAGAGGTATTGCCGGGCTTATAACCCTCTTTATAAGCATATAGATAAAGCCGAGCAAAAGTCCTGCTATGCAAACTTCACCCAGGACTCCTCCCCTGAAGCCCATAAACATTGAAAGCATATCCGGAAGTCCCTCAAGGCTGCCGTCTGAACTTATTGCAGAGGTAATCTGATTCAAAGGAGTCGCGCTTGTGACTGCATCAACCGTGCTGCCTTTAAGGCAAATAGAAGGAGCAGTAAATGTGTTCATATATGACGGGAATGAAGCCATAAGAACTATTCGTCCTATAAGGGCGGGATTTACAAAATTCTGTCCTATGCCGCCGAAGAACTGTTTCGCGATGACTATGGCGAAGAAGTCACCGACTATGAGCATCCATATAGGAAGTGTTGAAGGCACATTAAATGCCAAAAGTATGCCCGTAACTATTGCACTCAAGTCGCCTATTGTATTGTGTCTTTTCATAATTCGCCTTGATATATATTCAAAGCATACACACGATACAACGGATACTGCCGTTAACAGCAATGCCCTGAGTCCGAAAATTATTGATGAACCTATGAGAGCCGGTATAAGGGCAATAATCACGTCCAGCATTATATCTCTGGTTGTTGTTCTTGATTTAAAGTGCGGGGAAGCACTGACTACGAGTTTTTCTTTGATTTCGCTCATTTAACATCAGCCTCCCTTATTATCGTTTTAGCAAGTCTCATATATTGAACAAGCGGTTTTCCTGCAGGGCATGAATATGCGCATGATCCGCACTCCATACATACCATAGCGCCTGCATGCTTAAGTTTTTCAACATCTCTTGCCTTTGAAAATCTCTCTATATTTGTAGGAGTAAGACCCATTGGACAATAATAATGACAACGTCCGCATCTTATGCAGTCTGTCTCCTTCTTAACAGCGAGTTCCTTGTCACTGTTTTTTGAAAATGCAAGAATAGCATTGTTATTCTTTAAGACAGGATAGTCTGTGCCTCTTAATGCAAATCCCATCATAGGTCCGCCGCATACTATTTTCTCGGGTTCTTCCTTAAAGCCTCCGCAGTAGTCGATAATATATTGCATTGACGTACCTATCGGAACCCTGAGGTTCTGGGGATTTGCGATCGCGCTTCCGTCAATTGTAAGACTTCTTGAAACAAGGGGTTTTCCGGTTGCAAGATATCTGCCGACAAAAGCTATCGACGCGACATTCATAACCACGCATCCGACATCCGAGGGAAGTTTTCCCGGAGGAATCCTTCTGCCTGTTGCGGACTGGATAATCATTTTCTCAGCACCCTGGGGATAACAAGCCTTCAGTGTCATTATCTTAACCTTATCACCGTCGTCATCGTCACGGGATGCGATTTCGTGCAAAACTTCTATTGCTTTAGGCTTGTTGTCTTCAACCGCGATTATTACACTCTCGATATTAAGATAATCAGCAACTGCGTAAACACCCTTTAAGATGTCTTCCTTATGTTCAAGACATTCTCTGTAGTCAACCGTAATATATGGCTCGCATTCCGCAGCATTGATAATAAGTGTATCGATATCCGTATTCTGAGGCAAATTCAGCTTTACATGTGCAGGAAAGCCTGCTCCTCCGAGTCCTACAAGTCCTGATTCCCTTACTGCCTTCAAAAGGCTTTCAGTATCATGAACATCGGGTACCTTAAAATCTGCCTCGATATCCTGCCCATCGCTTTCAATCACTACTGCCTGTGATTTATTGCCTGTCGCAAGGACAACTTCCTTAATGGCAGTGACCTTGCCGGATACTGATGCATAGATGGGAGCAGAGACATATTTATCGCTGTCTCCTATTTTGTCCCCTATTTTAACCTCGTCACCCACCTTAACAAGCGGTGTGCAAGGTGCGCCTATATGCTGCTGCATTGCTATCACAACTTCGGGAGGTGTCGGAATGCGCTTTACCGGCATCTTGGCTGTATTTTTACAATGACCGGTATGAACGCCTCCGCGCCCTTTCTTAACGGGTTTTAATATACCCTTCACTTTTTTATCCCCCTTGTAAGATTATTGTCAATTTTATTTAAATAAGGTTCTGAAACCTTGAATAAGATGCCTGTTAAAATACCTGTAGCTACCGATGCAAGGAGCATAACTGGAAAATAGCCCAGAACGGCTGCCGTTCTCATCATTAAAAAAGAGACTGCAAGTTGTCCGGCATTGTGCATTGTCGCGGAAATTACTCCTGTACCTATGCTGCCGATAAATTTCATCTTACGAAAAATCAGCAAAAGACATAAAGCACTTAAAAGTCCTCCCGCAATGCTCATAAGTCCGGCGGTTAATCCTCTTGTGAGCATGACAAAAACTGATTTCATTATGACAACAAAGATTGTCGGAGCAAAGCCCATTGCAGATGCGCAAAACATCACAATGATATTTGAAAGCCCTATTTTACTGCCCGGCGGCATGAATGCCGCAGTGGGAATAAGGTTTTCGAGTAAAGAAAGGACTATTGCCGAAGCCGTCATAAGAGCTAGAAATGTCATTTTTCTTATCTTTACATCTCTCATCCCGATACCGCCTGTGGTCCGTCAGTTTTTCCCTCTATTGTCACTGATACTTTGTTGGGAACGCAAACAGCGCTTTGCCCTGTTTTGGTCAGATGTCCGGCTCTGACACATAATTTATCAGGACAAGTAGACTCTTTTACATATATCTCGCCGTTTTCTCTGACTATATGAACTCCGTTTATGTGCATCTCATAAAAACTGTCATCCGTCAGGTCTATAATCTCAACTGTTTCACCCATATAAATTACCTTTGCTTTATTCCCTTTTTCTCCGAAGAGGAAAAAATAGAGAAGAATCGCTAAAGATATACAAAGCAAAACTATTATGATATCAGCCCTTGTCAATAACTTTCTCATATATATTCTACCGTAAATGAATCATCCACCAGGATAAAGCTATCCTTAAGTTCCTTTGACATCAGGACAGTCCTGTCTTTTTTTACTATTATGAAATATGCTCCGTATTTATCAGCCAGCTTCGAGCCCTCTTCTTCTTCGCTTAAAAAGATTGCAGTTGACAGAAAATCGGATGCTGTTCCGTCTTTTGTGACTGCAGTTACCGAGCATATATCTGTCTCTTTAGGGTATCCTGTCTTTGCATCAAATATATGGCAATATTTTTTTCCGTCTATCTCTATGTATTTTTCATAATCCCCTGATGTAGAGATGTATGAATCCGTAATATCGATTGTGGCAAAATATGAGCCTTCATTTCCGAAGGGGTCCCTTATACCGATTGTAAATATTTTTTTGCCGTAGGGGTGTCCCATTACTCCAACACTGCCGCCGACTGTTACCAATGCATTTTTCACTTTGTTTTTCTTAAGGCTCTCAATTGCAATCTGACAGGCAGTCCCTTTTCCGAAAGCTCCAAGATCCATCTTCCCTGCACTAATCGATATATCTGTGTCGTTTATTTTAATATTTGCATCATTTACGCCCGGCAGTATCTCATTGATTTCATCCTGACTTGGCAAATATCCTTCTCCGTCCATATCCCAAAGGCTTTTTAACTCACCGCACATAAGCGAGAAGCTGTCAGAGTCCTTGGACATTCCTATGTATTCATTAAGTATATCACTGAGTCGTCCCGTCTCATCGGAAACCGAGCCCTTGGCATTTAGCATATATACAAGTGAACTGTCCTGATTTGCAGATAAGTATTTGGAGTCCAATATATTTATTTCATCAAGCGCATTCTGACAATTATCATTTATGCACCCGTATGTCTTTATATTCACAACACTTCCGCATGCAAATCCCTGCAGGCTGTATTGTCTTGAAGATATATACATGAATATACTGCATAGTATGAAAAGACATAAAAAGATTGCAAGCACAAAATAACGAATTTTAGTTTTCGGGCTTGCTTTTTCTCTCATTTTTAATACCTCGTGTGTATATAACATATATAAATATAATACAATATTTCAGAAGGGTAAATCAATAGAAAACATTGTTAACTTTTTAACGTGAACTATGAAAAATCAAGCCTTTGTGTTAAAATAGGAAAAGGGGGAATAACCATGGAAATTTTATTCAATACATACATGCCTGTAAATCTCATATCAGGGAAAGAATGTCTAAGTAAAAACAAAGAAATTCTTAAATCCTTAGGTGATTCATGTCTCATAGTTACAGGAAGCAGTTCGGCAATAAAATCCGGAGTACTTTCTGAACTTGAACCTTTGCTTTCTGATGCAGGCATACGTTATGAGATATATAACAAGATAGAAGAAAACCCAAAAACTCTGACTTGCTGTGCAGGCGGCAAAGCAGCCCGGGACATGGGTGCAAAATATATAATCGGCATAGGCGGAGGCTCCGCGCTTGATGCAGCCAAAGCGGTGGCTATCTATGCGACAAATGAGAATCTCATATCCGATGATATATACACATCTAAGACGGAACACCGTCCTCTTCCCTTGATTTTGATAGGCACAACTGCAGGAACCGGCAGTGAAGTCACGGGTGTATCGGTCCTCACTAAAGAAAACGGCAGAAAACAAAGTATAAGCGGAACAGACTTTTATGCAAAATACGTTTTTGCTGACAGCCGTTACAGCTATTCCCTTCCGTATATAAGCACATTGTCGACGGCACTTGATGCATTTTGTCATGCGACAGAGGGATTTTTTTCAAAAAAGGCAGACTATCTCTCACGTATATATTCACTTGAAGCAATAAAGATACTCACAAAAGAACTTCTGCTCTTAAGCAAGAGAAAAGATATACCAAACGAAAGATCCAGAGATCTTATTTATCCGGCATCCATCCTTGCAGGTCTCTCAATCAACAAAGCCGGGACATGTTTCCCACACGGAATGAGTTATGCGTTGACTGAAGATTACCTGATTCCTCACGGTTTGGCCTGCGCTGTCTTTTTGCCGGCATTTTTAGAGCAGGCAAGGATCGGCTGCCCCGATATATTTGATGCTTATCTCAAGGAAACAAACCTGTCTTTTGAAGATTTATATAGCCTTTTGTCATCAATGGCAAAAGTTAACATATATATATCGGATGAAAAAATCGAGGAATACAGAAAACGCTGGGACGGGCTTAAAAACTTTAAGAATTCACCGACAGACTTCGACCATAATGATGCTGCGGCGCTGGTTAAATCACTCTTTTCCGCATAAAAAGGTGATTTTCTACATTTTGTCTAAAAACTTTGCTTTTACTTGTGTATTTTTACCAAGAAAAGCTGTTGATTTCTTTGAAAATCAGATAAGAAAAGGCCTTTTATAGATATTTTTTATCTATAATTTACCTTTTCTTTCTTTTTTGTTCGTTTTTTAGTTAGAAATTATCTAAAAGTGAATCAAATTTAATTTGACAAAGTTCTTTTAAATAGTATAATTGATGGTGAACAGCGATTCACCCTATGTGAATTGTTCATAGATTTAATATTTGGAGGATTTTTTATGGCAGACACAAGATTCGCAATTTCCAATTATCATGATGCGACAGCTATCAACAAAGAACTTGATGAACTCATCAAGAAGCCTATTTACTCAATCAATCCTGATGCTCTTAAAAAGTATGAGGATGAGTATTATGGAAAGAAATGCGTTAAGTCAAAGGCTATGATTGACGAAGCACGTTCAATCATCCCCGGCGGCGTACAACACAATCTAGCATTCAACTATCCATTCCCTCTTGTTTTCACAAAAGCTGACGGTGCTTATCTTTATGACATCGACGGAAACAAGTATTTTGACTTTCTTCAGGCAGGCGGGCCTACAGTGCTCGGTTCAAATCCTAAGGTAGTACGTGAGCAGGTTATTGACCTTCTTAACACATGTGGACCTTCAACCGGTCTTTTCCATGAATATGAGTACAAACTCGCAAAGAAAATCTCAGATTCAGTTGAAACAGTTGACATGTTCCGTATGCAGGCATCCGGTACTGAAGCATGTATGACAGCAGCTCGTGTTGCACGTCTTGCTACAGGTAAGAAGAACCTCCTTAAAATGGGCGGTGCTTATCACGGATGGTCAGATCAGATGGGTTATGGTATCCGTATCCCCGGTTCAAAATTCACACAGGCAAGCGGTGTCCCGCTCTATATCTTTAAGCATACTCAGGAATTCTTCCCGGGCGACCTTGAAGATCTTGAAAGAAAACTCTGGCTTAACCAATTCAGAGGCGGCACAGCAGCAGTATATATCGAGCCTGTCGGACCTGAAAGCGGTTCTACACCTGTTGATTTTGAATTCAACAAGGGTGTTGAAAGACTTTGCCGTAAGTATGGTGCTCTCCTTGTGTTTGATGAGGTTGTTACAGGATTCAGAATCGGTATGGCAGGCGCTCAGGGCTACTTCGGAGTATCACCTGACCTTACAATCTTCGGTAAGGTTATCGCAGGTGGATATCCGGGAGCAGGCGGCGTAGGCGGAAAGAAACAATACATGAAATATCTCGGTGCAGGTCTTGATGATACAGGTGAAAAGATCAAGAAGGCATTCACCGGCGGTACAATGACAGCTAACCCGCTTTCATGCTGCGCTGGTTACTTCACACTTGAGGAAATCGACAGAACAAATGCATGTCAAAAAGCAGGCGAAATTGGTGACAGACTTGCAGCAGGCCTTAAAGAACTCGTTGCTAAACACGGTCTTCCATTCGTTGTATGGAATGAAGGTTCTATTTGCCACCTTGAAACAGTTGGTACACTTCATTATTCAATCAACTGGAAGAAGCCATGGACAATCCCCGGAGTACTTGACGCTACATCAGTACGTAAAAAAGAAATGCAGTATATGGGCGCTGCATATATGGCAGAAGGACTTGTTACACTTGCAGGTTCGCGTCTCTATACATCAGCAGCTTATACACCTAAGATGATTGATCAGGCACTCAAGTGCTTCGATAAAGTCTTTGAAAACGTATCAGTTGTAAATAACGACTAATTTTCATTTGGGCGGACATGTTCGTCCGCCATTTTTCACAGTGAGGTTAATACTATGGATATATTAGAAGCAAAAGAACTGGTAATACGCGCAGGCAAAGAGTTACTTAACTCCGGTCTTATCGTACGTACATGGGGCAATATCTCCTGCCGTGTATCTGAAACACAGTTTGTTATTACTCCTTCAGGCCTTGCTTATGAAGATCTACAACCAGAACAAATAGTTCTCGTTAATATCGCAGATTGCAGCTATGATGGCGAAATCAAACCATCAAGTGAAAAAGGCATTCATGCAGCTTGCTATTCTTTGCGTCCGGAAGTTAACTTTGTCATACATACCCATCAGGTAAACGCATCAATCGTTTCCGCACTGGGTCTTGACATTAATAACGTGGAAGGTAAAGACAAAGATGTTATCGGTGACAATGTTCCGATTGCGGCATACGGACTTCCGGGAACTGCAAAACTTCGCAAAGGTGTTATTGCAGCGATCACCCGTTCAGATTCAAAGGCTGCAATTATGGCTCACCATGGTGCTGTATGTATGGGAGAAAGCTACGAAGATGCATACGATGTAGCATCCCGTCTTGAAGATGTATGCGAAAAATTCGTTCTTGCAAAATACATGGAGCTTACAGGTTCCGTAACTGACAAACTTTCGGATATAAACTCATATGTAGTTGAGAAATACGGCCAGAAGCTTCAAGCTGAAGAATTCCCGGCATGCAAGAGTGAAAGAGATGGCAGTGTTTTCAATATATCTCTT
Organism: uncultured Clostridia bacterium; assembly: GCA_937884995.1. Lineage (GTDB taxonomy): Bacteria > Bacillota > Clostridia > Oscillospirales > Acutalibacteraceae > Fimenecus. The sequence continues at coordinate 83,945 of CAKZZL010000036.1, forward strand.
GTTGACGGCAACGGAGGTGTTGCAAGAATCGACATTGCAACAGGCAATATCGTAGCCGGTGAAGGATGCGATGAGTCCATCGAACTGCACAGAGCTATCTACAAAAAGCGTTCTGATGTCAACTACATCATTCACTCCAAGAATGAGTATGCAGTAGCTGCATCCAAGCTCGGCAAAAAGATGAAGCCTCTTCTTGATGACTTTGCTCAGCTTGTAGGTGTTAATGTTAAACGTGTAGCTTACAACCCGAACAACTCACTCAAAACATCAAAAAAGGTTGTACGTGCCCTTAAGGGAAGAAATTCAGTTTTACTTGACAATAACGGAGCTCTTTGTGTGGCAGGCAGTGAATATGATGCAGGTGCTGTTGAAATAGTTATGGACAAAGGCTGCAAGACATATATCGGATCAAAAATGTTTGATCGTTTCAGCCCGATTAATCCCATTGAAACACACCTTATGCGATTCATATACTTAAAGAAATATTCTAAAAAAGCCGGAAGGTAAAATTTGAATAAAGAAGAAAGGCTATGGAGATTGTAGATCAATCCATAGCCTTTCATTTTACCTTATAAAGCTCTATATACTTTCTCTTATCTTCGATATTTCCTCTTTTGTAAAGAACTTTTCTTCCTCCAGTTTGGAAATCTCTTCATTTACATATTGCTTTCCTTTCAAAAAAGAAAATTGCATTGTCCTTAATTTGCTCTGTTTGCATCTCATCATTTATCTTTCTTTCTGAAATAGAGTCATCACAAATTGCCGGCTTTGCGCTGGGAAAAGAAATATCATCATCTCCCGAAGATATTTTTAATTTCACTTTTCTTTTCCTTATATCCGAATCCTTACTTGCACTTATATTGGGGCTTGCAGAAAATCCGGCAGCAGAAATCCTATCTATATGATATACCCGGTTTTTCTTTCTATTTTATTAATCATTATTCTTCTTTTTGTTGACAGTTATCTTAATTTATCTGAAAACCAAGCTGTTCTTTTATCAATATCAGCCACATCAATATTCAATAACCTACTGGATAACGCCATTGAAGCCGCAAAAAACAGCGTGGGAAAATCAATAAAGCTCAGCATTAAAAAATATGATAAGATATGCATGATTCATATTGTAAATTCATGCGATTCAGAGCCATATTCAGAAAACGACACATTGATAATAAGTAACCCGGATAGCAAAAGTCATGAATTTGGTTTCAAGAGTGTGGTGCGAACTGAAAAAATACGATGCTGATATTGACTGGCAGTATGGCAAAGATAAAAAAGAATTTTCAGTTTCAATTATTTTTAATAACTAAGCAAACTATGAACCTCTCACGGTAAAAGCGCGAAAGGTTCAATAATAATGTATGAAGATTATTACATAGTAAAAGTTGCATAGATATAACCGGGATAACAATATTTGAAGCCATCAGATCATTTCTGTGATCAGATGGCTTCTTTCGTGTTTTTAAGTTTTATTTTAGTCTCAGATCATAAGAGCTCTTTTGTGTTTTCTGAATGATTATGTATTATATAACGCCCGTTTTCACAAGATAGAAATTCAGTATTTTCTCACCACAAAGAATGCATATAAATACTGCAGCAGCGAGGTGGGGCGCAAATGGAACTTTTCTCGGTACCTTGCCTTTATTCACTATTGCTTTAATTATTATATATATGGTCCCTATAAGAGCTCCCATAATAAGAGCAAGAATTACCTGTTTCCATCCGAGGAGGAAGCCACATGCAGCCATGAGCTTTATATCGCCTCCGCCCATTCCGCCTTTTGTAATGAGCGCTAAAATAAGCAGAACGCCACTTGCTGCGAAGATCCCTATAAACCTTGCAAGGAAATGGTCAAACTTAAAGCCACCATCATTTATTATTTGCTGTAGATACACAAATACTCCGCCTATAAACACTGTAATCCACATTGAATCAGGTATCTCCATTGTCCTGAAATCTATAACTGCTGTAACTAGCAATGCAGAAAATGCAATGCAATAGCCAAAGAATGCAAGATTAATTGAGCAATCACATGCAAGCCAATATATTGATGTAAATGATATTCCAGTCAAAGCCTCCACAATGGGGTATTGGCATGAAATTTTTGCACCGCAATAACGACATTTGCCTCTTAAGAAGAGCCAACTGAAAAGCGGCACAAGATCTATTGCATGGAGCTGGTGTTTACATGAAAAGCACATGCTTCGTCCACGTTTGAAATCCATACCGATTGGTATTCTGTATATGAGAACGTTTAAGAAACTGCCTATACAGCACCCTGCAAGAAAGGTAAAAATCGAAACGAATATTTTAGGAAATATTAAGTAATTCATTCTTCTTCATCCTCCTTAGCACCGGTATCTGTCAAATTTTTTGATTTTTTTGTTGAAATAACCGCCCATGCAATAAGCACAGCCAATGAGCATCCTGTTATAACTGCTCCCGGAACAAAGCCTTTAGGTGTGTATTGCATCTCCACGACATGTTCGCCTTCATCTATAACTGTCATAAGTACATGACTTGGATGTTTATATAAAGGAGCTCGGACACCGTCTATGTATATTGACCATCCTTCATCATATGCCATTGGTATATAAAGGACACCGTTATCTGTGTAGACATTCATTTTAGCCTTTACATATGTATCCTTAAACTCTAGAATCTCAGTATCACTCATCTTATCGAGTTTGTCGTAGCCTGTCTTGAAAATTTCTTCATCTATTGTGAAGCATATTGCAGCAATAGCACTGGTTTCCTGTATATAAATGGTTCCGTCATCATCGGCACCTTCCTTATATCCACCGATCTTTACACTTGCTACGTCGCCCTTTTTAACATTGCCTATCTCATAGGTTCTGTTTTCACCATCTCCGTACGTATAATAATCTGTAGTTTCACCATTGATGGTAATTGTCATATCTGTAAATTCTGTTGTATCAACAAATATATACATTATGCCATCAGTCTGAGCTGTTGTATCAAATGAAATATATGCAGGCTTTGTTACATCATTTATAGTATATGCAATAGAGGCCATTTTCGAATCAAGGAAATTCCAGAAGCCCTCATTAAGGCCCTCTTCTCTATGACCATCATCCGATTCCTCGTAAACCCTTGTTTTTTCTGACTTTTCATATGAACTTATGCTTGTACAATTATCAAAAACAAAGTTTTCATAACTATTATATACTGCAACATTCTCTTCTGTGGCAGTTACTTTCTTAAATACCTCATTTAAATTATCTGCTACAACCGGGAACGAAAATGGTTTCCACTCATCAATGCCTAGATCAGTGACATACATGAACGGCATTGTATAATTGTTTTCAAAGAGGTTAAGCCCGTTTTCATTTTTTATGCTCCTATGGAACCAGTTTTCCTTAAGCCTGCCTGTTCCGTCGATAACATATTTAGTCGGAAACATCATATTAAATACAGGAGTTGTTTCCGACGCTCCGTTTTCCGAGTTCATTCTGTTGCCATATGAACCTAAATCAGAAGTTGTCAATACATAGTCTCCGTCAGACATAGATGAATATATTTCGCCACTTGAATATCCATACAGAAGGCCGTATGTAGACATTTCATGGAAGCCTATATCTTCGTTAGTAAATGAAACAATCTCATAATCTTTTTGATCAACTGAATCCAGCATTTCACTTACTTCATCATAATTATCATAAATCTTTCTCATATCAAACGTATTCAGGTTGTTTTTGTTTAACAAGAAAGACTCTGCCACAACGGCAATAAGCAATATAACTGACATAATATGTTGAGACTTTACCTTTTTTGAACTAATCAGCAAAATCATTGTGAAGACTACTATACCCATGATGATATATGCCATCAAACTCGTTGTTAAGAAATATGCAGACATAAGCTCGCTTTTATATACAGCGAAGGCACAAATTCCTGCGAAGATTGTCCCTGCAATTATCCCTATGACCGGAGTCTTATTTATCTTATCATATGACTCAAATGCTATTTTCAAGAGAATAAAGCTGTATATGAATACAAATCTGTACATGTATCCTGCGGGCTCACTGAAGCCATGCCAGATATAATATATGGCATGGAATATTATAGAAAGCCACATAACCATAAGGAGAAATGCATTTCCTACCTTAGTTCTGACAGATATCTCTTTATTAAAGAAATATGCAACAACCAATATTACACTTGCAATGCCCACAAAACAATAAAGGCAATCCATGGACGTCATTGTTGCATAGGTATTTTTTTCCGGGAAAATATGAGATGCCAGAAGTCCCCAGAAGTCAGAAAAATTGAATGTCGCATTCACGATACTACCTTTTGCTGTATTTGCTAATGTATAAATCGCAGGTATACTGAAAATAGCAGAAATTAATCCGCCAAGCAGTGATGAAATTGTAAATCTGAATGCTGAACTTAAAATATATGAATTCTTAAATACTGCAAATATATTTACTGTTTGCTCATTGCCGTCATCAGATTCTGATTCATTTTTCGTTGTCACACCCTCATATACAACTTCATCATCGCTTATAAAGCAATAAACAAAGTATATGATACAGAAAATGCATACCATCCACCCTATATAAAAGCTTGAAAGTATTGTTAGGCCCAGGAATAATGAATAAAGCCACCCACTGTATCCATCCATAAGTCTCTTAAGCCCCAATACTACAAGAGGGAAATATATGACAGCATCAAGCCATGCAGTAATAAAAACTGATGCAATCATAAAGCCTGACATTGCCCAAAGAACGGAGAAAACAGCAAGAGATAAATCATTTTTCTTATATGTATATTTAAGAAAAATGCCAAAAGTCAGCGCCATAAAAAACGGCTTTATCATTGTTATTAAGGCAAATGCATGATCTATGTGATCTTTCTTAAAAAACAATGCCAATAAATTCAATGGACTTGTTAAGTAATATGTAATTTGAGACCAGAAGTTTGTTCCTCGTCCCATTTCATATGAAAAGAAAAGCGAAGAACCCTCCTTAATTTTTGAAGAAAGTTCTGAAAGGAGTGGCACATACTGATTAATACCATCTGAAAAAGCAGATGTAAGTGAGCCAAATGGATAAATGCCGGATACCGCAAAAATAAAAATCATCAATAACAAGGTAATAACAGGTCCCAGCCATATATATGGGAATTGCTTTTTTTTCATGTTAACTCCGCCCTTTAATATAGTGTATGTCTCAAGGTAATTTTATCATATATGCATCTTTTCTTCAATAAAAAAAGGGACTTTTCAGTCCCTTTTTTTATTAATGATTTTTTCAAATTATCCAAGTGTAGTATAACCTGAAGCAGGTGCTGTATCACTTATTGTTTTGCTATGCTTATCTGTTGCAGATGAATCATTATCAAACGCACACTTTACAAGAGCTGAACCATTTGTATCAGAAATGTAGATTGTGTAATCAGTCTCGTCACCATCTTGATCGAATGGACAATCAGGAAGTTTGCCATCATCAAACATTGATGCAAGAGAAGCCTTGCTATCAACTTTAACATCATAAGATGCCATGTAGTTAGCAGCATTTGACTTGATTGTCTTGATATTATTCTGGCAGGTCTTATTGTTAGCGTTGTCTTTGATTGCGCCATAAAGCGGAATAGCAACAGCAATAAGAATACCCATGATAACAACAACGATCATTAATTCAACAAGTGAAAAGCCCTTTTTGTTCATAAGTTTTCTCATAATAATTTCTCCTTATAAAAATATTTTTTGTATGTTTTGATTCCTAACGGAATCGAAATACCTTGTAAAATAAGTATAATATCAATTTGTATATAAGTCAATATACAATATTATATAAATGTAATCTATATGTTTTTTGCAATTTCAACAAATTTATGAAAGTACAACTCCATCGCTTGCTGTCGGTGTATGGTCAAGTGAGCCTGTCTTTTCAGCTGTGTGTGAAGGCTCTGTACCGGCTAAAACGACACTACATGCTACTACAGCAGAACCATTACTCTCTATAGCAACCTTGTAGTTATTATGATCATCCTGATTTATCGGACAAACAGGCATTTGGCCATCATCGAACATTTCTTTAAGTTCGGCTAATGATGAGATCTTTGCGTCGTACGAAGCCATATAATTTGCAGCATTTGATTTAATTGATTTCATATTTCTTGAACATGTTTTGTTGTTTGCATTATCCTTTATTGCTCCATAAAGCGGAATAGCAACAGCAATAAGTATTCCCATAATAACAACAACTATCATCAATTCAACAAGCGAAAAACCTTTGCGGTTCATTAACCTTCTCATTGGAATTACCCCATTTCATCTTATATCAAGGTTTTGCTTTCGTGAATATTTCGTACCTTGTATTTACATTATATTCACGTTTAGCATACTTGTCAACCTATTATTTTAAACAAATATTATATCTTTAATTTGTCTATTTTAAACAAACTACCCAATATTAGCTATTACACCGCAAACATATGATGCTGACTTCAGCGCAACCTTTAGTACAGGATGTAGCCATTCCTGCTCAATAAGAGCCGGTGACCATACGTTATAATATTGATCAATTACCCAATCGCCTATAGTTGTTCCTCTGAGTATATTGTCTCTGAAATCATGAAGCGCACCAATAACTCTTCCGCCTTCTACAGTTCCATCAGCAAATAGGAAGTTAGAAAGACAGCTTGCCATCTTAGCTGATGTTGTAAGTTCATCGATTTCTCCCTTAGCCATTGCAGCACGTTCGGAGATAAATCTCATCATATTGGCTTCCCCGAATATATAATCAGAGCAATCATAAGCCTGAGCTGCAGTGGAATAAGTCGTGGGATTCCGCGATGTAATATACTTAACTTTAACCTGATTTTGTGAATTTAAGGTGGGCCCGCCGCCTACAGTCACTTCTGTCCCTGTTTGTCCTTCTCCGGCTCCTGCAGTGACATTGCTGCCGTTTGAAAGGAGAACCGTATCGCCCTCTCTTGCAAATACATATCCGCCTGAATTATTTGTTTCCACCATATATACCGGCATCCAGCCTGCGGGATATACACTGCCAAGCCATGCTTCTTCAAGTACATATTCACCATTTTCAGTTGTAAGTGACCTTCCGCTAAAGTTATATAAAGTATATTGTGTTGTCATTGAGTAGTTTGTTACATCTTCTTTACCGGATGTAACATTGATTTCAACTGTCGAATCCATAAATGTGTAATGTTGATTTTCATTATCTTTCAATGCAAAGGATCCATCATCCAATTCCTGTAAGAGCGGAACAGAAGAAGCGACACGGAATGATAATTTAACGGGTACTTCGCCAAAGCCATCTGTATTCAGCAAAAGGCTTGTATTGGCGTCATCAAAATCCCTATAATACATGAAATAACCAAGCTCATTGTTATTTTGATCATAGGTCATTGCCGTGAAGATATATGAATAGATATTTGCGTTATCTACTGCGCCTTCAGTAGGCATAACCGGATTTGTCGTTTTGTATGATATTGCACCTGTTTCCGTATTATATACCATACCATCTTCCAATGTGGTATCATAAAGCAGATCCGCTTTATATGAGTTGACAATTGAATCTGTGCCTGATTCGAACTTGTTGCAGGCGAGTTGGACAGCATTTTGAACATCCCATCTTTGTTCAGCAAGATTATATACTTTGGTCATACTATAAAGTAATTGTCCCGCTAAACTCATAACAAATCCAACAATAGCCACTGCAATTATAAGTTCGGCTAATGAAAGGCCTTGCTTGTTCTTATGTAAATATTTAAACACTTTTCTCACCTCAACAATTAACAAGGTTTAGTAAAATCTTTCTCTATGTATTAGAGATCATCACGACATGCAACTGAGTTGATCTTTTCAGGATTAACTGTTACATAATTACTATCGGCAGTAGTTGAAAACTCATAGAATACTGTGTTATCGTTCCAGCATCCTGCTTGTCCGGAACCACAATCAAGAGTTGGGTCTGATGCACGGCAGATTACTGCTTTCTCACCTGTGTCATACTCGCCGTTATGGTTGGTATCTTTGTATCCTGTTGCATACCAAACACCATTACAGTTATTGATCTGTGTGAAGTTTACATATTGTTCTGTTGTAACTCTGACTGCTTTCCAAAAATATGTGCAGTTAGTATCACCCGGCTGTCCTTCGCCGTTATCTGCGAAATATCTGACATTTACCCATGAGCCATCGCTGGCGCTTGAATATGCCTGAATTGTTGTGTCTCCGTATATACGGCTTCCGGTTCCGCAATAATCTTTCGGATGATGTCCGCTTTGATTACCTACTGCTACCCAGATATCGTTTGCATACTCAACATCATTTACACCGTCAAGTATGGAAACAAAGGCGGTATTCAGTGCACTTGTTTGACCGTTTGCGAATTGTACCTGAGTTGTTTTATCATAGAAATCTATAAACTTATATGATCCGTTTGAGAATGTTTCACCATTAACGCCTATTGTTCCAGCGTCTACTTTATATATAACATCAGCATGGTTTGTAGGGAATGTTTTACCATTTACTGTGTCAATCCATGAGTAGCTTTGGAATTCACATTCTACACTTTTATCATTGTTATCATCTGCACTGTAACTATCAGCATCTGTCTGTAAGTCTACCCACCAGCTAAACAAATCGCCGGTTGATGTTCCCCACATAGCTTCCGGATAGTTATTCCATGTTGTACCCCAGGAAACGCAATTAACCTCTGTATCTGACATCGGATGGCAACGAAGATAGTTATACCCTTCACCGGGCACTCCGCCATCCATTGAAACAAGCTTAATATGAGCATTATTTGACCAATATACAGCGCCGAACATCTTACCAAATGAGGATACACCTGCTTCTGTTGAGATAGCTCCTATTTTAACTACCGGATACCACGGAACATTACTCGGATCTTTCGGATAGGTAGAGCCCGGACTTCCATCTGACCAGTCATAAGATGAAGCTCTTGAATTCAAATAATAGAATTGATGGAATGTATTTGTCTGCGTTTGTAATTTGAATCCATCATCGTCTGTCGTATAATATTCACCTGTTGATGAATAACTTACATCTGAAGACTGTTTTACGTTGGCTGTTCCTGCACGAAGCATAACTATACCATTGTTGAAAACTGAATTTACAAATGCTTCAGGGAATATTTCAACACTTAAAAGCTGTGTACTTCTTGCTTTACCGAACTGGACTGTTCCGGACGGTACATATCCAACCATTAATGATACCGGTACGTCGTATTCACCGCTTGGCACCTTGGTGGATGCGCTGTCAAGGAATGTCATCATTTCCCTACTTGGCTCATAATATATTACCTGCCAGCCATCAGTTTCTTTGGCGGTGTTGTTTCCGATCGTAACACACGTGTCATTTGTAAAAACGGCACCAAGAGTGTTCATTGCAGCATTTGCCCAGCTCAAACTCGTATTAATAGCTTCACTACCAGTTGGCTTAAATACTTCAGAAGGATTTGCTTTCAAATGAATTGCAAGCGGGTGTGAATAATACGAAACTGTTACATCTTTTACTTGTCCGCCTGTCCAGTTTATTTGTTTATTGCTATATGGTTCGCTGAGAGAAAATGTTACACCTGCAATTTTGTTATACGCTCCGACCATAGTACCATAATATCGGAGTTGTGGAATTAATTCAGCTGATATTAACTTATCAGAATTTTTAATTTCTTTTTCAAGCGTACTCGTTAAAGTGCTTTTATCCCAAGTTTTTCCTATAATCGCATAATTCATATTGATATATGGGAAATAGCGAATAACCGATTTGTCATAATAGGTCTTCTTAAAAGGCCATACACCTGTTGTATGTGTACTAGAATAATCCAATATATATTTTTTTGCACCGCTATATACAACATTTGAAGCAACTGACGTGCCGGATGTAGCATATGCTGCTATACCTACAGTGCCCTTAAATCTTACACCCTGGTATGCGCCTGATGTATCATATCCATTTGTGTTATATCTTAATGACTCAATTGATGAACCGGACGCCTTAGTGGTTGGAACACCGGATGAATACTCATCATTATTGGAATATAATCTCCTGGTCGAATACTTTTCAATATATGATTCACTTTCCCAATAATCATATGCTGCAGGAATATATCCACAATAAAGAACATATGTTTTATTGGGATAATCTATGCCTGTTGCATTTATGCCATTTGCGCTTTTGTTTGCAGAATTTGAAATAGATATCAAATTGCTTGGCACTCCGCTCTCCTGACTTATAACAATACAATCAACACTTGTAAGTGTTATCGGAGTAGTAGATTCTCCTGTCAATGCCGTATAGCCTGAAAACAAATCTGTTGCTTTGAACCAGTTGAAATCCTGGTTTGTCTCTGAATAGAAATCTATTCCTTCATATCCTGAACTTTTAAGCCAGCTTTGATATGATGCTAAATTAGTTGCAGTTCCATCTGTTTTATAACTGTCTTGTTGAGTTCCAAACCAATAAAAGACTTTGCCATCCGAATTAAAAAACATTGCGCTGTTTGCTCTCTTGGCTGTCATGCCTTCCAGTGCTGTTGCAGATATTATATTTCCGATATATATAGTCTCACTTGTATCTGTATGTTGATCTATAACATAGCCCGAAGCAGATGAGTTATATGCGGGACTTATCCCGTGATATAAGTACTTATATGAAACATTAGTAGATTTTGTCAATGCATATGTTTCATAGCTATTTGATGTATTTACCTCATCTATGTTTATATCTGTGTAGTATGTATAGTCTCCGTCCCAGTAATAATTGCCTTTTGATGAACCTGAATTTTGTCTCCAGAATCTTCTTATTTGTCCATTATCTCCGCACATTACATATGAACCATAGTTAAGTGCGTTCCCGGTATAAGGGTGTACATTATCATCTGCCGATATCCACTCAACGTCATTCATAGCTGAACTCATAGGCACATTGTTCATGGTCCTGCGAAGGAGAATCAGATTTCCATCCTCGTCCACTTCACCGCGTGAAACATAGTAATGGTTTTCAGTCGCATCTTCACCGACGAAAATCATTGATGGAGCCGATATTTGTATTTCTTTATACAAAGACTTATATTCAAATGTAAGCGGGGAGTTCTCAAAACTTATATCGCTTCCGCCATATAATGTAACTATTAAAATTTTGTTTTTTGCAGCTTCACTGCTTGTAGCCGCACGTTTAATTGCATAATCTCTTCCACGCACAAGCTGTGTCTTTGTACCATTTTTATTTACATAAAGTTTATACGCAGATGATGATTCCGGTTCATCTACGAAGGTTGTTCCTATTGCAGCAACCGTTAGATAGGCTTCCTTAAAGTCATCTGTGATTTCGTAAGGAAAAACCTGGAAACATGTGGTCGGTGAGTTTGTCATAACTGTTTGAAATCCGTCTTCTATTGATGTCGGATCGGATACAAGCACATCGCCGACTGCTGTAGTTGTATAAAACCCATTATTATTACTTCCCGTAAGTGTCATGGATACATTGGCTACATCTACATCATATCCAAAGTTGCTGTTTTCATCACCTGTTTCAAAATTACCGAGAACTTTTTGCATTATTCCGGCGTTTTTGTATACTGAAACAGCCTTATCTCCGGATGTTCTGATAGTTTTTAAGTTTGTTGCGAACAAAGGCGCAAAGCAAAAGATTATCAATGTAAGAATTGTAAGAGCGGTCAACACTTCTACAAGTGTCATACCATCTTTTTTTGCTAAGTTGTTCTTGATTCTTTGCAGCATAGTTTTTCCTCCTTTCCTATCTTCAATCAAAATTAATATGTTCTGTCACCTATAGGATTGAATACGGAGCCACCCTCCGGTTCACCCCATCTTATATATTTTTCTCCAATTTCTGTTGGTTGTACTATATCAAGTACTGTGCCGTATCCTTGATCAACAATATATTGTCCATCTGCAGTCTTATCAACAATAATCTTTCTGACAAGGACATTATCGCTATTAAAGTATGGTGTAGGATCTCCTTCGCTGAATTCATAGGTAGTACCTGAATATGTATAACTGGAACTGTTTGCAGTATAAGCCGAAGGCTCAACTGTTCCTGTATAATAAAGTTCATTAATAGCTTTCATTTTCTTTATAAGTGCTGCACCATATGAATAGCCTTCTTTTCCGTCGATAACAGCATCTATAAAGTATTTAAGAAGGTCGAGGCCTTTTGACGAAACATCGGCGCCGTCAACAGAACCATCCTCTGTATATCCGCCATAGAAATAGGCCATATCCCCGGCATTGAATACTCTGTATGTTTCAGTCGAGCCTCCCTGATTATATATTTTTACAATAACATTACCATTAAAATATATCTTATTGGCGGGAACAGAAACACCATCGCATTTAAGTCCGCCTTTATTTAACGGCAGTGGATCCGTACGCGACGTAAGTCCGTTGGAACCTTCACCTATCATAACTGTTCCAAGTCTGTATCTGTTACCAAATGTACTTACAAGTGCATTCCATGAGTCTGTAATTGTGGATATAATATTCCCGCCGACTGTATATTGCTTAGTATAATAAACAGCCATTGTTATATTGCCGTCAACTACTATCTCATCTCCATAAAGACCTACTGAGTTGTAGTAACCATTTGTAGGAGTAACATCAAGTCCGCACTCTCTTAAGAAAAGATCACCGGCGGAAGCAAAGATATAATAATTGTGGGCATTTTCGCGTGTGTAAATAACATTTGAACTTGTTGGCTTTGCCAAAACCAGGTTACCGCTTGCTGTTTTGGTATACATATCGATTGTAACCGATGAACCATAGAAATATATGAATATTGACTTAATGATAGATTTTCTTAAAATTTCAAGAAATCTGAAAATAAAGAATCTATGGTTGCTTGATGGTCTCAAATCTGTTCCTTCAATATCAACAACGTGGGTTGTCTTAAGGAACATGTTTGCCCTTTCCGCACTTGAATAATTATCTATTGTACTTGATGTGTACGCATTTGTGGAAAGAACACCATCATCATCATAGAATGTTAACGGGACAGTTGTTTCCGGCATTGCCAAATATCCTGTAACAACTCGTGTCGAGTCATTTGCATTGCTTTCATCTCTTGTTCCGTCACTGTTTAGGACTATGTCTCCGTTATAACTTTTGGCAGTGCTTCTGAATACTTTTACATAGCTTTCCTGTTCAGACTGATTTCCCTGTGCATCAGTTACATTAATTATCTCAACGCCATTACCTATCTGCACCTTGAACTCTCCGATTGTTGATGAGGTTGGAGATGTTGTAAAAGTAAGTCCCTTCCATTGACCCGTACCGGCATCCTTTTTTGGTGCAATATATATTGTGTTTGTAGTAATAATTGCGTTATTCCCTGCAGACTCACTGGTCTTAATATAATTAATCATTTTCACAAGGTTAGACTGCGCACCATTTTCAACAGAGTCGCTATCTGCTGTCTGGTAAGCATATGATGCTGTCTCAACTCCTGCTCTTGCAAAATAGTAAGCCTGCTGCCTGCTGTTCATATATCTGACATTGATATATTGATTATATGCATACATATATACAGCAGTGGCTAATACAGATAAAATGGCCATAACCATCAATACAGCAGGCAATGCTACACCTTCTGTATTTTTAAGATATTTTTTCATCTTTTTCATTATGGTACTCCTTTCTGCCTCAGCAACGCGTCGAAACATTACTAAACAATAACTCTAATAAGTTCCTCTAAACTTGTTCTGCCTTCGTTTATAACCTTGTAAAGGCCTTCATCTTTCATTGTATGCATGCCTTGCTTTAATGCCAGTTCTCTTATGTGAGCAACATTTTCTCTGTCAAGGATCATGCGTTTCATTTCTTCTGAAACTGTCAGGAATTCAAAGACAGCTTCTCTTCCTTTATATCCGGTATTGTTGCATGTTAAGCAGCCTACCGATTTATATAAAGTATATGATTCCTGATGGTATCCATATGTTTCCAAGTCAGGAACTATCTTTTTAAGTTCTTCATGTGAGATTACATATTCTTCTTTACACTTAGGGCAAAGTCTGCGCACAAGACGCTGAGCAAGCACACCTACAAGTGAGGATGCAACAAGGAAAGGCTCTACACCCATCTCATCAAGACGTGTAACCGCACTTGGCGCATCATTTGTATGCAAAGTTGAAAGAACCATGTGTCCTGTAAGAGATGCCTCAATAGCAATCTTTGCTGTCTCAGCGTCACGAATCTCACCGACAAGGACGATATCCGGGTCGGAACGGAGAACAGAACGAAGAGCTGCGGCGAATGTCATACCTGCACGGTTATTCATCTGACACTGGTTAATACCGGCCATACGACGCTCAACAGGGTCCTCAAGAGTAATAACATTCTTATCAATTGTGCTTATTTCAGCAAGTGTTGCATAAAGGGTTGTGGATTTACCGGAACCGGTAGGTCCTGTAACCAATATGAACCCGTATGGCATGTGGATTGCATGGTTGAATCTATCAAATTGTCTCGGGCTGAATCTCAAATCCTTTATAGTTAAGACTTTGCTGGAATCACGTTCCAAAAGTCTCAATACGACTTTTTCGCCGAAAACGGTAGGCATTGTTGCAATACGAAGGTCTATATTTCTGTCTTCATATTTAACTGTGGCACGACCGTCCTGAGGTATTCTGTGTTCTGCTATATCCATACCGCCTACGACCTTGATTCTGGATACAACTGCATTGAACATCTTTATTGGGTTCTGTAATATTTCCTGTAAGACACCATCTATACGGAATCTTACACGCATATATTTTTCAAGAGCTTCAATATGAATATCGGATGCGCCTGATTTAATCGCATTGTTGATAATCTGATTAACTAGCTGAACTGCCGGCTTATCTTCGATGTTTTCCTCGATAACTTCGACTGTTTCAGTAGTCTCTTCTTCCTCTTCTTCATAATTTGAAATATCGGAATTGAGTCTTGCAAAGTTTTCAATTGCAGCCACAAGTTCCATATCCGCAGCAACTACCGGTTCTATTTCATGCCCTGTAATCATGCGCAGATTATCAATTGTCAGAATGTCATTCGGGTTGCGCATTGCAACATATATAACGTTATTTTCCTCATATAGAGGAAGAACGTTATCACGCAATGCCATCTCAGGTGTAATAAGATTTGCGACTGCAAGGTTAACACCTACTGCATCAATTGAAACAAACTTATGTCCTGTTTTTTTGGCAAGTGTCCGGGCTACATCTTCTTCAGTACAATAACCGAGCTGAACAAGTATGGCACCAACCATCTGCTTGCTGCCTTTTTGAACTGCCAAAGCTTCTTCTAATTGTTCAATTGTAACTACGCCTTCTTTAATGAGCCAAGAGCTCAGGCTTCCGGGTATAAGTACCTCAGTTCCCATTAAATTAACCAACTTTCCGCCTTTTAAGAAAATTATACCTGTCTTATTTTGTGAAATTAACAATAGTCATTGATGCTGTAACTGTATCATCACCATTTGTAACCATTGTAAAATCGTCAATCCTTGCAATTTCTTTTTGTGAAACAACATATGCGCAGAATTTCTTAACATTTGATTCTTTGCCCACCAATGTAATTTTTGTTCTTGCTGCATTTACAGTTCCTTCAGTTGCCATTCCGCCTACATCCAGTTCCTGTATTGTCAAGTCATATTCTCTGCAAAGATCATCAATATCCAAAGTATATCCAATAACGGAATATGTTCCGTTATCCTTTATAACTTCATCATATTTAGCTTTTTGTGCCTCATAATATTCAGAATTATCTCTAAGCGCTCTAAGACTTGTAAGCAAACTTATTCTTTCGCTGTATGCATTAACTGATGTATCAAGTTCCTCTTTTAGAACTATTGTCTTTTGAAATGTGAACCAGCCTGCTACACAAAGGATAATCATCAAAAGCACCATAAGTATGGCAACGATAATTGAATCATTTCCCTTGAGGGAGGATAAATCTATCTTTTTATTCATTCTTTATTCCTCCTTATCCTTCAGCTGCAGCTGTGGTATCTTCTGCTGCTTCTGCACTTGTTTCTTCAGCAGGAGCCGTTGTTGTTTCCTCAGCACTGTTTTCTGCTGTTTCACCTTCACTTGTGCCTTCGGCAGGAGCTGCTGTTGTCTCTTCTGCTGTTGTAGGCTCTGTTGTCATCAATATGCCGTTTTCATCGAACTCAATCACAGCATCTGTAAGGGACACAACAATTGTAAACGTATATGTTTCAGTTTGGTCTTGTACAGGCATTCCGTTATTAGCAATTTCTACTTGCTTAACGCAGCCCTGATACACATCCATCTCCTTAAATGTCTTAGCATAGGCATTAAGTTCATTTACTGCAGAACGAAGAGTAAGTGCTGAAGGAAGTTCTCCTGTAATCACACAAACAGCAGTATTTTGCCAGTTCTGAGTGCTGATTGCAGTTATTTGAATATTTTCAGGTCTGGCTGCCTGTACCATTGATATAAATTCCATAGCACTGACATCACGTGCTTTTATCGCATCAACTCTGGCCTGTGCCGCCTGGAGTTCATCATATGTTACTTTGTATTGCTGCAGTTCCTCTATTTGTGCTTCTAAAATAGCATTTTGCTTTGCAACTTTCTTTATTTGTGCATTCAAGATCATGTATCTTGCTGCAATACCTGCATATACTATTAAGAGACAGAAGAGAACTATAACTGCAACTTTTTCAATAAGGTCTTTTCTCTTTTTTGAAATAAGACTTTTTCTGTAACTGGCCGGTAAAAGACTTACCTTAAACACTGACTATCCCTCCAATCCTGAAATTGCAACACTGATGCATGCTGCATATTTATTTATATTATCTATGCCCTCGGACTGGTATTCCGGATAAAGACTCGGTATTTCCACCGGTATTGCTATGTTTTCCTGTATTAAAGGAAGAATCTGATCATCATATTTTGTGTTTGAAATGAAATATACTTTTTCAATTGGAAGGTCGTTTTGCATAGAGAAGTATGTAATTGTGGATGATGTCTCAGACATCAAAAATGTCCTTGCAGTATCCAAATCCTCTTCTTCAATACCGGTCTTAAAGAGCTGAGATACAGCATATCTGTTTTTCTCCGGTATTGTTATTGAACGGACCATATCAATTTGATCATCTTTTACTACAATAAAATTGAGAACATCATCAGTACAGTTTACAAGAAGATATTTTTGGCCATCAGCCACGGGCTTTACAGCTCTTACATATGCAAGTAGTGATGAATCTATATCATTTATTGTAAGTCTGGCAGCTGTAAAGTTATTGATATACCCTTCAAGCATCTGTCCGCGGGCTCCTATGAGCATAACGTTATATTCATCCATGTTTTCCTGGCTTTTTGTCTCTTTTGCTATTACAAAATCCAGTTCCATTTCCGAAATCGGGATAGGAATAAATTCCTGTGCCTGGAGCATTACCATATTGCGAAGCTTATCAGTATCGACCTTTGGGAATGTGGCATATCTCATTATGACATTCTCATTGTTTACACCCACACATACATTTGTGCTTTGGAAATTGCCGGAGCCGATCAATTGAGTGATAGATTCATTAAATTTATCAGCATCCCGGATAAAGCCCTCATCTATGATTCCGTCTGCAAGCGGAACATATCCCATCGCAAGGATTCTGTAGTTGTTATCATGGCGGGTAACTTCGACTGCTCTGATTTCCGTTGTGGAAATCTCACAGCCAATCATACTTTTAATTTTTGCCATAGTATCTTCTCCTATACATATATGTGAAATCAGATTTATCTTTATTATGCACCCATTGATGTAGATGCTGTAAGCATGGGAACGTAAAGAGCTATAAGCATACCGCCGACAAGGACACCGACGAATACAAGTGCAATAGGCTCAATCATTGCACGAAGGTTACGCGAAGTAATCTCAACATCTTCCTCAAAGAACTCAGCAACCTTGTCAAGCATTTCCGGCAAAGTACCTGCTTCTTCACCGATGGCCGTCATACCGGTTACCATCGGTGGGAAAAGTCCTGATTTATCAAGCGCATCTGCCAAAGACTTACCTTCCTCGACATCGGATATAGCGTCATTTACTGCTGCAGCAAGTTTGTCACTGCCTGATGTTGGGCCTGCGCTCTTCATTGCGTCAACGGCTGTAACACCGCCTGCAAGAAGGGTAGCAAGTGTACGGCAAAATCTTGCAACTACCATTTTGGTAATAAATGAACCAAACATAGGCATCGTAAGTTTGTGTGCTTCCCATAATCTATGACCTGCCGGACTTTTAACGAAAACAACAATCGGAACAATTATTATCGCAGCAGTGAAGATCCACTTGAGAGGCTCGCCCCTGATGCTGTCCGATGCATTGAATATGAACTGGGAAAGTCCGTTAAGTTCAACAGATGTATTCATCATGTTTTTAAATGTCGGAACCATGAACACAAGCATTGCAATAAGAATTACAATAGCCATTATTGCCACTGTTCTAGGATATGAATATGCCGACTTTATATTTTTTTCAAGATTCTTTTGTCTTTGAAGCTGGTCTGCAAGTGAAACGAGTGCCTGTTCCATAATACCGCCTGTTTCACCGGCTGCTACCATGGCTACAAAGAGTTCAGGGAATATTTTCGGAAACTTTGCAAATGCCTGTGACATTGGAGTACCGCTCTCTATATCCTCGGATATATCAGATATTGCATCTGCCAGACGTGCATTTTCTGTCTGCTTTGCAAGTGTATTAAGTGAACGTGTAAGCGGAACACCTGCGGAAAGCATTGCTGCAAGCTGTTTACAGAAAACTGCAATTTCAGTTGTTGTTACCTTTTTTCCGCCTTTGGTTTTTTTCTTACCTGCTGAGGTTTTTTTCTCAACAAGATTTGTTACAATAACACCGGCATCACGGAGTTTATCCATCGCAATGGCATTGGAGTCAGCTACAACTTCACCATGGACCTGCTGGCCTTGTTTATTCAGACCGTCATATGCAAAATATGCCATGCTTATTCCCCCTTAAATTTCAAAATCTATCTATTTGATTAAACTGAATATTTAAATTAATATCCCATTGTAGACATAAGGCGCATTACTTCTTTCTGGTCTACACAGAACTCCATAACGGATTCTTTTGTTATCTTTTGCTGTTTCAAAAGACTTAGAAGTGCTTGATCCATTGTCTGCATACCCTGAGCTGAACCTACCTGCATTGAGGCATAAAGCTGATGTTCTTTTTCTTCACGGATAAGGTTCTTAATAGCTGCGGTATCAACCATATATTCAACTGCGCAGACACGTCCGCGTCCGTTAATGGTTGGTATAAGCTGCTGGGATATAACTGCCTTAAGTGAGTTTGCAAGCTGCGAACGAATCTGACCCTTTTGTTCTGAGGGGAAAGAATCGACAATACGTGAAATCGTAAGTGGCGCAGTCTGCGTGTGAAGGGTTGAGAAAACAAGGTGTCCTGTCTCTGCTGCTGTTACCGCAATAGATATACTTTCGGGGTCTCTCATCTCACCTATCATAATCGTATCAGGGTCATGACGAAGTACCGTTCTCAAAGCATTTGCAAAGCTTTTCGTGTCCGTTCCTATCTCACGTTGTCTGATAGTAGACTTTTTATGTACATGCAAAAACTCGATAGGGTCCTCAACCGTTACTATATTTGTCTCATAATGTTCATTGATATAATTCAGCATTGCTGCCAAGGTTGTAGACTTACCTGACCCTGTAGGGCCCGTAACCAAAACAAGTCCTCTTGGAAGATTGCAAAGTCTCTTGACATCCGAAGGAAGTCCCAGTTTGTCAAGTTCGGGAATAGAGAATGGAATCGCTCTGAAAACAGCTGCAATAGTTCCTCTTTGTACAATGACATTTCCACGGAAACGCGCGCATTCCGGAACGGATATTGCAAGGTCAAGTTCCCATTCTTCCTCAAATTCACGGCGTTGACGGTCTGTTATTACTTGAAGAAGTAATTGTTCAACATCTTCCGGCATAAGTCTGGGCAAGTCATTTTGCCTTATCAAATCACCGTTTATACGTATACAAGGTTCTATTCCGCTTACAATATGCAGGTCAGAACCGCCTTTTTCTACTGTTCTACGAAGCAAGTCATCAAGTCTTACAGGGTAGTTACTAAATTTACCTGAGAAATGCAAAATCAATCAACCCTTCAATATTTCTCTAAAATAACGGCTTATCGGGGTACGTATTTCGCACCCCTATTAAACCCCTTTGTCTTTAATTAAGCATTTTCCAATGCATTAATTGCATTCTTCATTCTTGTTGCCTGGTCAGATGTTACATATGCATATACAACAATCTTATATTGCTGACCTGTTGTCTGCGGGGCACCACTGTCATCATAAGTTGTGCTGCCCATTGAAACAACCACAGTTACATACCTATATTCAACACCGCCGAATACATCCGGATAAAGTGACTGCATTACAGTGATTGTATTCTGAGCAAGTTCCAAAGAATCTGCTTGTGAATCAGAAGAGTTGGAGCCTATCGGCAACCACATCTTTGCTCCTGAGCTTGCGGTATCTGCTGCAACAAGTACATCATAAACTTCGTTGCTCCATGCTGTGTCGTCACAATAAACAATAACTGTGCTTGTAAGTTCAGGATTGTCATATTTATAGAACGAAACATCTTCCAGTGCAACGCCTTCCACACGTTTAAGGAGTTCTTCAACTGTACAATTCTGTGCAGTATATGTATGGATAGTGCTTGCTGCGGATACAACATTTGCATCAAGGTCTGCTATGAGTGCTGCTGCACCGGCAACATCTTCCTGTGTACCGAATAACCAGAGGGACTTGGTCATTCTTTCGTGTCCGTATGCTGAAACATCATAGTCAGAAAGTGCAAGTATTGACTCTGCATCGGATCTTGAGATATTTATGAGTTCTATCTTCCTGTATGTGGTCTCTTGCTCTGCAGTATCCGTAGTCGTAGTGTTTGTTGTGTTAGTAGTATTTGTAGTATTAGTTGTTGTGTTGCTTGTGGTATTAGATGTAGTATTAGTTGTTGTGTTACTTGTAGTATTAGATGTTGTATTTGTAGTGTTGCTGGTGTTACCTGTACTGGTTGATGAACTACCGTCCGTGCTTGTCGCTGAGGAACTGCCGTCACTTGCATATTTCTTATCAACGATTGACTTAATCTTCATGATATCGGAAAGTTCTGTTCCGGTTACATACTCGAACAATGTCATCGGATGCGATGGAGTATATAGTCCGGGATTAAGTCCCAAACTTGAAAGCAGTGCTGAAAATTCCTGAGGATCCATGTAATTCATCTTTATAGACGAGAACGAATTGGATATTGCATTGCTACCGGGTTCGACATTTTCGGGTCTGTCAAGGAGATCCTTAAGTTCATAAAGTTTTGCAAGATCTTTCGGATAAGCAGCAAACCAGCAATGTCTTCCAAAATTAGATTGTGCAACTACTTGATAATCAAGACCGAGTGCACCTGCCTGATTTGTAAGTTCCTGATATGTTATATATGTGAACTTAAATTCGTTGAGAACAACTTCATCAACAAATGTGCTATTTAAATCAGCCGGAGTCGAAACAAGCAATGTGTTTCCGTCTTTAATAAAGGACATACTTGCAAATCTCAAAACATAATCGATTGCTTTGAGAGGAGTGAAATCCTTAAAATCAACTGTAACGGTCTCGTCTCCGCTTCCTTTATATATAACTGTATAGCCTGCGTTATATGCAATGGCAGAAATAAGGTCCTTAACATTGGCGTCCTTTGCCTTGATTGTAAGGTTGCCTGAATAACCGCTCTTTGAGTTTGCGGTTGAAAGCGGCACTTTAAGTATCTGACCTACATATAAGCTGTCATCAGCTGTCAGATTGTTATAGGTCATGATATCGCTTATCGTGCATCCGTTTTTGGATGCCACGCTTTCGATAGTATCTCCGCTCTTAACATAATAATATGTATAATTGCCGAGGCTTGTTCCTGTTTGGCCTCCGCTGCTTTCTGATCCCATTACAGAGAAAGGTGCAAGCGCAGATACCAAAAGTACCAATGTTAAGATCATGGCAATAGTAACTTTGCCGACCTTAGTTGATTTTTTCATACTTGAGTCCCCCTAAACGATAGATTAACTTGATTATCTATCCTTTTAAATTAATTATCTCTTTTTCTTAAAACTTTACCTCTACCTCAACGGTTTCATCACCGAGTGAGAATACAACTTCTGTTTCTGTTATACTTTCGACCAGCCATGAAGAGTCACCTACATAATCTCCGACCTGAAGGTGCGGATAAGATGCTGTATCGGTCTCTACTGTTGCTGTGTAATAACCATCTGAGTTATACATAATTGCCGTAACTTTCGGATGCGACAATACATCCTCATCCAGGACAGACCCGTCTTGACTTATATCTTCATAATCGCGGACATCCTGCGGCAAAATCTGAACTTTGGAAGCATCTTTTGTGTCTGCCGGTATGTTTTGTAGTTTTACCGAACCAGTCTTTATTACGATTACCAATGCAACAAGAATCGCGATGAGAACGAGTAACGCAGGAATAATGACTTTCATCTTAGGATTCTTTTCCAGGAATTGAGTTATTCCTTTATTCTTTCTGTCGTCATCTTTTGCTTTGCTGCCGGCACCGTCTTTCTTTTTAAATAGACTTTTTAAATCTACATTCAAATCCATAATTCAAGCCTCCAAAAGGGTTAATTTTGAAATATGTTGCATGCGGTAAAATGGGTTGTCAATAAACCCTTTTTCTAAAAAAGGGTGCAATAATCCCATATCCCCACATACTATGATTAATTTATTCTAACCTAAAAAAACACAAATTGCAAGTAATTTTATTCATTTTTTCACCTAAATTGCCTATATTTTTTTGTTTAAAATACTAAAAGTTTGTTATATTTTATTGATTTTTGTACGAAAAACGGGCCCTTCGACTATTCGAAGGGCCTGTATATTTATTCGTTTTTATCTATATTTGCTGTTTATTAATAAGAAATATTGGAGAATGTTGCCTGAGCTCTAAGGTCACCTGTACCCGTTATGCTGATACCAAGTTTAATACCAAGCTTAGCATCTGCTGTATATGTATATTGATAATTTGTAAGTTTGCCGTTTACTATTGTAGCTGTAACCTTGATATTCTTGTAATTAGCTTCAAGTGATGTAGCGCTTGCCTTATCAGTGTAGCCTTTGATCTCGCTGTCAACATCTGACAATATAACCATATCGTGTGTTGCCTTCCAAAGTGCTGTGCTCGGTGCACCGTCATTTGTGTATGAAGAATCTTTAACACTGAATGTATATGTATTGCCGTTTACGGAGATATTTCCTATATCGCTTGCCGTAAGTTGTGTTGCTATAAGTTTATATGAAGAAGCATGATAAACGTTTTCTGTTGTTCCGTCATCTTTAGGAACCTTGATAGTTTCAAGAGTCTGGCCCTTCGGAACTGTTGCTTCTTTTGTTCCTGCCCCGAGGAATCCGCCGACAACTGAGTTAAGGTCGTTTCCTTCTGAAATGCTACCGATCAACGAGTTAACAATATTTGTTGCTGTTGAGCTTCCGACACTTACATTGTTAACTTCACAAACTCTCTTCCAGTTATAGCCTGCTTTTGCTGCTACTGCTTCGCCTGTAACCTTGTTGATAAGGGAAGCAACTGAAGCTGCGTCTGTAGCAGGTGCTGCAGAATTTGATGAATCCGAGCTGCTTGATGAACCGCTTGATGATGAACTGCCTGATGAAGATGAATTATCAGTGGAAGCAGTATTGTCTGTTGCAGCATCTGCAGTATTATCATCTGTTGCAGCATCTGCAGTATTATCATCTGTGCTTGCTGTGTCATCGCTGAATGCGGAATCATCATTTGTTGATGTGTCGCTGCCGGAATTATCTGTCTGTGCAACTTCACCGCTTTCAGCCATAGCTTTATCAGCTTGTGTTTTACCGATAAATACAATGCCTATTGTTAATGCAAGAGCAAGAACTACTGCAAAGAACTTTGTCCAGTTCTCGCCTCTCTTTTTCTTTTTCATAGCCTTAATCTCGGCCTGTTCCGGAGTTAATACTTTCTTTGCCATAATAAATTTTCTCCTTTCCTGTTACAGAAAATCTTATTAATAAACGAAATCTTTATATGTTTCTTCAACATTGCCTGCGCCGTAACCATTGACTGAAGCAATTAAAACTTTCAATTTCAGAGGATTAACATTCATATTGTATGTTAATTTCATGCTTGTAAGTTTTCCGTCTTTGATTTCTGCTGTTATAACAATTCTTGTATAATCAACATTAAGACTGTCACCTTTTACGGCACTGCCGATTGCATCTGCAAGGCTTGAATTTATTTCTTCAAGAGTAATATAGTCATTTGTTGCCTTATCAAGTGAAGAACCGCTGTTAGGATTGTTCACATCATTAATCTGGAACATATATGTATCGCCGGTTACTTTATATTGAGCAACATCGCCTTCTGTAAGGCTCATAGCTTTAAGAAGAAATTTTTCTTTCATGCCTTCAGGAGCTGCGCTGCCTTTTGCCTTTTTGGCTGTTATCGGCGGGTCGCCCTGGTTTCCTGTGATGTCAAGGAAATTACCGACAACTGAATTGACGTCCGCGTTGGAATCAACACCGGTTATAACCTTATTAAGTGTTTCTGTAGCATCTCCGCCTGAAGATGTTTTAACAGAAATAGGTGTTGTATAGTAACAAGATCTTGCCCATGTATATCCTGCAGATGCAGCTTTTGCTGTTGCATCATTTAGTGTCTTTATAGCTGCAGCTTTTGAAACGCTTTGGCCTGAGTTCGCATCTGTACTGCTTCCGCTAAAACTTGAACTTCCGGAACCTGAGCTTGAAGACGAGTTGTCAGTGGTTCCTGATGTATCCGTAGAGGGTGCATTATCTGCTGTGTTATCTGCAGTACCACTCGTGTCAGTACTTGTATCCGTTGTACTCGATCCGTCATCAAAAACATCATTTGTGGATGTTCCGGCAGAAGAGTTGTCGGATGCAGTATTTGTATTTTCTGTACCTGCTACTAGCTTAGTTGCTGTATTCGGTGTGTATGCAATTGTTGCAAGTGTGAATGCAAGTGCAATTGCAAGGAAAATAGCGAGAGATTTGGTAAATGTTCCGAAGAATAAGGTTCTTCTTGCAACCTTTTTGTCCATCGCAGCCTTATATTCTTCAGGTGTCTGAACCTTTTTTGCCATTTATTCTTCCCCTTTCATTTTTGCCTATCCCTAATTTTGGGCATAATATACCTGATGTCAATTATATACATTTAATTTACATTAATTCAAGTCAAAAGTCAATAAAATTTATTAAATTTATATAAGTTTATTCTATATATTCCTTGATTCTTTCTATGGGCAGTCCCATTACATTATATGTAGAGCCGCTACATACTCTTGCAAATGACGAGGCTGCGCCCTGAATCCCATAAGCGCCCGCCTTATCCATCGGCTCTCCGCTTCTTATGTATTCATATATCTGCTCATTTGTCAAATCATCAAAAATAACCTCCGACTTTTCCGCAAAATTGATTTCACAGCTGTCGTTTATTATGCATACGCCCGTATATACATCATGCTTTCTGTCCGAAAGATCCTTAAGCATATTAAAAGCTTCATCTTCATTCTTCGGCTTTCCCAGTATTTTACCGTCTATGCTTACCAAAGTGTCTGCGGCGAGAATTGTTTCGCCCTTTTCTCTTTTGACTGCATCAGCCTTGAGCTTGGATAAGATTTTTACCGCTTGTTCAGGCACAATACCCGCAGGAAGACTCTCATCGACAATGGCGGTTCTGATCTCAAAATCATATCCTGCATTTTTAAGGATTTCACTTCTTCTCGGTGATGTGGAAGCCAGAATGAGTCTCATATCAAGCCCTCATCTTTCAAGAGTTTTATCTTAAGTATTGCCACCTGAGTCTTGCTGTCCGGGATTTCTCCGTCCATTACCATCTTTACTGCCTTGTCAAGATGGATTTTCTTTATCTCCAGAAATTCATCAAAGTCCAGTTCCTGCTCTCCAAAGGAAAGACCTCTTGCAAGATAAAGATAGATTATCTCGCTTGTATATCCGGGGCTTGGATAAAGTTTGCCGAGACTTGTTATATTATCAGCTGTTGCTCCCGTTTCTTCCTTGAGTTCCCTCATACCTGCAGAAAGTGCTTCTTCACCTTTTTCAAGTTTGCCTGCCGGGAGTTCGGTAACAATCTCCATATACGGATAACGGAACTGTTCCACAAAATATAAATTGTAATCATCATCCAAAGGAGCTATCATAACTCCTCCGTTATGCTCGACAACTTCTCTTTTTGCACTACCGCCGTCCGGCAAAAGCGCATCATCGACACGTATATTGAGTATTTTACCTTTATATATGTATTCCTGCTTTATCGGTTTCTCTGTCAAATCCATCTCTATTCTCCGTATCTTTTCACCAGTTCTTTGTATTTTCTGCCTTTTTCTTCGAAATTTTTATATTCGTTATAGCTTGCAGCCGCCGGAGATAAAAGACAAATTCCGCCCTCCTGCGTGTTCTCATATGCCGTTTTTACCGCTTCTTCCAGATTTTCGGCTTTGATAAGAACTTTCTTTGTCCCCTTTTTTTGCATTGCATCTATTATCTTATGGCCTGTTTCTTTAGTACCTATGATACATTTTAAGCTGCTTTTTTCAAGATCATCTTCAAAATCATCATAAGAGATGCCTCTGTCCATTCCGCCCATAATGAGGGTGCTTGCATTAAGTGCATTTACTGCGCAGATAACGGCATATGGAATGGTAGCGATACAATCATTATAGAAATCAATATTCTTAAATTTCCCGACATATTCCATCCTGTGCTCAATGCCTTCATATTCATCTATTGCCTTTTTTGATGAATTTACATCTGCTCCGAATATTGATGCAGCCGCAAAAGCCATTGCTAGATCCTGCTTGTTGTGATTCCCTATAAGGTGAGGGTTAGAATATTTAAAAGGAAGATCACCTGCTCCTATATATTTTATCTTTGACTTTATATCCTTCATATCCGTATAGATACTTAAATCCTGGCTGTCATTAAAGATAAAAGTGTCTTCTTCATTTTGATATCTCAAAATGTTCAGTTTCGCATTCACATAGCCCTGCATTCCGTTTTTGTAATGCTCAAGATGTTCTTCGAATATATTGGTAAGAACTGCTACATCAGGAGATGCATGTGTGAATTCAAGCTGATGTGACGACATCTCTATGACTGCAATCTTGCCTTTGACTTCCTCAAAATAGTCCAAAACCGGAAGTCCCATATTGCCCATAAGTATGCAGTCTTTTCCGGACTTTGAGAGCATCATGGATGTCAATGTGGAAGTTGTTGTCTTGCCTTTTGAGCCGGTTATTCCTATCTTCCTGCAATCTGCAAATCTCAGAAACAAATCTGTTTGACAGCTTATATACACACCTTCCGGTATTTCCACATCTCTGAAAGCTATGCCGGGTGATTTAAGGACAATATCATAATCCGACATGCTGTCAAGATAGTTTTCGCCGCAATGCATGCGGCAGTTATCATCGGGTTTTGCGTGTTCCTTGCTGTCTGCTATCCCTATCATCTTATCCGGCAGATATTTGCGTATAAAACTAAGGCTAGAGAGGCCTTCCCGTCCAAAGCCGAGAATAAGGACCTTTCTATCCTTTAAAAATTCAATTATCGGCAACATATCTATACATCTCCATAATTTCTTCCAGATATTCATCCGGTACATTGTGTTCCGGATTATACTCTTTCAAGAGATTTTTATTTATATCGCTCGGGTCTATTTTTTCATTAAACCTTTTCAGTAACAAAGGGGCATTTGTTCTGTCTGTTTTCTGGCTTAAAAGATAAAGTGCAAGGCTCACTTGTGCCGCTGTTCCCGCACATTCAAAACTTTTTCCGTCATCTATTCCCAGAATGGTGTCAAAATCTTTTTCCATCTCTTCATCATCCAGCATATCCTTGCCTATGATCTTCACTATTTTCTCATAGTCCATGAAAGGAGAAAGCATAATGAAAACGAAAAGACATTTAGGACATTTAGCACACCATTTGTTTTCTTTGCTGCCTCTGTTACAGCTTCTGAAGATTTCATGGTATTCCTCACATTTTGAGAAATATTTTGCAATCTGAATTTCATTGAAGGGCCTTAAGATAGAGAAATATTTTATCTCATTAAGTATATTTTTTTCGATATACTTTCTAAAATCCTCCTCAAACTCAAATGACTTTGGGTATTGAATATTTATCTTTCTGTCATTGCCGTTGGATTCGTTTGCGCTGCTTTCATTCGATAATATAATATTTTCACTTCCGGTTAAAAAGGCACAATAAAGTGACAAAAAAGCGACTATGGCAGAAAAAGGCATATGGCCATTTAAATAACCTTCGTCATTAATCTCAAGAAGAACGGGGTCTATATTGCGATAGCACCTTACGATTTTGTCGAGATTATAACCGGCTGCAATAACCGTTTCTTCTCTTGCTTTCTGGTCATTTATTGTCAGGAAAAGATTTTTATCTTTGTATTTTTTCAGCAAATCGCTTGTTACGGCAGAATCCTTCCCGCCGCCTATTGCTATGAGATTGCTGTTAGCGATATTCAGTTCAAAAAGAGGATAATCTCTGCGTGCTTTTCTGCAGACAATTTCCATAAAATCTTCCGGATAGGCAACAATATTATTTAAATAATGGAACTCACTCAGTTCCTTGAAATATAGTTTCTTCCACCATTTTATATCCCAGTTGTCAATAAATCCGCAATCAATAAATACTTTTTGTGAACATGCAGCCTTCCAATATGGCAAAAGTTCAACCATGCCCAGAGAAAAAATGATTTTCTTTGCGCAGACTGAATCAAAATCATTGACGATATTCAGGTTTTTTGTCATGACTTTAATATTCGGATGAAATTCAGGCCCGTTCTCAAGCTTAAAGCAATATTCGATATATATGCAGTCATCCTGCTTTTCTATTTTGTAATCGCTGTAAACAAAGGACGGATGCTCTTTCCTCAAGGAATCATATGTCTTGTATTCCATAGAAACCCCCAATATATTGATTACCTTAATTATACATATTAGGACGGCAAAAATCAATATTTTGCCTAGTATTATGCACAAAAAGAGAGGCTAAACTTTGTCATATATTTTATTGAATTGTTTTTTTGCATATGATATACTTTTCTTTGTATTGTTTAATTTGAATTGTGCAGTTTGCCAAAGAGATTAAATAAATAGCATAAATATGGAAAGGAATCGGTTTTATGAAGGCATATACTTCAGACAAGATCAAAAACATTGCCGTGTTAGGACACGGCGGAAAAGGAAAGACCACACTCTGTGAAGCTATGCTTTATTTAGCAGGCGCCACAGACAGACTCGGTAAAGTTGCAGACGGAAATACCGTCCTTGACTTCGATGCAGAAGAGAAGAAAAGAAAGACTTCCATTTCAACTGCCATGGCAGCTATTGAATGGGACGGATACAAGCTGAACATACTGGACACTCCAGGTCTTTTCGACTTTGAAAACAGCAAATGGGAAGCTGTAAGAGCAGCAGAGACAATTCTGGTTGTAACATCCGCTGGTTCCGGTTTGGACGTAGGAACAGAAAAAGCTGTCAAAGCAGCTATAAAAGAAGGAAAGAAGATTTTCTTTGCAATTACAAAAACAGACTCAGATCAGAGAAGCTTCTATAAGACATTTGATGCATTGAAAGAAGCTTACGGAACAAAACTCTGCCCGACAGTAGTTCCGTATATGGAAGGCAATACAGTTAAATCATATGTAAACTTCATTGACAACACTGCTTTTGCATACAATAACGAAAAAGGTTCAAAAGTTGATATTCCTGAAGATGCAACTATATCTGATATGAAAGATATTTTCAAAGAGACTGTAGCATCTGCTGACGATGAACTCATGGAGAAATTCTTTGAAGAACAGGATTTCACACAGGAAGAGACCATCAAAGGCTTCAAGGAAGGTATTAACCAAGGAGTTATATATCCTGTTATTGCCGTTGCAGGTCTTACAGGCGCAGCTGCAGACCAGCTTCTCAACGTCCTTGCATGGACAGCTCCTTCAGCAAAAGATGCCGCAGGTGAAACCGCTCTTGCAGAAGATGACAGCGAAGTTGAAGTTGCATGTGATCCCGCTGCTCCTCTTGCTGCTATCTGCTTTAAGACAATCGCAGACCCCTTTGTTGGTAAGATGTCATTTTTCAAAGTAGTTTCAGGCAGACTTGCTGCTGATGTTCCTGCTTTCAATATGAGAACAGGCGACAGCGAAAAGCTTGGAAAGATTGTAACCGTTAAAGGTTCAAAGCAGGAGGATGCAAAAGAAATTCCTGCAGGCGATATCGGTGTTATCACAAAGCTTGCAAATGTTAAGACCGGCGATACACTTTGCGATCCGAAGAGAAAACTCAGTTTGAAACCTGTTTTCTCATTGAAACCTTGCCTTTCAATGGCTGTTAAAGTTCGCAAAAAAGGCGAAGATGAAAAAGCAGCTCAGGCTATAAACAGATTAAAAGAAGAAGATCCTTCAATCTCATATGAGATGAACAAAGAGACAAAAGAACAGATCCTTTCAGGTCTCGGCGATCAGCATCTTGATGTAATCGTTTCAAAGCTTAAGGATAAGTTCGGTGTTGAAATCGATCTTGAAAATCCGAAAGTTGCTTACCGTGAGACTATCCGTTCAAGGACAGAAGTTCAAGGCAAATACAAAAAGCAATCAGGCGGACACGGACAATATGGTGATGTATGGATTCGCTTTGAACCATGTGACAGTGATGAGCTTGTATTTGCAGAAGAAGTATTCGGCGGTGCAGTTCCGAAGAACTATTTCCCTGCTGTTGAAAAAGGACTTCAGGAAAGTGTCAAGAAGGGTGTTCTTGCAGGATATCCGATGGTTGGTGTAAAGGCTACTCTTTATGATGGTTCATACCACCCGGTTGACTCCTCCGAAATGGCCTTCAAATCCGCTGCCAATGTTGCATACAAAGACGGTATTCCGAAGGCAAATCCGACAATACTTGAACCTATAGGAACACTTGTAGCCCTTATGCCTGATGACAAACTCGGAGACATCATGGGTGATGTAACAAAACGTCGTGGCCGTGTTCTCGGTATGGGACCTGCTGAAGAGCCAAAAATGCAGGAACTCACAGCTGAAGTTCCTATGGCAAACATGAATGATTTTACAACAGTTTTACGTTCCGTAACTGCAGGAAGAGGTTCCTTTACATTTGAGTTCACACGTTATGAACAAGCTCCTCAGGATGTAATCGACAAAGTTATCGAAGAGTCCAAGAAGGAAGAAGAATAATTATTTATTAACTAATCAGAGGCTGTCTCATCAAGGGACAGCCTCTTCATTTTGCATAAGTTCAGTAAAAGAATTCCGGTTTAAAAGAAAAACAGACGGTTGCGGTTCCGTCTGTCTTCCGGCCGGTCGCCCGGCCAAAGGGGTTGTTTGAGGATGGGGTATGGTACTCTTTGGTTTCCCTCCGAGTACATGTATATCATAAATCACGAATGTTTCAGAACTGTTAATAGTTCTTGAAAAAACAGAAAAGAGTTTGTGAACAAATTTTCCGAACAAATGTTTACTTTTTGAAAATTATGTGATATAATCATAAGGAAATCAGATTACCAAGGGAGGATTTTTTATGGGACCTATCAATGAGACCCAGCAAAAAATATATGATTTTCTTTGTGAACGTTCACAATCGGGTTACCATCCCAGTGTAAGAGAAATCGGTGCCGCAGTAGGCCTGAGTTCCACTTCATCTGTCCAGGCTTGCCTCGATGCACTTGAAAAAAAAGGTTATATAGAGAGAGACCCCTTATTAAAGCGTTCTATCAGAGTCCTGGGAAGAGCAGAAAATGTTACGAGTGTTCCTCTTATAGGTACAGTCACTGCAGGTACCCCGATATTAGCTGTTGAACAAATCGACGGATATATCCCATATAACGGGCATATATCTCACGATAAGCCTCTCTTTGCTCTCAAAGTAAGAGGTGAAAGCATGATTAACGCAGGTATATGCGACGGTGATATCATGATTGTCGAAAAAACGCCTGTTGCTTCCAATGGCGAAATTGTTGTAGCCCTCATTGAAGATGAAGCAACCGTTAAAAGGTTTTACAAAGAAAACGGTCATTTCAGACTTCAGCCCGAAAATGACCTTTATGAACCTATTATCGTAAATGAACTTATGATTTTAGGCAAAGTTGTTGCTTTGTATCGTTTTTATTAAGAACATAGATTTAAAAGAAAGGTCAATTCGAAATTGGCCTTTCTTTTCTTATTTCAAAAATTCACTTATTTTCTGAGCATCATAATACCCTTTAAGATAAAGCTGCAGGATATTCTTTCTTCTTTTTGACAAAGTCTCTACCCCGCAACATGAATCCGGCGCTATAATAAGGACCTTGCCCTCATCGGCAAGTCTTTTAATATACTCAAGATCCTCATTGTATTTGTCAACCGATGTCTGGAGTGTTTTAGCTGCTTCGGGGTATTGTTTCATTAATTTGCTTACGAGAGCATCCGGTACCCAGTGATGCTTTACATAGCTGAGTGGTCTTGTCAAAGTTACAACCACTTTGTCACATCCGTCATCTAATGCTTTTTGTATCGGAATAGGATCAGAGAGTCCTCCGTCATAATAGTAATTATCATACAGAGGATAAGCTCTGTTAACTATCGGAATGGTACATGATATCTTAAATGCATCATACTCGTCCCTGTATATATCTTTCCCTTTGTAAAAATACTCAGCCTTACCTGTCTTTGCATTTGTTGCAACAACAACCAAGGGTGCAGGGTTATTTTCAAATTTCTCAGCATCAATCGGATCTTCTCCGTCTTCATTGGAAAGTCCGCTGTAGATATAGTCAAGGTCAATATATGAACCTTTTTTCGCAAAGTTATATATACTCATATATTCACGGCGGAATGTGTATTCAAGATAGAATCTCCTTGCTCTGCCTCTTTGTCCGGCCATAAATGAAGCAATATTGGCGCTTCCTGCGGAAACACCTGCGAAGTAATCAAAGTTTATATTATTGTCCGCACAATAGTCAAGTACGCCTGCTCCGTAAACAGCACGAAGGCCACCGCCGACATCTATATATCCGATCATTAAATTATCACTCCCGTAAATTACGATATATTCTACCATAGCAGGGATGTCTTTGCAAGGATATTTAAAGTTTAAAGCGGCCTGCAAATGCAGACCGCTTAGGGTTTCATTAGAAAACAATGCTGGCTTTTTTTCTAAAATTCTCCAAGTTCATTTACCGAAGTAAAAAGAGTGTACCAGGTTCTCCCAGCCTCATCCTTCAGAATCGTTTCAAATCAACAACCTTTTTTGGGTATTTGCTTTCAGATTATTCATCATCCGCTCATCATCCGGATTAATGGTTTACTTTTCAAACAATAGACCGTTGCAACCTTAAAGCCAATGTTCGTGAACATACACTTTTTTTCAGAAAGCTAAGCGTACGAACGTCTCATCACGAAGCCATTAGAATTCGGCATCGACCCAGAAGCTTGGACATACCCGGACCCAAGCTTTCCAGTGTCATTCTAACAAACTTTTTTCCATTTGTAAATACTTTTATCAATATTTTTCATAAAATTTGTGTATTTTTTGTGGTTTTTATACTCTTTTTGGGAATGAAACGTACCAAAAATTATATTTTTTATGGCTTTCGTCTTTGATGTATATTGGCTGCTTTTTATTAATTCCCGTCTGAATTACGCCCGTAATTTCTGAAGAATTCTTCAATCGGATTATAGTATTCAGTAGCCTCTTCTTCCTCAACCAGTGTATTATCACCCGTATCTTCAACAAGAGTTACCTCAACATCAAATTTCTGAATTCTCTGATTGGAATCGACTCTGCAAATTGTAAGGGTAATGGTTGAGCCTACTTTGCTGCTGTTTATATAATCCAGCAAATCATTGTAGTCATCAAGGTCATTGCCGTTATATGCGATAATCATATCACCGCTCTTTACATCCTTGTCAATAAGGTCACTTGATTTATATATGCCGTCAATAATGATGGTGCCTGCAGGCAGGTTGTATGCCTGTACTATCAATGAATGTGCCTGGCTGTATGAAACCGGATAATACGTGATTCCGAGAATGGGACGTCCAGTGACATATCCGTTCTTTATGAGCTCATCTACAACTTCTTTAATTGTTGCCGACGGAACGGCAAAAGCCATATCTTCATATTCTGTAGACGCAATTTTTGATGAGTTCATCCCTATAACCTGACCTGATGAATTGAGTAGTGCGCCTCCGGAGTTGCCGGGGTTAACTGCGGCGGTATGCTGTATTGTAAGCACCTCATAACCTACGGGGCTGTCGACAGGTCTGCCTATTGCGGAGATCATACCGTCTGTAAATGAGCCAAAGAACTCTGTTCCTCCGGGATTTCCTATTGCATAGACCGTATCTCCAACCTCCACTTCATCGGAGTCAGCAAAAGTTGCTGCTGTAAGTCCGGTAGCAGATATGCTTAAAAGTCCTATATCGGTTTTTACATCCATACCTACCACCTTGGCGTCATATTGTGTTCCGTCAAGAAGTTGTACTTTAATGGATATATTTGATGCGCTTATTACATGGGCACATGTGATGATATATGTTGCTGTGTTATCGCTGTTTTCACCCATGATTATGCCTGAACCCTCACCTGAGAGTGTCACACTGTTGGATGCATATGTAAGTATGCCTACGTTTGTATTTTTGATTTTGTTGTATACGCTCTTGGCAGTTATAGAATCCTCGTCGTCTGAGCTTTCAAGTATAAGCTCAGAGTCATCGGCTGTAACTGTTTTGTCAGAACTTTCCTCTGTTTTTTTATCTGTATTGCTGCTGCCTTTTGTTATCATTTTGCCTACTCCGGCAAAGATTGTTATCAAAAGTGCAATAACAACTATCAAAGCAGCTATCTTCACGCCTTTTTTCTTATTCTTCGGCTGCTTTCTCGGTGCCGGAGGAACAGGAGCATATTGATATGGGTTGTAGTAATTATTATTCGGATTGTTCTGATAATATCCGTTTTGCGGATTTTGAACAGGGTTTGTAAACTGTGGCTGCGCATAAGGCGGCTGAGTCTGATTTTGGTTTGTTTGTGTATTTACATTCGGTGTCTGCTGAGGTTCTTGCTGGCCGGGTATTTGTCCGTCACTTTTGTTTTCAAAATTATTGTTTTCAAAATCTTCGTTCATCTATATAACCTCCTGATGATATTACTGTTTTTTACTGATTGTAAAATAAAATCTTGTATATTGATCTTCAACGCTTTCTGCGCCTATCTTCCCGCCGTGCATATCAATAATTGTTTTACAAAGGTAAAGCCCGAGTCCTGCGCCTTTGACATCATAACTTCTTGATTTGTCAACCTTATAGAACCTCTCGAATATTCGTCCTATTTCCTCGCTGGAAACGCCTTTACCGCTGTTCTCTATTGAGAAAGTATATTTGCTACCGCTTTCAGTGATTTTGAATTTTATGAATCCGCCGTCATTTGTGAACTTAACTGCGTTATCGCAAAGATTGTAGATAACCTGATATATCATATCCGGGTCACCATAGACTTCCGAAGCTTGCAGTTTGTCGAGTCCTTCTATTTCTATCTTTTTGCTTTCAATTGCCTGTTCGAAGCCCAATATGCAATTAATAACCATATTGCTGAGCTCAAAATTCTTCATCTTGAGTTCCAGCTCTCCGGCTTCTATTTTTGAAAGGTTAAGCATAGATGTGACAAGCCTTGTAACTCTTTTGACTTCATCCGATACTGTCTTTAAGTACTCAGGTCTTTTCTCTTCGCTTATGGTTCCGTCCAACATGCCGTCAATAAAGCCTCCTATGGTTGTCATCGGTGTTTTAAGCTCATGAGAAACATTGGCAACAAAGCTTCTTCTGGATGATTCCATTATTGAAAGGGCCTGCGCCATATTGTTAAATGATGTGCAAAGTTCTGCCATCTCATCCTTGCCCTTAACAGTTACACGTTTACTGAAGTCTCCCTTTGCATATGATTTGGTTGCCTGTGACATCTGTTTTAAGGGTCTGTAAAGGTTGAACGCAAAACCATAGACTGCCAAAAAGCTTATAACTGCGGAACAAATTGCTGCAGTCAGATAGAGACTTGCAAGTTCACCTGTATATTCCTTTATTCCGTATGTAACAGGACTTGATGCAAATACCATTGCCACAAGTTCATCATTCACATAAACAGGTGCTCCTGCTAAAAAAGTTTTTTCACTGAAAAGTCCTACTACTTTGTCACTGCTGAAATATGTTCCCTTTTCTTTTATTACCGTGATGGCATCTGCGGGCATTGTGTAGCCCTTGTGAATCAGACAAACTGTCTCATTTATCGGAGAGTACTCATCACTGAACACATCTTTGCAAAGAATAACTCTTCCGTTTGGATTGCAAAGCATTATGTCAACATCCGTGGCTTTGGCAGTTATACCTATGTTGTTGAGGACAAGCAGCATTGCATTTTCCATTTCATCCTCGCTGTCTGAGAACTCCTCAAATATCTTTTCACAATAGTTGGCATTCGCAGTAACGCTGTTAACAAGCGATGTCCTTTGTTGTTTCATATAATGATTTGTCAAAAAGAAAAGAAGTGCCGTTGTCAGGACAATATAACTTATCATGACAAGAGCTGTCATTGTGACAAGAAATCTTCCGAAGAGAGGAAAGTGCCTAAGCTGATCGCGGAGCCTGCTTAATTTATTTTTTAACTTACTCATCTTGATTTCTTATGTGTTTCGAACTTATATCCTACTGTCCATATTGTTCTGAGTTCCCACTCTTTGGATACATTACGCAGTTTGTCACGAATGCGCTTGATATGGACGTCAACTGTTCTGCTGTCTCCGAAATATTCAAAGCCCCAAACCTGATCCAGAAGTTGATCTCTTGTGAAAACCTGGTCAGGATGGCTTGCCAAAAAGTATATTAGTTCAAGTTCTTTCGGCGGTGTATCCACATGTTTTCCTTTTACTATCATCTCATAATTTGAGAGATTAATTGTAAGTTTGTCATAACTTACGATTTTCTGTTCTGACTTTTTTGCTCCGGTGCTGCGCCTCAGCACTGCCTTGATACGTGCAACAACTTCTTTTGTCTCAAAAGGCTTTGTTATGTAATCATCTGCGCCGAGTTCAAGGCCGAGCACTTTGTCAAATACTTCATCTTTTGCCGTTATCATGATAATCGGCTTATCGGATGTTTTACGTATTTCTCTGCATACCTGCCAGCCGTCCATGCCCGGAAGCATTATATCAAGAAGAACAAGATCGGGATTCCAGTCCTTGAATTTCTTGACTGCTTCAAGTCCGTCATTTACTATGGCAGTGGAGAATTCCTCTTTTTCAAGATACATTCTTAAAAGGTCACATATATTTTTGTTGTCATCTACAATAAGTATTTTTCCGTTATTCATTGTTAAACCCCCTTCTCGTTATATATATTAACCGCAAAATATTAACAAATTGATAATAAACTTTTGTCATAATTTAAATTTTCACTTGTGGTACTTCCCGTTATTGTTTATGGAAAAGGCTCTGTATATTTGTTCCAGGAGCATGATTCTTGCAAGCTTATGCGGGAATGTCATATCTGACATAGAAAGGAGCATGTCGGATTTTTCCTTTATCTCATCGGAAAGTCCGAATGAACTTCCTATGATAAAACAAATATGACTGCATCCATCAATTCCTGTCTTTTCTATCTTGTCCGCAAGCCCTTTTGAATCCAGCTTTTTCCCTTCTATACAAAGAGATATGACATAGCTTCCGCTTTCTATCTTCTCTTTTATCATCTTTGCTTCCTTTGCAAGAGTATTTTCTATTTCCTTATCGCCGGGATTTTCAGGCAGCCTTATGCTTTCAAGTTCCAGTATCCTGAGTTTGCAATAAGGCGAGAGCCTTTTTGCATATTCAGCGCAAAAATCCGCCATGTATTTTTCTTTTATTTTTCCCACTGCAATTATCGATATATTCATCATAATATTATTGCCTTTTCATCCCATTGAGGTTTTGCAACCCTTATCAGATAGTCGCTGCCTTCATCCATCCCTGCATTCTGAAGCAAATCATGTGTCGTCGCATACGCAATCTCAGGAGTATTATTGTCCCTGCTCAGGTGTCCGAGTATAAGCCTTGTCGTTCCGTTTTCGACGAGCATCCTGGCCGTCTCTGCACATGTGTCATTTGAAAGGTGACCTTTGACGCCTAATATTCTTCTTTTAAGTGCATAGGTATATCCGCCGTTTTGAAGCATATTTATATCATGATTTGACTCAAGAAGTACAAGATCGGATCCTTTTATCGCGTCAGTTACTTCTTTTGTTACAATTCCCAGATCGGTTGCGATTGATATTTTCCTTCCGTTTGCTATATTCACCGTATAACCGCAGGGTTCAAGCGTGTCATGTGATGTCGGGAAATTTTGAATCAGCATGTCTCCTATTTGTGTGCCTTTTTCGTCGATTATCTCAACATCGGCATAGTCAAGACATTCTTTTTCTTCCAGGCCTTCATAAGTGCCCTGTGTCATATAGAACTTGCATTTATGTTTTTTTGAAAAGACTTTGATCCCTTTGAAATGATCTATATGTTCATGAGTGACAAAGACCGCATTTATCGCATCAGCATCTACTCCGATATCAAAAAGAGCTTTTTCCACAGCCCTCGCCGACACACCCAAATCTATAAGTATGCTGTCTTTCCCGTTTCCTATATATGTGCTGTTTCCGGATGAGCCCGAAAAAAGCGGACAAAATTTAGCCATTGCTTCTCCTTCTTATTAAAAAAAGGCGAAAAGAGAATAACTCAATCCGCCTCATTTGAAATTTTCTTTCACCCTGCATTTGAAATCTGATCGCTGTTATCCGGATCGTTTCTAAGTTCTATATCTGCGCCAATGCTCTTTAATTTATCAATTATATGATCATAACCACGCTGGATATGATATATTTCTTCAATCTCCGTAGTTCCTTTTGCTATGAGGCCGGCTATAATCATTGCGGCACCTGCACGAAGGTCATCTGCTCTTACGGGAGCTCCGTGAAGGACTTCAACACCCTGAATAGTTGCGGACTTGCCGTCTACTCTTATGTTGGCACCCATTCTTATGAGCTGTTCCACATAACGGAATCTGTTGTCCCATACACTCTCAGATATTATGCTGCTTCCGCTCGCAAGTGATAAAAGAGTTGATATCTGAGGCTGCATATCTGTCGGAAAACCCGGATGCGGCATTGTCTTGATACTTATATGGTTCGGCCTTCTGTTCATTGAGACATGTATGGAGTCATCAAAGTCTTCAACTACTGCGCCGCACTCTATGAGTTTTGCTGAAATTGACTCAAGGTGCTTGGGAATAACGTTCTTTATGAGGACATCTCCGCGTGTTGCTGCTGTGGCAACCATATATGTACCTGCTTCTATCTGATCCGGTATTATGGAATATTCACATCCGTGGAATCTTTCCATACCGCGTATTTTTATTGTTTCTGTCCCTGCGCCTCTTATGTCTGCGCCCATTGAGTTTAAGAAGTTTGCAAGGTCAACTATATGGGGTTCTTTGGCCGCATTCTCTATGATTGTGAGTCCTTTTGCTTTGCAGGATGCAAGCATTATATTTATTGTGGCTCCTACTGTAACAACGTCGAAGTAAATGCTTGTCCCTATAAGCTTATCGGCTTTTACATCGACCATTGCTTTCTCGCCCATGACCACCTTTGCTCCGAGAGCCTCAAAGCCCTTGATATGCTGGTCAATAGGTCTTACGCCGAAAGAACATCCGCCGGGCATTGCAACTCTTGCATGATTGAATCTGCCTAAAAGTGCGCCTATAAAGTAGTATGAAGCTCTGAGTTGACGGCTCATTTCATGCTTTACAACATTGGATGTTATATTTTTGGTATTTATCTCATATGTGTTTTTATTTATAGTTTTAATCTCAGCTCCCATATCGCTGAGTATTCTTAGCATTACTGTTACGTCTTTAATGTCGGGAACATTTTCAATTCTGCATGTGCCTTCGGCAAGAAGTGTCGCAGGCAAGATAGCGACAACTGAATTTTTAGCTCCGCTGATAGATACGGAACCATGGAGTTTATTCCCGCCATTTATTACGATTTTTTCCAAGGATTTTCACTCCTAAAGATAAAATAATAATAAGCAAAAAATATGCGTTTTGCTAAATGTAGTTTCTCATTTTCACACAAACGCCTTATATAGTATATCATCTTTGCATGGAAAATAAAAGACATTTTTTAAAAATTCCTGAATAAATTGTTAAGAAGAAAAAGTCGTTGAAAGAAAATCTATATTATTGTATAATATTTTTGCTCTCTCCCGAAGCCATGACACAGATAAGCCAAAGGTTGGAAAATAACTAAATGAACAGATATAAATATATACTTTTTGATTTTGACGGAACGCTTGTGGATTCATCCGAAGGGATTTATAAAAGCCTTATATATGCCTTTAATGCATACGGTCATGAGATACCGTCAGATGACCTTCTCCGGCAGTTTATAGGACCGCCTCTTTTTTACAGTTTCACAAAGCTTTTCTCTTTTTCAGACGAACATGCAGAGCAGATGATTGAAAAGTACCGTGAAAGATACAAAGTGAAAGGCTATCTTGAAAATACTGTGTATCCCGGCATACCGGAAACACTGAAAGCATTGAAGGAAAGCGGGCATATTCTCGCAACCGCCTCATCCAAGCCCCTTAAATTTGTGACAGATATATGCAAGCAAAGAGACCTTATTGACTCTTTTGATTATCTCGGTGGAACCACATTCGCAGGTTCAAATGACTCAAAAGCCAGCGTTATACTCAATGCAATGAGTAGTATCGGTGCAAATAAAGACAATACACTTATGGTGGGCGACCGTCTTTTTGATATAGAGGGCGCTCATCAGGCAGGAATACCCTGCTGCGCCGTGACATTCGGTTTCGGCAGCCGTGATGAATTTCTTGAATACAAAGCAGAATATATTATAGATAAGGCAGAAAAGTTGCTGAATATCGTATAAGGAGGAATTTTGTGTCCACACCTCTTGCAGACAGACTGAGACCGCAAAGCATAGATGAAATGGTCGGTCAAAAACATCTTTTAGGACCAAACAGTCCCTTGAGAAATATAATCGAATCGGGTCAGCTCCCGAATCTCATTTTTTACGGTCCTTCCGGAACAGGGAAGACAACTCTTGCCAGGATTATCGCGAGCAGCACAAAACGAAAACTGCATCATATAAACGGAACAAGTGCTTCAACTGCAGATATCAAGTCAATCATAAGCGAACTTGATACATTTGTCGCTCCGAACGGTATCTTGCTATATCTTGATGAGATTCAATATTTCAACAAAAAACAGCAGCAGTCACTTCTTGAATATATTGAAAGCGGTCAGATAACGCTGATAGCATCAACTACCGAAAATCCGTATTTTTATATATACAGCGCCGTTCTTTCCAGATGCACAGTTTTTGAATTCAAGTCGGTGACTCCGGAAGATGTTGTCCCGGCTATTGACAGAGCTTTTGACTTTATGGAAAAAGAACTCTCTACAAAACTGGAAATTGAAGACGGTGTTGTCGAGAATATATCCATCGCATGCGGGGGAGATGTCCGCAAATCCTTAAATTTTGTTGAGCTCGCGTGCCTGGCCGCACCGACTGCCGATAATATGCGAAGAATCACAAGAGAAAGTCTGCTCACACTGACTCAAAAGAACACATTCAGATATGATAAGTTCGGTGATGAGCATTATGACATCCTTTCAGCATATCAAAAATCAATGCGCGGAAGTGACCCTGATGCAGCACTTCATTATCTCGCCAGACTTCTTGAGGCCGGAGATATGCCCTCTGCCATAAGAAGACTTTTGGTTTGTGCCACAGAAGATGTAGGCCTTGCCTATCCCCAGATAATACCCGTTGTAAAAGCATGTTGTGATATAGCTTTGCAGTTAGGTATGCCGGAAGCTTCAATTCCCTTGGGAGATGCCGT
Source organism: uncultured Clostridia bacterium (assembly GCA_937884995.1). Lineage (GTDB taxonomy): Bacteria > Bacillota > Clostridia > Oscillospirales > Acutalibacteraceae > Fimenecus. The sequence goes on from CAKZZL010000036.1 coordinate 126,054, forward strand.
TATCTTAGTCGCGACAAGCCCAAAAAGTGTAAGTGGCAACTTTGCAATAAAAGCTGCTATGGAAGATGTTAAAAACGGCAACTATGGTAAGATTCCGCGTCAGCTGCAAAACAAGCATTTTGATGGGGAAGACAATCAAAATAAAGGTCAGTTCTATAAATATCCCCATGATTTCCCGAATCACTGGGTAAGACAGCAATATCTGCCGGATCAGATAAAGGATGCAAAATATTATAGCTTCGGCGATAATAAAAATGAACAGGCTTTTTATGAATATTGGAAAAAGATAAAAGGAGAGGACATATAATGGCAAAAAGAGAAGACTATATTTCATGGGATGAATATTTTATGGGAATTGCTTTGCTTTCATCATACAGAAGCAAAGATCCGAGCACTCAGGTCGGTGCCTGCATAGTTGATGACAACAACAAGATTATGTCCGTAGGATATAACGGTTTTCCAAAAGGCTGCGATGATGATGACTTTCCTTGGGACAGAAGTGGCGATGAATACGATACAAAATATCCTTATGTATGCCATGCCGAACTCAATGCAATCTTAAATGCAGGCGGAAGAAACTTAAGCGGCTGCAAAATTTATGTTGCATTGTTCCCGTGTAATGAGTGTGCCAAAGCAATAATACAGTCTGGAATCAAAGAAGTAATATACATTTCGGATAAGTATTATGATACAGTGGGCAACAGGGCATCAAGGCGTATGTTTGATGCATCAGGTGTTAAATATACCAAGATAAAGCTCTCTCATGAATCACTCTCCATCAGTTTCAAGGAAGAGGATATATAATGGCTAAAAATGATTTTTTCGCATTCGCGTCCCGTACTAGGTTCATAAACAGATGGGCTCTTATGCGCAATACCAGATACGAAACTTTGAGCGAGCATTCGTATGATGTCGCTCAGATAGCTCATGCTCTTGCAGTTATAGGGAATGAAAAGCTTAATAAAAACTACAATACGGAAAGGGCTGCGCTTATCGGCCTTTATCATGATCTTCCGGAGATAATAACAGGAGATCTGCCCACACCTGTCAAGTACTATAACGAAGAGACAAAAACAGCATACAAGGCAGTCGAAAAAAACGCTGCAAATCAGCTTCTCGATATGCTTCCGGAATATATGAGAAAATCATATTCTCCTCTTTTAAAGAAAAAGGCGGAAGATAAAGAGCTTTGGAAACTTGTAAAGGCTGCAGACAAGATCTCGGCATATATCAAATGTGTCGGTGAGCGAAAAGCAGGCAACAGTGAATTTGTCGATGCAGAAAAGTCAACACTCAAACTTTTGCAAAAGCTGAATTGTCCCGAAGCTGACATATTCATGGAAGAGTTTGCTTCATCTTATGAAAAATCACTTGATGAGTTAAAATGAAATAAGCAAAAAAAATATATATAAAAAGCCCACCGGCATCTCGTTAATTTGCGAACCGGTGGGTTAACTTTTTATTCTTTGGTTTTGACTTATGTGAGTTCAAACTGGCCTGTGTAAAGCTGATAATATCTTCCCTTTTGTCTAAGCAGTTCTTCATGGTCTCCTCTTTCGATGATTTCACCATGTTCCAGAACCATAATTGCTTTAGCATTTCTTACGGTTGAAAGTCTGTGAGCTATAACAAAGACCGTTCTGCCGTTCATGAGTTTATCCATGCCCTGCTCTATAAGTTTCTCTGTTCTTGTATCAATTGATGAAGTTGCTTCATCAAGTATGAGTACAGGCGGGTCTGCAACCGCTGCTCTCGCAATTGCAAGAAGCTGTCTTTGTCCCTGGGAAAGGTTTGAGCCGTCTCTTGTCAGGACTGTATCATAGCCTTGCGGCAATGCCATAATGAAGTCATGTGCATTGGCAAGTTTTGCAGCATTTTCTATCTGTTCACGGCTTGCATCAAGATTACCATAGCGTATATTATCCTCAACCGTACCCGTAAACAGATGCGTATCCTGAAGAACCATTGCAAGGCTTCTTCTTAAGTCATCTTTCTTTATCTTCTTGATATTGATGCCGTCATACCGGATTTTGCCTTCTGATATATCATAGAATCTGTTAATAAGGTTTGTTATAGTTGTCTTTCCTGCACCGGTGGAACCGACAAAAGCAATCTTTTGACCGGGATTTGCATAAAGTGAAATATTGTTAAGAACTGTTTTCCTGCCGTCATAAGAGAAAGAAACATTCTCAAACTCAACTTTGCCTTCAAGCTTTGTATATGTGACAGTGTTATCTGTGCTGTGGGTGTGTTTCCATGCCCAAAGTCCTGTATGCTCTTCACATTCACACAAATCTCCGTTTCCATCATATTTGGCATTTACAAGAGTTACATATCCCTCGTCTTTTTCGGCCTGCTCATCAAGATAGTCGAAGATTCTCTCTGCGCCTGCTATTGCCATAATGGCATTGTTGAATTGCTGGGATGTATTTACTATCGGCATTGAAAAATTTCTCGAATAAGTCAGGAAAGCTATGAGCGAACCGGGAGAAATAATTCCCTTTATTACAGTAACTGCGCCGACTGATGCACAAATTGCGTAATTAAGATGAGTGAGGTTGTTCATTATAGGCATAAGTATGCTTGCAAAAGTATTTGCACCGGTAGATGCCTTCCTGAGTTTTTCGTTTTTCTCGAAGAACTCATCTTTTATCTCATCTTCATGATTAAAGATCTTAACAACTTTCTGACCGCTGATGGTCTCTTCCACAAAGCCGTTAACTTTTGCTATTTCATCCTGCTGCTTTTTGAAGAAGTTTGCACTTTTTGAGCCGAGCTTCTTCGTAAGGAAAAGCATAATTGCAAGCATGGCGATAACAATAAGAGTCAGCCATCTTCCGTAATATATCATAAGTATAAACGAACCTGTTATGGTTATCAGTGATGATATGATGGATGAAAGACTTTGTGATAAGAACATTCTGAGTGACTCGACATCGTTTGTGAATCTGCTCATTATTTCCCCGTTTGGCACAGAGTCATAGAAGCTGATCGGCAAATCGGCAACTGAGTCAAAGAGGTCCTTTCTGAGACTTCTGAGAGTCTTTTGTGTAAAGAATATTATGCATCTCTCACGTCCGTATGCCGTAAAAAATCCAAGTACAAATACCACAATCATGAATATCATGTACTGTTTTACAGGTTCAAATATCGCTATACTGAACTGATGGGTACCTGCTATCTGTGTAAAGAGTTTATCAATGATTGGCTGAATGAACAAGGATGCACAAACAGAAGCAACAGATGAGATAAGCGTAAAGAGAATAAGTCCTGTCAGCAGTGCCTTTTCCCTGAACATATACTTTATGAGTCTTTTAAGAGTTTTCTTTGTATTTTTGATTTCAGGCTTCGGTTTCATAGGAGGTCTTGGCATCAGTCATCACCTCCTTGCTCATTTGCTTCATCTACGCCTTTCTGCTGAGATTCATATATATCCTTATATATCTCATTTCTTTGAAGAAGTTCTTCATGGGTTCCAATATCATTTATTTCACCATTATCCATGATGATTATCTTATCGCAGTCCGAAATTGAAGAAACTCTCTGCGCTATTATTATCTTCGTGACATCGGCTTTTGATTTGCGAAGTCCGTCACGTATTTTTGCATCTGTCGCTGTATCCACAGCACTGGTTGAATCGTCTAAAATCAGAATCTTCGGATTTTTGAGAAGCGCCCTTGCAATACAAAGTCTCTGCTTCTGGCCGCCGGATACGTTGACGCCTCCTTGGCCCAGATCCTGGTTGTATCCATCAGGTCTTGCCAGAACAAACTCATGTGCATCTGCTATTTTGCATGCTTCTTCCAGTTCCTCCTGACTTGCATCCTTATTGCCCCAGCGCAGGTTTTCAGCAATTGTTCCTGAGAAAAGGACATTCTTCTGAAGCACCATACTTACTGCATCGCGCAAAGTACATAAATCATATTTTCTGACATCCACTCCGCCGACAAGTACCTGCCCTTCACGAACATCATATAGTCTGGGTATAAGCTGAACGAGGGACGATTTTGAACTTCCGGTCGGTCCCATTATACCTACCATTTCGCCGCTTTCTATTCTGCATGATATGTTTTTCAATATATCTTTGCCTTCGCCGTATCCGAAACGGACATTTTTGAATTCTATTGATCCGTCTTCAACTTTTTCAACCGGATTTTCAGGATTTTGTATATCCGGTATTTCGTTCAATACTTCCTGGATTCTCTTGGCAGATGCCTCTGACATAAAGATTTGTGCCAGCATAACGATTGTGAAGATAAAGCCCATGAGAATCTGCATTACATATGCAAAGATTGCAGTGAAATTGCCGACACTCATTTCACCATATGAGATTGCCTTTGTTGACGCAATAACAATACCCATTATGGTCCCGTACATTACAAGCATCAAAAGCGGTTCTCCCAGCATAAGTATTTTTTCGGCATGTATTGCGGATTTGAATAAGTCTTCATTTGACTCGTTATATTTTTTCTTTTCATAATCCGTACGTACAAAGGATTTAACAACACGGATATTGGTCAGATTTTCCTGGATTGATGCATTGAAGTTATCAAACTTTTTAAGCATTATCTTGAATCTCTTCAATGCAATCGGTCCTGCAATTATCAATGCTATAACTATAAGGGGCAGGCTGATTGCAAATACAGATGAGACTCTCTTGCTCATTTTTACTGCAATAATGAGTGCAGAGGCCATTTGAATTGGCGATCTGAAAAAGCCGCGTATCAGCATAAGAAATGTGTTTTGTACGCTGGTTACGTCTGTAGATACTCTTGTTATAAGTGAGGCTGTTGAAAATCTGTCTATATTGGAAAAGCTAAAAGTCTGTACTTTCCCGATAAGAGCGTTTCTCAGATTTGATCCGAATCCCATGCCGGCCAGAGAGGCAATTCTTGCCGCACTGGCACCGCAGATAAGTGAAAGACATGCATATATGAACATGCGAACTCCCAGTTTCACAATAAGGTTCACATCTGAATTTGCGCCATCCGCTGTGATGATATCCACTATGTCAGACATAACTCTCGGAATCATAAGTTCAAAGACAACTTCTCCTATCATAAGAATGGGACTTATGAATGCATATATTTTATATTCTTTGGCATATTTAAGTAATTTAAACATTCTCATTCCCCTTTCTTACTTTGATATTGTTCTCTTTGGCAAGCTTTATGATATTCTGATTCAAGAGCTTCATGAATTCATTTGCTTTACATGCATCCTCATCCGGGAGATTCCCGAAGATTTCATCGTCAATTCCTTTGATTGTTTCATCCGCTCTTTTTTGAGCCTTTATACCTTTCTCTGTCAGATTAAGAGTGTTTTTCCTTGCGTCCTTTTCATCCGGACTTCTTTCTATAAGTCCGGACTTTTCCATCCTTTTAACGGACGTTGCTATCGAAGCAGGCGATACATTTAAGAACTCAGCAATTTCATTCTGGCTGGCCCCGGGGTGTTCCGACAGAAATTTCAGTATAGGAGGCTGACCGAAATATATTCCGTTTTCTTCAAATCTTTTCTCTGCTATTTGCCTGTAAAGGCAACCGTAGATATGTAGATTTTTCGAAAGTTCATTTCCCTTCATAATTTTACCTCTGAAAATATTTAATCGCTTAATTATTAACCGCTTAACCATTATACTATCATATATATAAATGTCAATGGAATTCTAGATAATAGTTTTGTGGTCTTTCATTGCCTTGGACCACAACATCTTGTGACTTTCTAACAAATTGCACAAAAGCCACCCTCAAATTTCGGCAGTATTTTGACTATTTTGTTGAAAAATGCTTGAATATTTTACTCTTGAGTGGTAGAATAAAGTCGTAAATTTCTATTTATAAAGGGGTGCAGCCTATGGCAAAAAATGATAATCAGCTTCCCGTATATCTTTTTCACCAGGGAAACAATGCACGCAGCTATGAATTTTTGGGTTCACACAGAATAGATGATAATACCGTTTCCTTCCGTGTCTGGGCCCCGAATGCCATCAATGTAAGCGTGTGCGGTGATTTCAATGACTGGAATGCCAGCGCAAACAATATGGCAAGGATATCTGCGGGCGGAATATGGGAAGGAATCATAGAAAACGTTAAAGAGTTCGACGCATATAAATATTGTATATTCACGAGAGACGGCAGAAAGATTCTCAAGAGTGACCCGTATGGTTTTCATATGGAAACCCGTCCTGCAAATGCCACCAAGTTTTATGAACTGGATGGTTTTGAATGGACTGACACAAAATGGGAAGAAAATAAAAAGCAGTCTCAGCAATATGACAAGCCGGTAAACATTTATGAGGTGCATCTGGGTTCATGGAAGCAGCATGAGGACGGCAACTTCCTCTCATACAGACATCTCGCGGATGATCTTGTTCCTTATGTTAAGGATATGGGCTACACACATATAGAGTTTATGCCTATAACCGAATATCCCTTTGACGGTTCATGGGGTTATCAGGTAACAGGTTATTTCGCAGCTACTTCCAGATACGGAACGCCTAAGGATTTTATGTACCTTATTGACAAATGCCATAAGGAAAAGATAGGAGTAATCCTTGACTGGGTTCCTGCGCATTTCCCGAAAGATGCAAACGGTCTTTATGAATTTGACGGAACGCCCTGCTATGAGTATGCAGACCCAAAGAAAGGCGAACATTATGAGTGGGGAACCAGAGTCTTTGATTTCGGTAAGAATGAAGTTCAAAGTTTCCTCATCTCAAGCGCGATGTTCTGGCTCGATAAATTCCATATAGACGGACTCAGAATTGACGCTGTCGCTTCCATGCTCTATCTCAACTATGCAAGAAAAGACGGAGAATGGATTCCCAACAAGAACGGCGGAGTTGAAAATCTCGAGGCTGTTGAATTTTTGAACAAACTGAGTGTAAACATATTCAGAGACTACCCCGGTGCCATGATGGTAGCTGAAGAAAGCACTGCATGGCCGATGGTAACAAAGCCCGTATATATGGGCGGACTCGGTTTCAATTTCAAATGGAATATGGGCTGGATGAATGATATCCTCAGATATTTTTCACTTGACGGCATTCACAGAAAGAATAACCATAACTGCATTACTTTTTCTTTCTTCTATGCTTTCTCTGAAAACTTCATTCTTCCTATTTCTCACGATGAAGTCGTTCACGGCAAATGTTCACTGATAAATAAAATGCCGGGCAGCTATGAGGAAAAATTCGCCGGAGTCCGCGCCTTTCTCGGATACATGATGGCCCATCCCGGCAAGAAACTGCTCTTTATGGGCAGTGAATTCGGGCAATTCATTGAGTGGAATTACAAACAGGGACTTGACTGGCTTTTGCTCGATTATGATATGCACAGAAAGCTGCAAAATTATGTCCGTTCCTTAAATGAGTTCTATAAGAAGAATTCACCTCTTTGGCAGATTGACTATTCATGGGAAGGTTTCTCCTGGATATCTTCAGATGATAAAGATAATTCTGTCATAGCATTCAGAAGAATAGATGAAAAAGGGAAAGAAATAATTGTTATATGTAACTTCACGAATGTAAGGCGTGAAGGCTACAGAATAGGAGTCCCTCAAAAATCTGCGTATACGATTGTATTTAATTCGGATAAGGAAGATTTCGGCGGACAGAACATAAGCAAAAATGATGACAGAATCAAGTGTGAAAAAGTAGCGATGCACGGTCTGGAGCAATCAATTGTTTTGGATCTGCCACCTATGTCAACAATATACTTAAAGAAGACAAAGTAACCTAAAGGAGGATAAAAATGGCACGTAAACAAGAGTGTATAGCAATGCTTTTGGCCGGAGGTCAGGGAAGCCGTCTCGGTGTTTTGACAAAAAACATTGCTAAGCCTGCTGTTCCTTACGGAGGCAAATACAGAATAATCGACTTCCCTCTCTCAAATTGTGTAAACTCCGGTATATCAACTGTCGGCGTTTTGACACAATACCAGCCGCTTGAACTTAACGATTATATAGGAAACGGTCAGGCATGGGACCTTGACAGAGTCGATGGCGGAGTTCATATTCTCTCCCCCTACCAGCAGATAAAGGGAATGGAATGGTATAAAGGAACTGCCAATGCCATCTATCAGAACATAAACTTCATAGACAGGTATGACCCTGATTATGTTGCAGTTCTCTCAGGTGACCACATTTACAAGATGGACTACAACAGAATGCTTGAATACCATAAAGCAAATGATGCTGCCGTAACGATTGCAATGCTTGAAGTGCCTTGGGAAGAGGCTTCAAGATTCGGCCTTATGGTATTGAATGACGATAACTCAATCAAGGAATTCCAGGAAAAGCCGAAGAATCCTACCTCAAACAAGGCTTCTATGGGAGTATATATCTTTACATGGTCAAAGCTTCGTCAATATCTTATCGATGATGAGAACAATCCTGAATCTTCAAATGACTTCGGTCATGATGTAATTCCTGCCATGCATGCTGCAGGTGAAAGGATGTTTGCATATCTTTTCGACGGATATTGGAAGGATGTCGGAACAATTGACTCACTCTGGGAAGCAAATCTTGACCTTCTCAATCCCAAGGTTGATCTTGATCTGAGTGATTCAAGCTGGAAGATTTATTCACGTACGCCTATAGCTCCGCCTCAATATATTGCAGCTGACGCTTTTGTTCAGAACTCAATGATTGCAGAAGGCTCAAGAGTATATGGTGAGGTTGACTACTCCATTCTTTTTGATAATGTAACTGTTGAAAAAGATGCTGTTGTACGTTACTCGATAGTTATGCCCGGTGCTAAGATTAAATCCGGTGCCGATGTTGAATATGCAATCGTTGCAGAAGATGCGGTCATAGAGGCCGGCGCAAAGGTTGGCTTAAGACCCGAGGATGTCCTAGACAGAGATGAGTGGGGTGTTGCTGTTGTCGGAGCCAATGTCAATGTTGAATCCGGTGCAGCCGTAAAGCCAAAAGAAATGGTTTCTGAAGATGTAAAGAAGGAGGGTAAATAAGATGACAGGAAAAAATATTGTCGGTATCGTCTTTTCGAGTGAATATGATGAATGCATGCCGGAACTTACCGGACTTCGCACAATGGGTTCTGTTCCTTTTGCAGGCCGTTACAGACTCATCGACTTTGCCCTTTCAAATATGGTAAATGCGGGCATCGAACGTGTCGGTGTCATAACCAAGTCAAATTATCAATCCCTACTTGACCATCTCGGCAATGGTAAAGCCTGGGACTTGTCGCGTAAATCGAAAGGTCTCTTTATACTTCCTCCTTTTTCTACGGTTGAACAAAACGGTAATGTTGACAAAATCAACTCTATATTCGGTTCAATGGGATATATAAGCCGATGCAAGGAAGAATATATTCTTCTTGTTGACTGCAATACAATTATCAATGTTAAAATCAAAGACTTAATGAACTACCATGCTGAGAAAAATGCCGATATAACCATCCTTTACGGACACGGAACGGCACCTTCAATCAGTGACACAATGTGCTTTGATGTTAACGATGACGGTAAAATAATACAAGTGGCTGTCGGTCCTCATAACAGAGAAAGCCAGGATTTCTCACTTGGCGCAATCCTTATGAAGAAGTCTCTTCTTGAAAGACTTATAAACGAAGCTCACAGCATGAACTTCGGCAGTTTTGAAAACGATATCATACAAAGAAATGTATCGAAGCTCAGTGTGTATGGTTACAAAGCAGAAGGCTTTTACAGAGTTCTTGACAGTATGATTAGTTACTTTAATGCAAGTATGGATTTGCTGAATCCCGATAATTGTGATGATCTCTTCAATCCGGAAAGGCCTATATATACGAAGGTTAAGGATGATATGCCTGCAACGTATGGTATTACATCTAATGTTAAAAACTCACTCGTTGCGAACGGATGTATCATAGACGGTGAGGTCGAGAATTCGATAATTTTCAGAGGAGTAAGAATTGAAAAGGGTGCCGTTGTAAAGAATTCTATCATCATGCAGGAGTCATATATTGCAGAATCCTCTTCACTTAACTGTATTGTAACAGATAAATCTGTTGTTATAACTCCGAACAAGAATCTTTCCGGTACAGAAAATTTCCCGATTTACATAGGCAAAGGAATCGTGATCTAAGATGAATACAAGATGTGATATCTGCGGCTGTGTAACAGATCCCCTGGATTTGGAAAAATTTGCCATATCCAATAAAGAGAGAGACGTATGTTCTTTTTGCCGCAAACGCATAAAAGAGGTTGAATCCGACCCGCTTAACCAGGCTGATGCCGCACGCAACCTTTTATATATGGATACAAAAGGTCACAGGACAGAAGAAACCAATATACTTATCCGCAAGCATTTCTTTGAACTTGGCATAGACATAAATGCCGTAAGCGGTCCTACTCCGGTTCCTGTTCCTGTTCCGGTGAACAATACAGTTCCCGCTCCTGCGATTCCAAATCAAAATGCTGAATTTGAAGAGATGAAAAAGGAATTTGAGAAACTTAAAGAATCATTCAAAAGTTTCAAGAGACGTTATTACTTATCAAAAATACTTGGTGTTGTTGCACCGGTTATTGTCTTGATTATAGGTCTTATTGTCTTATATAAACTGGGGACGATTCAAACATTTATAGACTATTTCAACTATTTAAGTGAATACGCTTCAGCGTAAGGAGGTCAAAATGAAAGTTTTATATGTAGCAAGCGAAGCTCTGCCTTTCAAAGCTTCGGGAGGACTGGGAGATGTTGCAGGTTCTCTGCCTCAGGCTCTTCGCAAACGCCTTATTGGGGCAAGGGTTGTTATGCCGCTCTATGATACTATAAGCCAGGAATTAAAAGATAGCATGACCTTTATTACAAGCATATCTGTTCCGGTCGCATGGAGACGTCAATATTGCGGTATATTTGAAGCAAAAGCAAACGGTGTTATTTATTACCTTATAGATAATCAATACTATTTCAAGCGTGATGGTTTATATGGCTACTATGATGATGCTGAAAGATTTGCCTTCTTCTCACGCGCAGTGCTTGAGATCATTCCTCATATAGATTTCAAGCCTGATATTATTCATTGCAACGACTGGCAGACAGCTCTTACACCTGTATATTATTCATGCATTTATGCGAATCAGCCCGGTTATGAAAATATAAAAACTGTTTTCACAATCCATAACATTCAATATCAGGGAACTTATGGTATGCAGCTTATTCCCGAAGTTGTGGGCATTCCGGACAGTGCGTCCAATCTTCTTGAATACGGCGGAGATTGCAACTATATGAAAGGTGCTATTGAATGCGCAGATAAAGTTACAACTGTAAGCCCGTCTTATGCAAATGAGATATTGGATCCCTGGTACTCACACGGCCTTGATATCATCCTGAACCAGAGAAGCTGGAAGCTTTCAGGCATATTAAATGGTATAGATACCGTTTTATATAATCCGGAAACGGATCCCGATATTGTAAAGAATTATTCATCAGAAGATTTTGCAAAAAAGAAACCCGCTTCAAAGAAAGTTCTGCAGGAAACATTCAATCTGCCTGTAAGAAAAGATGTTCCCCTTATAGGTATGGTTTCAAGACTTGTAGGCCATAAAGGTCTTGATCTTGTAAAAGCCGTACTCGATGAACTGCTCGCAACAACAGATGTTCAATTTGTTGTTCTGGGTTCCGGAGAATGGCAATATGAAAATTTCTTCAGAGAAATAGCAGCAAAATATCCTGACAAGATGGGACTTGAACTTGGATTTATTCCTTCATTATCAAAGAAGATTTATGCGGGTTCCGATATGTTCCTGATGCCGTCAAAGAGTGAGCCGTGCGGTCTTTCACAAATGATAGCATTAAGATATGGTTCCATTCCGATAGTGCGCGAGACCGGAGGACTCAGAGATTCAATCCAGGATTCCGGAGACGGGGAAGGCAACGGTTTTTCTTTTTCAAGTTACAATGCGCATGATATGCTTTTTACAATAAAAAGAGCTATCGAGGGTTACCAAAATACAAAAGGCTGGAATATACTTGTTAAAAGAGCTATGGAATGCGATAATTCCTGGGGCAAGAGTGCCAATGAGTATATAAAGTTATATAAGTCATTGTTATAGACAAAGACCTTTTATAAAAATTAATTGTAAGAAAAAGTACAATTTCATGCTTGTGCTCGATATGAATAATTGACTTATTAATTTAAATGGCGATGTAGCAGAAATGTTACATCGCCATTGTTATATTAAGTATATAAAAACAAAATGGAAATAAGTCTTATAAGTTCATAATAAACAGTTAAGTCTGTTACCACCTATTCTCAACATATTCACAGAAAGCATACATATCTTTTATTTCTATTTTTGTTCCGTCATCAAGAGTTACAGTGCCATTCCATAGACCGTGAACCTGATGTGAGTGCATGCGCATTACTAAAATATTTAAATCTGAATGGTGGTCACAGAATGGTGTCATAGTCAAATCAAATCTTCCGTCTTCCGAAACAAAATGCCATTTATCCATATATTTATCTGGTTTAGGAAATACTTCAACATCAACTGCTCCAAACTTATGAGCCTTTCCGTCATAAAAGATACAGGTTTCGGTTGCATTTCTTTCATTACCGATACCCCAGGTTATCTCAAATCCGAAAATGTGTTTTTCTCCTTTTTCGTCGGTAATGTATGCTGAGCCGTTTCCCCAATACCATACGAGACTGTAAGGTGTACATACCCTGCCCCAGTCAAGGACAGTGAATGTATCTTCATTTGAAAATTCGTATGTCTTTTCAGCAGTTTTAAAGGTACCTGATGTAGGCATTGAATTCTGCTTTGTGGTCATGAAATATCTGTCAGGAAATCCATCAAAGGGAAGAACTGTAGTGATGTTTTCAAGCCCCTGCATAATATCCATTGTAAAATTACATTCGACATCATTCATTTTAAAATAAATACTGCGTACATTTTCCTTTGTGTCAACTTTGAATATTGCCTTGCCGACTTTGAACTCATAGTTATGAGGTACATCACCTTTTTTAGGAAGAACATATTTATCTTTCCCTCCGATAAAAGGTGACATAGCTGATCTGAGGATCTTTCCGGTTTTTAAATCAACTAGTACTGCAGATGCATAACCTCCAAGGGAAATATTTGCAAAACTTATTTGTGCCATAAGGGAACCATTTGATATTTGATAGAAATCCCATTCCTTACGGCGCATTATTTTTTTAACATCATAGCGATTATAGTTAAAAACATTATGTCTCGCCCAACCGCTCGCCATTAGTGTCCCGTCTTTACTGAGAAGGTCAGTTGACGTTGTATATTCTTTCTGTTTTGATTTATATCCCCACTCTTTGTAATTTTTATAAGTTCTTTCCATAAGTTTCTCCTCTGTTTCGTTTGAATCTCTTCTTTTATCTCTAAATCGTGAACTACTCTGTAACCTGTTGCTGAGTAGTTCACTTCTACTAAAAAGATGCCATTCCTGTGTTTTTTTGCTTACAAACCATCGGTTTATTTCAAAGTATTATCGATAGAACCAGCCTGCATCGAAGAACCAGATGGGATTTGTCGTGTCAAGAGTGGCAAGTGGATACGATTTGAAAGATCGCTTTGGATACAATCATACATAAGATATAATACCACAATCCTACCCGTTTTTTCAACAGAACCACTGTAAATAGATAGTGTCAAGTTTTTATGGAGTTTTTGTCAACAAACTTGTCTGGTTCCAGTCTATGTTTCTTCTCCAATGAAAGAGGTATTGCTGTGCTATGCCTCTGCTTTTTTTTATACACGAAGGCAGACCGTCGGGATAAAGTTCGGTGATAATCCTTTTTACCCAGACATCTTTGGGAAAAGCATCAATTTTATAAAAGCCATATAAAAGGGTACAATCGGCAACTTTGTCACCGACGCCCTTTATTTTTTTGAGTTCTTCTCTGCCTGTTTCAATATCGCTGTCTGCAATCTTTCGAAAATCGATTTCTCCGCCGGCCACTTTTCTTGCAGCATCAATTATATATTTATTGCGAAAGCCCGCTCTCAGTGGGGCTAAATCGTCTTCTTTCAAATTTGCAATTTTTTCAGCACCCGGGAAAGTGTAGCTTTTGCCTTCTCTTTCACCGAATGAACTGCAGAGCCTGTCGATTATTGCTTTTATTCTGGGTATATTGTTGTTTTGCGAGATTATAAAGGAGCAAAGCGTTTCCCATGGTTCCTGGCGCAATATTCTGATGCCTTCAAAGTCACTGACTGCTTTTTTCAAATATGTATCGTCATAAGAATTAATAATTGCCCTGTAATCAGTATCATAATCGAAGTATCTGCGCCATATGTTCTCAAAATCTGACTCTTTTGTGTTATAAAATACAAGCTTGTCTTCTTTCTCCTCAAGTTCGAGATATTTTCCAAAGGCAACTCCGCTGTATATATTCCCTTCTTTTTTCCATCTGAAAGCCTGCCCACAGTCAAGAATAAGATCAAGAGAAAAAACATCAGGTTTTTTTATAATGTAATCAGACATAATTCCTCCGAAAATATTTCACAAAAATTCCCGAAAAATCTATTTAAAAATCACAATGTCAAAATGCACAAAACATTTAGACTATTTTTAAGATTTCTATTTTCCATTTTGTAAAAATTTTGGAAAATTTAACAGAATGTACAAAGAATATTTCTTGTTGAAAAGTTTTCAAAATTTCGATTTTCAGGTTTGAAAATCCTATTTTACAATAGTTTTAAGGTAGTTTTTTAACATTTTCAACATAGTTTTGAACATTTTTGAACAGCAAGTTGATTATACAATTTGTACATTTTTGAAAAATTTATTTTTGTGAAATATTCCATATTGACAAGATTTTGCTCTGAATCTGTCATATTTTTTACAAAGAAAATCAAAGAATAATGAGTTCTTTTTTTGAGCCTGTGAGGTCCTCGCATCCGTTCTCTGTTATAACGACCATATCCTCTATTCTTACACCGAATTCCCCGGGTATGTAAATACCGGGTTCAACAGTTACAACCATGCCGGGTTTCAGGATGCTTTCTTCTGATGTGTTCAAAAAAGGAGGCTCATGTATTTCAATCCCGACACTATGTCCGGTCGAATGGGTAAAATATTCGCCGAAGCCTTCCTTTTCTATGACATCTCTTGAGATCTTATCTCCCTGGGCTCCGCTCATTCCGGCCTTAATGCTGTTTATACACTCCATTTGCGCCTTAAGTACTGTGTTATATACTTTTTTCATTTTCTCGCTGACACCAGCAAGAACTACTGTTCTGGTCATGTCACTGTGGTAACCGTTTACAATGGTTCCGAAATCCATCGTGATAAAGTCGCCGTTTTCCACTTTCTTAAATCCGGGAACACCATGAGGCATGGATGAGTTCTTACCGCTTACGGCTATAGTCTCAAATGATAAAGCTTCTCCGCCGTGACTGAGCATATAGAAATCAAGTTCAAGCTGGATTTCTTTTTCTGTCATTCCTTCTTTTATGAATTTGCAAATATGGCTGAATGCTTCATCCGTAATTTTCTGAGCTGCCTTTATATTTCTTATTTCATTTTCATCCTTTACAGCTCTCATCTCTCCGATTATGCTGTCAAGGCTGTCATCTGCAATAATTTCCGTTTCATTTAATCTTTCGGACAAGATGCGATATAAATGCATGGTTGTTCTGCTTGATTCAAGAAGAAGTTTTTCAACTTTCATATCAGACATCAGTTTTTTTATTTGTTCCCACAGATTATGTTCCTGCAGCAGCACTTTGCAATCTCTTACTGTATTTTCTGCTGCTTCTATATATCTTCCGTCAGTGATGAATATTGCGTCAGATGCATTTATTAAAAGAAAGCCGTCGGAAGACTCAAATCCCGTTAAATATTTCCTGTTTTCAGGTGACATTACAAGGGCAGTGCAGTTATCCTGAATCCTGCTTAACGTATTTTTTATTGATTCTATTTTTGTCATAATCATTCTCCAAACTAATTTTTTTGCAAAAATAACGGGCTTTAGGTTTCCCCAAGCCCGCTCATTTGTAATTAATCCATAACTACCAAAAGCGAAAGATTATTTATACTTACGCTTACGTGCAGCTTCAGACTTTTTCTTTCTCTTTACAGAAGGCTTTTCATAATGTTCTCTTTTGCGAACTTCCTGAATAACGCCGTCACGAGAAGTCTGTCTTTTGAATCTTCTGAGAGCACTCTCAAGTGATTCATTCTCTTTAACTTTTACCTGACTCACTTTAATTCCCTCCCTTTATGTTGGGATATTGCGGATATTATACAATAATAAATTTTAACTGTCAACAAATAGATAAAAAAAACAAAAAAAAGTTGCAAAAAATGTGGTTTGTTCATAATTTGTTCATAGTTTTGTGTAAAGTTTGTTACAATCTTGTGATATTCTTAAGCCGTGAAAAGTGGCTGACCCCCACTATCACGATTTTGACTTACATTGCAATCATTTATACCCGGATGATTGTTTATGACGCCTCATTACGGCTTTGTTAGGGTACACAGGTCGTATGCAGAATGTCATAAGAGGAATAACCGATAGCGTATGCTATCGGTTTTCCTCTTTTTTAATCACAAATTAACCGTATTTTGAACTTCTCCTCTTAGATATGATTTCACATTTTCTTCGAGAATTTTCATAAGTCTTTTTCGGGTTTCAAAACCTGCCCAAGCAATATGCGGTGTTATGTAACAATTCTTTGCGCTGAGAAGCGGATTGTCTGCCTGAGGTGGTTCCTGAGTCAGAACATCAAGTCCTGCCGCTCTCACCTTTCCGCTGTTCAACCCGTCGGCAAGCGCCTTGCTGTTGACAACCGGGCCGCGCGATGTGTTTATTATAATGACATTATCCTTACAATCATTTATGAATTTATCATCCAGAAGATTTTCCGTTTCTTTTGTGAGCGGGCAATGAAAACTGATTATATCGCTTTCTTTTTTTATATCATCCAAACTTGACCATTTGAAATTTTTCCTGTGTGATTGATCAGTTTCATGACCCGATACGGCAATGACATTCATATTGAAAGCCTCTGCTATATCTGCCACTCTTTGTCCTATTTTACCAAAGCCTACGATACCGATTGTTTTGCCGGACAATTCCGTGAGAGGCGTTTTCCAATAGCAAAAGTCCGGGCAATTAACCCAGTCACCTTTATGTACACTTTCAGAATGGACTGCCACAGAGTTTGTTATTTCAAGAATAAATGCAAATACCAGTTGTGCAACTGCTTCAGTTGAATAAGAAGGAATATTGGAGACGGGAATATTTCTTTTCTTTGCATAGTCAATATCGCATATGTTATATCCCGTAGATTCCAGGGCAATAAACTTAAGTTTCGGAAGCTGCTCCATAATTTCTGCGGATAGAACCGTCTTGTTAGTTATAACTATATCCGCATCCTTTGCGCGTTCCACTACCTGATCCGCTGTTGTTCTGTCATATATATCGCAATCTCCCAGTTCTTTCAGCCAGTCCCACGACAAATCTCCCGGGTTTAATGCATAGGCATCCAATACTGTAATTTTCATAAACTTCACAACCTTTACTTTCGTATAACATACATTTTATCATAACTATATATATTATACTACAAAATATTGACCTTTTAGCCTAAATAATATAAAATATACTGTGTGTTTTTTCACACGATAATTAGTTTTCAAGGTGAACACATTTTATGGAAAAGAAAAATCTGGACCGAAAAGGTGCACTGAATTACACATCTATTATTTTATATATCATTGCATTGATACTCGGTGTACTCACCTTCGTTCTTGATTCAACAGATGTAGGTGCCGAAGGCTGGGGCAAATTCATGGAAGAACTGAATGAGATTCAGGACCTTATCAGGAATTTGGATAATAACTGGCTGATCCTTTTGGCAATTTTTTGTGTATACATGCTTAAAAACTTCATACCTATACCATTTCCCTTTATTTTCATGATGGTCGGAGCCATTTATGGAAAGAACTGGGCAGTTATAATAAATGTATGCGGCTACACGTTACTCCTTCTTACTAAATATTTTTGGGGACGCAAGATGGGCGGAGGCACAGCAGTTAAGCAGCTGAAGAAGTATGACAATGTACGTGAAATGATGTACAGACCCGGTAAAGTTAAATTCGGAGTTTTGATATTTGCAAGGCTCTGTCCATCAATACCGGTAAGCATTGTAAGTAAGATATACGGTGGTATGAAATATCCTATTATTCCATTTCTTTTTGCATCAATTGTTGGATTTTTCCCGAAAATATGGACATATTCAAGAGTCCTGGGTCAGTATGTCAATCAGCCTTTCACATGGAAATTTATGGGGCCAATAGTAGGGCTTCTCGTTTTGTCCGGTACTGCGGCACTGGTTGCCAATACAATACTTAACAAAAAGCATAAAAAAAGTGAAGACAAGGAGAAAGAAACAGAAAATGAATTCCAGGAAAATTAAGGAACTTATAAGACAAGGCGAATACGATAACAGATTTGCCAAAATATATATAAACGAAGATCTTAATGCTCAACGTGAAAGATACATAGGTCTGGTTGAAGACTATGAAGAGATTTTCGGGAACGATGCTGACCTTCGTTTCTTCTCCGCGCCCGGTCGTACGGAAGTATGCGGAAACCATACAGACCATAATCACGGGAAAGTCCTCGCAGCAAGCATTAATCTTGATGCTGTTGCCGTGGCATCAAAAAATGATGACAATATCATACGTGTTAAGTCACGCGGATATAAGATGGATATAGCAGAAGTGGATGACATGTCTATTCACGAGGAAGAGACAGGACACTCCGCATCTCTTGTAAGAGGCATTTGCGCCGGCTTTATAAAGAACGGTTACAATGTCGGCGGTTTTGACGCATGCACGGTTTCAAATGTGCTTTCCGGTTCAGGTCTTTCCTCTTCTGCAGCATTCGAAGTGCTTCTCGGCACCATATTGAATCACTTATATAACGACGGCAAGGTTGATCCTGTTACGATAGCAAAGATAGCCCAATATGCGGAAAATGAATATTTCGGCAAGCCTTGCGGACTGATGGATCAGATGGCATGCTCCGTAGGTTCATTTGTAACCATAGATTTTAAGAATCCGACAGAGCCTGTTATTCAGGATATCAAATTTGATTTTGCTTCCTGTAATCACAGCCTTTGTATTGTTGATACAAAAGGCAGTCATTCGGATCTGACCGATGAATATGCTGCAATCAGAACCGAGATGGAAGATGTCGCTGCACAATTCGGCAAAGAAGTTCTCCGCGATCTTGATGAGGAAGACTTTATCAAGAAAATTCCCGAAATCAGGAAAGTCTGCGGTGACAGAGCTGTTCTCAGAGCGATTCATTTCTTTAATGATAACAAAAGAGTTGAAAAAGAGGTTGCAGCTCTCAATGCCAACGATTTTGACACTTTCAAAGCATTGACTGTTGAAAGCGGATTTTCTTCATATATGTATAATCAAAATGTATTTTCTACAAAGTATCCGACTCAGCAGCCTGTATCGCTTGCTCTCTCATTATCGGAATCTATCTTAAAGGGCAAGGGTGCATGGCGTGTACACGGTGGAGGATTTGCAGGCACAATTCAGGCTTTTGTCCCGAACGACCTGCTCGATGAATATAAAGAAAAAATAGAAGCCGTATTCGGTTCGGATTCATGTTACATATTGGCAATCCGTCCGGTTGGCGGAACTGAAATATAGTAAGGGTGATAATTTTGACAACATTAGAACTTATCAAAACACTTACCTCAATAACATCTGTTTCAGGCGAAGAACATAGCTCCTTTGAATCCTTGAAGGAGCTTTTTTCTCGTTACGGCGATGTATCTGAGGATACTCTTCATAATGTATTGGTACATAAAAAGGGTAATGGTAAAAAAATCCTCTTGGATGCGCACATCGATACAATAGGTTTTGTAGTTACCGAAATACTCGATGGCTTTTTAAGAGTATCCAAAGTCGGCGGCATAGATTTCCGTGTAACTGAAGGCGCAAAACTTCTGGTACATGGCAAAAAAGACCTTGATGCCGTTGTTTCTGCCATACCTCCTCATTTGTCTGATGAAAACAAAGTGAGTGATGACGGCACACTTTTAATTGATCTGGGTATGGGAAAAGATGAATTAACAAATCTGGTTGCGCTAGGCGATAAAGTTTCATTTGCAGCATCTTTTTCTGAACTCTGTGACGATATAATCTCAACTCCCTATCTTGATGACAGAGCCGGGGATGTTGTTTTACTGAATGCTCTCAGTCTAGAAAATTCTGATAACGATATCACATTGATGCTGTCCGCACAGGAAGAAACCGATTGTTCCGGCTCAAGGACCGGCGCATATCATCAGGAATACGATTTATGTGTTGCCGTTGATGTTTCTTTCGCATATACACCTGACTGCAAGGAATCCGAATGCGGTAAGATTCATGCAGGTCCGATGATAGGATTTTCTCCTATTCTCTCCCGCGAGTTTTCCGAAAAGCTGGTGACCATAGCGTCCAGAGACAGCATTCCTTATCAAAGAGAAATCATGAGCGGACGAACAGGTACAAATGCTGATGGTATTGCCATAACCCGACAGGGAATTCCGACAGCACTTGTATCCATCCCTATAAAGTATATGCACACTCCGATAGAGTGCTGCGCTGTTTCCGATCTTGATAACTGCAGTAAACTTATTGCAAAATTCATTGAGGAGGTTTAAGAATGAATATTGATAATTTGAAAGTCCTTTGCGACACTAACGGGACCTCTGGAGATGAAAGCAAAGTCAGAGAAGCAATAATATCTATGCTCCCTGATTTTTGCACTTATACAGTTGATAACATGGGCAACCTGATTGTGAGGAACAATAAGCCGTGCAAAGAAGACAAGCTTGCGCTCTTTGCTCACATGGATGAGGTTGGCTTCATAGTCACATATATTACAGATGACGGCTATCTTTACCTAAGTCCTGTAGGCGGAATCAACAATTCAGCTCTCTTCGGCAAAAAGGTATCCGTTAAGGGGCATATCGGACTTGCAGGCGGTAAAGCCATTCACCAATGCAGCAAGGAAGAAAGTGAAAAGATTCCCGACATATCTGACATTAAGGTTGACTTCGGATACAAGAACAAGGAACAGGCAATGAAAGACGTAAATCTAGGCGATTACGGATATTTTCTTCCTGATTTTGTTGAGTTCGGAGACAAGATGATAAAATCAAAAGCCATTGATGACCGTTTCGGATGTCTTGTCCTTATAGACATACTCAAAAAGGCAGATTTTGCTTTAACGGCAGTTTTCACGGTACAGGAGGAAATCGGCATTCGCGGTGCGACAGTTGCTGCTTCGTGTCTTAATCCCGACTTTGCCATAGTTGTTGAATCCACAACAGCATCTGACCTTCCGGATACAGCTGACCATAAAAAAGTATGCAAGCTTAAAGAAGGCGCTGTCATTTCATTCATGGATAAGGGCACGATTTATGATCATAAGCTCTATACCGAGGCTATGGCATTGGCAAAAGAAAAGAATATAAAGGCACAGACAAAAACACTCATAGCAGGAGGCAATGACGCAGCTGCTGTTCACAAAGCTGCAGACGGAGTAAAAGTAATTACTGCTTCTCTTCCCTGCAGATATATTCATTCAGCTTCTTCGGTTGCATCTTGTTATGACATGGACAGTGTGGAAAAGATTGTTTTTGAGCTGGCTGAAAGATACGCAAATGGTTAAGCTTATTAAAGGCAAACTTCCGCGTGAACTCTTTGATTTTTTAGGTATAAAGAGATCTGCAGTTTTATCATCCTATACATCTCTCTTTTGCGAAGATTATTCTGATAACGAGATATATTTGCAATACTCTTCGGAGCAGATTTCATCTGCATTTGCAAATTTTGCCGATAAGAGTCTGCTTTTCGTTTCAAAAGACACTGACTATGATGAGCTTAAATTTGCCTTAAACAGCAATCTGCTTTCCACTGACATTCTCCCTTTCAAAAAGTATGGCAGTCTTTTTCTTTTATCCTGCGATTCAAATGGAGAAAATGAAGAAAGTGAATTTGACATCTCGGATATTCCCTTAAATCTTATACTGGATGACGAACGTGTAATTGAAAAGAAAAAATATTTATATATTAAAGGTAAGTGCAGGCCTTTTGCACTGACAAAGGATGAAATCGTCTGTGCTTTCGGACTCTTGTCAATTTCCGATGATTACAATATCATTTCGGACATATATACAAGGCCAAAGTTCAGAAGAAAGGGATATGCATCCGAAATTATATACAATCTTCTTTCCATGGCTCCCGCAGGAAAGATATATACCATATGTGAAGAAGAACTTCTTTCACTCTATCTAAGCATTGGATTTTCTCCATGCGGCGAAATTAATAAATACATAATTTAAAGGAAAAACCTATGTTGGATTTTAAGATTTCAGATAAAATCAAAGACCTATCAAGGCTTGCTGAGGCAAAAGCAGAAGCAGGCTTTGCAAGAGTTGAGAAAATCACTGAATACAACCAATTGAAAGTCCTTTCAGCCTTTATAAAGAACAATGTGGATGATACAGACTTTAATACCACAACAGGATATGGATATGGTGACAAGGGCAGACAAAAGCTTGATGACCTGATCGCAGACATTTTCGGGACTGAGAAAGCCATCATCAGGGCCGGCGCCCTTTCGTGTGGCACACATACTTTAGGTGTTTGTCTCTATGGAATGCTTCGTCCCGGCGATACTATGCTTGTGGTTACGGGAAGTCCTTATGATACTTTACATTCTGTAATCGGTCTTACAGAAAAGAGTAAAGGAAACGGAACATTAATTGATTTCGGAATAAAATATGAGCAAATTGACTTAAGAGATGATGAGAGTATAGATCTTGATGCCATTGAAAAAAGGCTTAAAGAAGACTTTGTTAAAATGGTATATATTCAAAGATCCCGCGGTTATGAACTGAGGCACAGTATTTCTGTATCTGAAATCGAAAGTTTGTCAAAGCTTGTACATTCAGTAAGTCCCGAGAGCATTGTCATGGTTGATAATTGCTATGGAGAATTCACGGAAGAAAAAGAACCGACAGATGTCGGAGCAGATATAATGGCGGGGTCTCTTATTAAAAACATGGGCGGAGGAATTGCTCCCTCCGGCGGATATATAGCAGGAAAGTCTGCGCTTATTGACTTATGCGCTTACAGACTTAACACTCCGGGTCTTGGTGCACAGGTAGGGGCAACACTCGGGCAAAACAGAAGTCTCTTTATGGGCATTTTCAATGCTCCTCATGTAGTTGGAGAAGCTCTTAAAACAGCAATCTTTGCAGCATCCCTTTTTACTGAGATGGGCTTTAAGGTTACCCCATCTGCACTTGAGGAGAGACATGATATCATACAGGCAATTTGTCTTGAAAACAGTGATAACCTTATATCTTTCTGCAAAGGTATGCAAAAAGGATCACCTGTTGAATCCCAGGTTGTCCCGGAAGCTTCGGATATGCCCGGCTATGACAGCAAAATCATAAGTGCCGGAGGTGCTTTCACATCCGGTTCCACAATAGAACTTTCTGCTGATGCTCCTCTGCGCGAGCCTTTCGCCGTATGGATGCAAGGTTCTCTGAATTATGTTTCCGGCAAAATCGGAGTAATGCTGGCAGCGCAGGAACTTTACAAGAAAGGAGCAGTAAAATGAGTTATCTTTTCTTAAAAAGCGGTACGGATGTCAGGGGTACAGCTCTTGTTACAGTTGAGCATCCGAAATATGAACTGACAGATAAGTGCGTATCTGACATTTCTGCATCATATATCTTATGGCTTTCTTCAAAAACAGGAAAAGAAATTTCAGATTTAACTGTATCAATAGGGCATGACTCACGTCTCTCAGGCCCCAGAATCAAGGATGCAATTACAGAAACAATATCAAATATGGGCGTTAATCTGCTTTATTGTTCAAATTGTTCCACTCCTGCCATGTTCATGACTACGATAACAAGAGGATGTGACGGTGCTATACAAATCACTGCAAGCCACCATCCCTATGACAGGAACGGACTTAAGTTTTTCACTTCAGACGGAGGCCTTTCCTCCGATGAACTTGCAGATATATTGGTTGCCGCTGATAATATAGAAATCCCTGTATCAAAGAAGGGAACTGTTACACAGATAGATTATATTTTAGAATACTCAAAAATCCTTCGTGATATGATTAAATCCGGTGTGAAGGCTGAAGATTTCGAGCATCCGCTTAAAGGTTTCAAGATTGCCGTAGATGCAGGTAACGGTGTCGGAGGCTTTTATGCAAGCAAAGTTCTGGAGCCACTCGGAGCCGATATAAGCGCAAGTCAGTTTTTAGAGCCTGACGGACTCTTCCCAAACCATGTGCCTAATCCCGAAAACCCTGTTGCCATGGAATCTATACGTAAAGCTACTCTCAATGGCAAATGTGATCTCGGTGTAATATTTGATACGGATGTTGACCGTGCATCATGTGTTGATGAAAAGGGTCAGGAAATCAACCGTAATTCCATTGTTGCCCTTGCCAGCGTTATAGCGCTTGAAGGCAATGAAGGAGGAAGTATTGTCACAGACTCTGTCACCAGTGACGGCCTTCATGACTTTATTGAAAATACGCTCGGCGGAAAGCACATACGCTTTAAGAGAGGATATAAAAATGTAATAGATGAAGCTGTACGCAGAAATAATAACGGAGAAAATACTCCGCTTGCAATAGAGACCTCAGGTCATGCAGCTTTCAAGGAGAATTATTTTCTGGACGACGGTGCTTACCTTATTACAAAAATCATAATAAAAGCCGCTCAAGTCGGAAAAGACGGCGGAAAAATCGGAGACTGCATCAAAGATCTTAAAAAGCCGCTTGAGGAAAAAGAACTTCGTTTTAGGATTCTCGAAAATGACTTTAAGGCATTCGGCAATAAGCTTATTGAAAGCATAAAAAAAGCAACTCAGCTGTCTTATGATGTCGAGCTTGCGCCTGATAATTATGAAGGTGTGAGAGTGAGTTTCAATCGTTCCGATCTTCAGGGCTGGTTTTTACTCAGATTGTCCGTACATGACCCCGTTATGCCTTTCAATATTGAAAGTGACACAAAAGGCGGGTGCAAGAAAATTGCAATGGCCTTCTATGAGGCAGTCAATGGTATCAAAGGACTGGATATATCTTCTCTTACGGAATATATCAACAGTTGACAAAAGCCTGCAAAATATATAATATAACTTGTATAGATTAGATGGAGGTATTTAAGATATGGTTTTTGAAAAGATTCGTGAAATCATCTGTTATCAGCTTGAACTTGAGCCTGAAGATGTAACACTGGATTCCGATCTTCGTGCCGATCTCGGAGCAGAGAGCCTTGATTTATACGATATTGTTACAACCCTTGAAAAGGAGTTTGACCTTTCGGTGAATGACAAACATATAGAGGAACTACTAACAGTTGATGATGTCGTTCGTTATGTTGAAGAACACTAAACTGAATATATAATCGAAAAAATGAGCAGTTGAATCTGCTCATTTTTCTATCTGCTCTCATATATATCTCGTATTTCTTTTCTTGCAAAATCTCTTTCTTCCGGCTTAATTTGCATAATCATTTTATGCAAAATGTCTGCAAGTTCTTCATCTGTATATTTTCTAAGACCTACAAGATCCTTAGCAAACGAAACAGCCTGCTCTCTCGTCAGCCACTCGCGTTCTGGCTTAATAAGATAATACTTCTGACTTTTCTCATTGAATGCAATCGCATTACCTTCATTACTATATATGCTGAGATATTCTCTGAGAAGTTTGATATCTCTTTTTACAGTCATCTGACTGACATCAAATTCTTCGGCGATATCGCTGATGGCTATCTCTCCGCCATTTATTAATTCATCGCTGATTCTGAGGATTCTAATCTTATTATTGATTTTCATATTTTTTCTCCCTATATAGTGTTTGCTGTATTTTCATTCAGACTTTTAATTCTTCTTTGAACCATTTTCCCTATCTTTACGTTTTCTTCTTTTTCAAACTTTGCATCTTCTTTCAGAAGTTCTGAGGCAAGCTGCTGCGTTAATAACAATATTCTTGTATCTGTCATTATATCCGCAATTCTCAGTTTCGGAAGTCCATGCTGTCTTGTGCCGAAGAAATCACCAGGTCCTCTCAGTTTCAAATCCTCATCCGCAATCTTAAAGCCGTCTGTTGTTGAACACATGATTTTCATCCTGCTTTGTGAGATCTCGCTTTTTGAATCTGTCACAAGTATGCAATATGACTTGTCTTTTCCTCTGCCCACTCTTCCCCTGAGCTGGTGAAGTTGTGAAAGTCCAAAACGCTCTGCATTTTCAACGACCATTATTACTGCATTTGGCACGTCAACACCAACCTCTATAACAACAGTTGAAATCAGAAGCTGAATCTCTCCGTTTTTGAATTTGCCCATTATATTGTCTTTCTCTTTCGGAGACATCTTTCCGTGAAGAAAACCTAATGTATAATCCTTAAAATATACTGATTGTGCTTTCTCATAATATGCTTCCACATCGACCAGGCCTTCAATCAGTTCACTCTTTTCCACTAAAGGACAAACTATATATGCCTGTTTCCCCTCATCTAAATGTGCTTTGATAAAATTAAACATATCTTCTCTTTTTGAAGAGGGAACACAATATGTTTTAATCTCTTGTCTGCCGGGCGGAAGTTCATCCAATACAGATATATCCAAATCACCGAATACCATTAAAGCTAAAGTTCTGGGTATAGGTGTTGCAGACATTACATAAACGTGAGGATTAAATCCCTTTGAACAAAGTCCTGTTCTTTGTTTAACGCCGAAACGGTGTTGCTCATCCGTTATGACAAGGCCCAGATTTTTGAATATAACGTCATCTTGTATGAGAGCATGAGTACCTATAATTAAATCTATTTCTCCGGTTTTAAGCCTTTCCTTTATAAGGCTTTTTTCTTTTGCTTTTGTGCTTCCTGTGAGAATTGCACATGAAATATCACTGTCCTTGAAAAGGGAGAGAAATGTATCATAATGCTGATTTGCCAGAACTTCGGTGGGAGCCATTAAAGCAGACTGCATATTGCTTTTTGCTGCATTGTATGCGAGACTTGCAGCAACAGCAGTTTTACCGCTGCCTACATCTCCCTGGAGCAATCTGTTCATCTGCCTACCGCTCATCATATCCTTACTTGCATCTTTCACTGCCTTTTTCTGAGCATTGGTAGCTTCAAAAGGAAGCAGTGCAAAAAATTCATTTGAATAATCAGCTTTCAGTATATTTTCCGTAGCTGCTTTGGAATTATGATTTTTTAACGTACTCATTGAAAGCTGCAAGATGAAAAGTTCATCAAATATATGTCTGTCCCGGGCCTTTTGAAGCATAATGTCATTGTCTGGAAAATGAATTTGCCTGATGGCACTGTCAAGTGATATCAACCCGTATCTTTCGAGTATATATCCGGGCAGGTATTCGCTTATTGGATCTATATTGCTTAAAACTGTTTTTACTGTCTTTTCTATATTTTTGCTTGTGATTTTGCTGTTTTGTGAATATATCGGTTTTATTGCAGTTTGTTCACTGCTTTTCAGAAATGCAGGAGACAGCATTTCTTTTGAGTTATATTTACCGAGAGTTATTTTCCCGTGGAAAAGATATTCTTCTCCTTCTTTAAGCATGGAAGGCAAGTATTTGTTATTGAAAAATGTCAGGGATATAACTGCTTCACCGTCTGTTACAGGAACTTTGGCAATAAGCATACCGCCTCTGATTCTTTCATTTTTAACAGGAAACATAACTCTGGCTTTGATACAGACATTCTCTCCGATAGGGCATTGGGATATAGGGAGAATACTACTCCAGTCTTCATATGCTCTGGGGTAGTATCTGAGCAAATCTCCTACAGTTTCAACACCAAGGCTGTTAAAAGCCTTGGCTCTGGATTCGCCGACTCCTTTAACTGTATTGATTTTATCGGAAAGTTTCATATCTTACTCCTGGAATATGCCGTAATATATATCATACGGAGCACGGGGGAAGTCGCCTGACAAGCCGTTTGAATACAAAACGTATGCTTTTCTGAAACAAATCGGTATAAAAGGATAATCTGTCACAAAATTCGTTATATACTCTTCTTTTGTGAGACTGCCGTTTCTCATCTTAAAATAGCTTGAGGCACTTGTCTGGCTGATTCCTGCGCTTAAAAGTCCGTCTTTCTCAAAAAATTGTGAAAGTGAAAATGAGTAATCAAGTTTCACTTCGCCTAAATACATTTCATAATTGCCTGATTCTATTCTCTCCTTATAGTCGGCAAATGATAAAGGCTTTACCTCTATATAGAAACCGGCTTCATTCAATCTGTCAGCAATTTCATATGCCGCATTAAGACGATATTTATTATCTTTATTTACTATAAGCGAAAAAGAAAGAACATAGGCGCCGTTTGTGAGAGCTTTACCTGCATAATATGTATAACCGCAGCTGTTGATAATTCTGTCCGCTCTTTCCTTATTGGCTGCATTTTCAACAGGAGATTTTTCCATAAGCGAGGGAATTTTAACCGCTGTAGCGTGGCCCTGATAGCACTCATCTGCAATTGTTTCACTGTCTATAAGGAGAGCAATTGCAGAACGGATATTGCTGTTTAGTGATCCTCTCTCCTTGTTAATGCCCAGATATACCATGTTAGTAAGCTGCAGATCTTTTTCCTGCCCGATTGACTGAATGAAATTGCAATCGGATAGATCGCTGAAATAAATACTGCTGTTTCCGACCTTGTATGCATTATATACCATATTAGTTGAAGTCGCAGAGTAAAGTTTGATTTCATTACCTTCCCCGTCTGTCGGAACAAGGCTTTCATTTTTATATACATAGGCTCCATAGCCTTGAGGTATGTCAGTTTTGCTTTCGGCAGTACCTGAACTTACTATCGGGAAAACGAGCTGTTCAGCTGTATATGAGTCCGCTCTGGTCAGTGTGAAATCAACACTGTAAGTCCCGCTTACCATAACAGATTCTACATTCAGAAGGTCACCTGCATAATATTCAGATGATTTTGCCATATTGAATGAATATACGACATCGCTTGCCTGTATAATTCCTCCGGAAGCCATAAGACCTTTTTTTATATTTACCGTTACACGCTTTCCGTTTTGCTTTATGGATTCAGCGATAACAGGTATAGCATTAAATTCGGAATCTATAGAAAAAAGAGGATAATAGAGAAGTCTTATGATATATTGATTCTCATAACTGCTTGCAAAGAAAGGATTAAGTCCGTCCTCCTCATTATATGGCAAAAGACCGTCGGTCAGTTTTTTGTCTGTTCTCAGGCTGCTGGTTTCTGTCTTTGTTGTCTCTGTCTGACTTTCCTCCGTTACAGTTGTTTCGTCCGCAGTCCTGTTTATGCCGCATGCTGTAAGCAGAAGGCAGACAGACAATAAAATCGATAAAATTTTGATTGTTTTTTTCACTCTTTTACCTCACTGTTACGGCCTCAATGTCTGTACAGACTCCTGTTTTTTTATCTATTGTGAATTTACATCCCTGGAAAAAGCAATCTGTATCGGCTGCTTTGAACATATCCGTAAATCCGTTGGTGAATTTCTTTATTATAATCTCTTTATCTATTCCCAGAACCGACTCTTCCGGTCCTGTCATACCGATATCGGTTATATATCCCGTTCCTCTTCTTAGTATCTGAGCATCGGATGTCTGCACATGGGTATGTGTTCCGAAAACTGCAGATACTCTGCCGTCAAGATAGTAGCCGAGTGCCTTTTTTTCGCTTGTGGCTTCGGCGTGTATGTCGACCAATATAATCGGAGTTTCTTTTTTCAGTTTTTCTATTATTTCATCGGCAGAAGCAAAAGGATTTTCAAAAGTATCCATAAAGACCCTGCCCATAAGGTTTATTACGCCCACCTTAAATGATCCTTTGTCAACTATTGCATATCCTCTGCCCGGCGCGTCTTTTGCAATGTTATACGGTCGAAGCAGCATTTCCGTTTTTTCCATATATGCATATGCATCTCTCCTTTTGCATGAGTGATCCCCGCCTGTTAAAATGTCAGCTCCCGCAGAAAAGATTGCATCGGATGATGCGGATGAAACTCCGTCTGCTTTGCCTGAGTTTTCTCCGTTAACTATACACAAGTCGATATTATGAATTTTCTTGTATTCAGGAAGTTTTGCCTTTAAGAATTCACATCCTGCTTCTCTGACTACATCGCCGATAGCTAATACATTAATTGTTTCTGCCATTAAAACACCGTTTCTATTTAGAAAATTTAACCCCGACGCTGTTTGCATCGGGGCGTTTTTTATTTTGCAAAGTCAACTGCTCTGTTTTCACGAACTATGTGCACCTTAATCTGTCCCGGATACTCAAGTTCATCTTCAATTTTCTTAGCAATATCATGTGCAACAAGTACCATTTTTTCATCTGATATTTTGACAGGATCTACGATGATTCTGACTTCGCGTCCTGCCTGGATTGCATATGATTTTTCAACTCCTTCAAATGAAGTTGCAATCTCTTCAAGCTTTTCAAGACGCTTAATATAATTCTGGATATCTTCACGTCTTGCACCCGGCCTTGCTGCGGAAACAGCATCTGCGGCCTGTACTAAAACTGCGACTATTGTTTTTGCCTCTATATCGCCATGGTGAGCTGCGATTGCATGAACAACTTCTTCGCGCTCTTTGTATTTCTTTGCAACTTCCACACCAAGTTCGATATGAGTTCCTTCGAATTCACGGTCAAGTGCTTTTCCTATATCATGCAGCAGGCCGGCACGTTTTGCTGTTTTAACATCTGCGCCGAGTTCTTCTGCCATAAGTCCGCAAAGATGTGATACCTCGAGAGAATGATTTAAAACATTCTGACCATAACTTGTACGGTACTTAAGTTTACCGAGAAGCTTAATGATCTCGGGATGGAGTCCGTTAACTCCTGCATCAAGTGCAGCTCTTTCACCTGCTGTTTTGATTTCTTTTTCAACTTCACGCTTTGATTTCTCATACATTTCCTCAATGCGTGCAGGATGGATTCTGCCGTCCTGAATAAGTTTTTCAAGTGTCAGCCTTGCAATCTCACGGCGAACAGGATCAAAGCTTGATACCGTAATTGTCTCCGGTGTGTCATCGATGATAAGATCAACACCTGTAATTTGTTCAATCGTTCTGATATTACGGCCCTCACGACCGATAATTCTGCCCTTCATATCATCATTCGGAAGTGTAACCGATGTTACGGTGATTTCAGATGTATGATCTGCAGCACAACGTTGAATTGATGATGTGATTATTTCACGTGCGAGCTTGTCACTGTCATCCTTTAATTGCTGTTCATAACTTCTTATCCTGATAGCCTTTTCATGCTCAAGCGACTCTTCAAGTTCAGAAATTATCATTGCTTTGGCTTCTTCTTTCGTGAAGCCCGAAACTTTTTCAAGTATATCAAGCTGACTCTTTTTTAACTTGTCGAGCTCTTCAAGTTTTTCATCTGCAGCTTTTACTTTTTCTGATAAAGTTTCTTCTTTTCTTTCGATGTTTGCGCTTCTCTTATCAAGCGCTTCTTCTTTTTGGTCTATGCGTTTTTCCTGTCTTTGAACCTCTGCACGTCTTTCGCGGATTTCCTTATCAGCTTCACTTCTTAACTTATGAATTTCATCTTTTGCTTCAAGGATTGATTCTTTTTTCTTGCTTTCAGCTGTTTGTACAGCCTGATTTACAATTCTTAATGCTTCTTCATTAGCTGATCCGATTTTTGATTCTGCGACTTTTCTGCGGTACAGATTACCTAAAATAAAGCCGATTACAGCGAACACGATTGCAGAGATAACGATAAGAACTATTGCCCCGTTAGGCATAGGTCCACCCATTGGATCGTACCTCCTAAAAATTATTTAATTTCAATATATATCGTCATGAAAATTATGAAATTATAAAACAATGCAGATAAAATGCCAACTTAATCTGCATTATCCCTTATATTTTAATAAACTTATACAAATAAGTCAAGTTAATTTCCACAATTTATATGATTTTTATATAACTTAGACACAATAGATAGTAAAAGAGGCGGACATTGCTGCCCGCCTCTGATTTGTCAGTTAAGTCCGTTAAGAAGTTCAAAATTCTCTTTGTTGGACTTATATAATTTTTTGAATACTTCGAAATTTTTGTCGTATGATGATTTATTTTTGAGATCCGGAATGAACGTGGCTTTTGCAGGCACAAGTTTTTTAGTCTCATTTACACCATTAATGATACCTGCGTTAACAGCTACCATGAGTGCCGCACCTACGGCACCTACATTTTGAGGGCTGTCAACTGTTTCAATGGTTCTTCCGGTTATATCCGCCAGCATTTGACATGTTATCGGCGAAAGAGCTCCGCCGCCAACAAATCTTATGCATCTTGATGTTGTGACTTTCTTTTCCTGTGTTTCTATGAACCAGCGAAGGTGGAAGCATACGCCTTCTGCAACCGCTCTTATGAGTTCTGTTTTACCTGTTTCAAGTGAAATGTTAAAAAACATACCTCTTGAATTCGGGTCCTCAAAGGGACATCTGTTTCCGTGAAGCCATGGAGTGAAGATAACTCCGCCGCTTCCTGCGGGTATTGTGTCACAAACGGCCATCATATAGTCATAAAGATTGGTATATACCATCTCCATATCGGCTTTCTTGTGACGGAATTCCTTATTTTTCTCCATGTAGATGTTTATTTCGTCTTCTGCAAGATGTTCCTTCACCCACTCTACGCATTTGCCTGCAGTTTCAAGTTCTGCGAAATAGTTGTATTTTCCTTCTTCAACACCAACTACTGCAGCTATCATCGCAGAAGTATCGACGATTGACTTGTCAACAACGGTTGATACCCAGCCTGATGTTCCCTGATATATATGAGTATCTCCGAGTTCTACAGCTCCTGCGCCGACTCCGATTAAAGAAGCATCTCCGCCTCCGCCTATAACCGGAATTCCGGGAACAAGTCCAAGTTCTTCAGCCTGCTTTGGTCTGAGTCTTCCTGCCTGCTCGCTGCTGGAGATAATCTTTGCAAGATGTTCTTCTTTGATCCCTATCATATCGCACATGGTTTTGCTCCATGTCTGTTTTTTCAAATCATAAATCATTGTTGAGAATGCAGAGTCTTTTGTCATGACAAATTTACCTGTCATTCTGCATATAAGATATTCCTTGACATCAAGCCACTTATGAGTTCTCCTGAAGTTTTCAGGTTCATTTTCCTGAACCCATTTATATTTCCAAACCGGATCTTTAACACTCAAGGGAGCAGCACCTGTTGCAGCAAGGGATTTGAGTACTTTGACAACATTGCCGCCTGCGACCTGGGGCCCGCCTCCGAAGACTGCCTTCATTTGTTCTCCGGCTCTTTGATCCATATAACTGAATGCTCTTCTTACGGCATTTCCTTCTTCATCCACAAGGACAACGCCCTGCATCTGAGAACAGAATGAAATACCATATATATCTTTGGGAGCCACTTTTGATTCTTTTATGACTTTTTTAGATGTGGAACAAATTGCCTCCCACCATTCATCAGGATCCTGTTCGGCTCCTCCGTTTGGCATAACATAAAGGTTATATCCCTCTGATGTAGACGCCAGAAGTTCAACCTTATCAGATACTCTGAACAAGCATGTCTTCACACCTGTTGTTCCGATATCAAAAGCAAGAGCATATATTCCGTTTTGCATTTTTATTTCCCCCTCGTATATAAATGCTTTATTTTTCTGTTTTTAATGCTGATTTAATAAACTTCAATATTTCAGCTATGACATATTCATCTTTTTCGCTTTCGCTGATGTCACCGCCGCAATATACCTTATATCGTTCAGAATAATAACTGCCAGCATAAGAAAACTGAAGTGACATAAAAAGATTATCTATGAGCCATGCTGCAATCTGCGGATCTATATCGGTTCTGACTTCGCCTACCTTCTGTCCTTCGCGGATAGCTTCAGTATATATTTCCGCAGTGATTGATTCCATTTCTTTTGCAAACTGTCCTGCAAGCTTATCATCATTTATTGCAGTCATGCTGTTATATAACCTCATAAGGATACTTTCTTCTCTGGATGTCCTTATGATCTCTCTCAGAATCATTTCAACTTTAATGATTACATCCACGTCTTCCTTTGCCAGTCCCAAAAGCATGTTTTCCATCCTTCTTATGCTTTCATCAACTATTGTAAGGAAGAGGTCCTGTTTGTTCTCAAAGTACTTATATACAGCGCCTACGCTTATTCCGGATTTGCTTGCAATCGTACTTATGCTGGCATCATGGTATCCGTTTTTCGCAAACTCTTTTGTCGCTACATCTACTATTCTCTTTTTCTTTTCTTTAGGTATATTGTCAAAAGTGGGCTTGTGGTGTTGCTTAAAATCCACTTTTATCACTCCCCGTCGAACTATATCAACTAAATTCTAACATGAATAAGAATCTTTTACAAATGACTTTTTTACAAAACCTGACCGATATTGCTCTTTCCGTTTTTCAGGTTGAACTTGAGACTTTTGCTTACGCCGTCTTCGCTGAAGTCAAGTTTTATAATGTCTTTGCTGACAAACTCAGCCATTTCTATCTTATATTCCTTTTCTTTGAAGAACTCACGGAGATATGAGGACATTTTTTCATCATAATCGCCTGCATTGTCGGAAACAAAAAGTACATTTCCGCAAACTGCATTTATCTTGCCAAGAAGAAGTTTTTGCTCAAGATTGAACTTTATATTCGTGTCTCTCAGGAAGAAAACATCGGGATCGCATACGAACGCTCTGCCGTCAAGATGGTTTCTGAATATAGCATTTATCATGCCGTTCTGACATGAAGGTATCTCGCAATTTATACCCAGTTTGTTATATATCGGACCTTCAAAGACTTTATTCTCATCCGGGCCTATTCTGCAGGCATCAAATATGCCGATACAAGCGCCTAGCGGAACGCCGCATCCGAGTATGAGATGATCTTTGCAAAGTTCTCTGAGCAAGTCAACCGTATCACACATAATCTCGCCGCGTGTCTTACCGTCTCTCGGCTGCATGCACTGGGAATAGAGGAAGTCAAGCTTGACCATATCATAGCCCCAGTCATCAAAATATGTATCAAAGACTGTCTTTAGGTATGCCTTAAAATTTTCGTTATATATATCAAATGTATATGCTCCGCCCCAGCCAAGACATCCAAGCAACGGTTTCCCGTTTATATTATCTTTTATCAGCCAGTCGCTGTGCTCTTTTATGATTTGTGAATCTCTTTGCGCATTTAAGGGAGCGAGCCATATTCCCGCCATATATCCCTTGTCATGGATTTTGTCGGCAATATATTTCATTCCGTTCGGGAATTTTTCCTTATCTGGGATGAGCCAGTCCCCGACCGCGGATTCATAACCGTCGTCTACCTGGAAAATATTAACTTCCTCAGAAGCGACATCCATTCCGTCAAGGTCTCTTAAAATAATATTCTCATTTATCTTCTGAAAATAGTTATACCATGATGTATATCCTGCCAAATGGCTTATCTTCGGCTTTTTGCATCCTAAAACATCAAAGAAATATTTATCCATTGCCTTATCTTTGTCATCATATATGACAGCAATATCAAATACCGTATATTCCTGGCCTTCGGATAATTTAAGCCCCTCTATATCCTTATATATAGTATATATGCTTTCATTCATGTCTACCTGGAAAACTGTAAAGCCCTGTCTCTCACTCCTGGAACCATACAGGTTGATTGCTTTTTGTCCCTTTTTGCGGAAATAGCAATATGTATATGAGTGGAACTGACCTTTTTTGCCGTATTCTGCAAACTGATAATCGCCTGATATTCCGTTTATGTTTTCTGTAACCCTGGATATTTTGCTCAGGCCCAGAATACCGTTGAGTTTATCTTCCATACCAAACTCTCTGGATGTCGTCCATGCCTGGTATCCGTTCGCATAGAAAAGATCATCAAAAGCGAATTCCGTCTCAGTCTCGATTTTCAAAGATTTCATTTTGATTTCTTTTTTTGCCTTCAGGAAACCCTTTATGTTGTCTTCACTCTCTTCAAGTTCGAAAGTGAAACCATTGTTATCCATATTATCAGTATTATAGAATACTCCGTCTATATAGAATTCTGTATTGAATTTGAACATATTGCACCTCTCCTTTCATACTTATTTCATTATATCACATTGAAAGCTAAAAATCTCATATATCCTGAAAAATATATATTTTTTTGCAAAAAGAGAAAACCGGGAATCAAATCCCGGTTTGTCCATATATATTTCTGTTTCCTATTTTGTTTCGCCGTAAATATCTATTATGCGGTTTCTGTAGAGATCCAGGAATATAACATCGTATCCGTCCACTGCTCCATCTTTATTGAAGTCAGCCTGATTCATATCAAAGCCGCTGTTGTCATTGCGACATTCTACATATCCTCTGAGCAATGCGTAATCATTTGCATCAAGCACTCCGTTTCCGTCGAGATCAAAGAGATCATCAAGCAGAGACATAGTTACAGAAATAAATATGACATTATTGTTTTCTCCGCGTTCTACAGTCAACACATCATTGACAACCCGGTCTGAATAATCTACACCATCAATCCAAACCGACTCAACATGGGCGCCGTCTTCCGGATAAAATTCAATTCTGTACTCTGTATATGAATCTTCCACAACTATTCTGTAAGTATTGTTATAGCAAGCATTTCCGACTTCATCATCACAAGTGATGGCAAGACTTCCGTTGCCTTCATAGTAGGCTGTTATGATAGTCTGGTCGTCATAAGCCCAGAGGTGATCGAAAACATATTCCTCCTCTGTCCAGTAAACCCTGAAAGTAACGCCATTGCTGTCACCTGTCCAAAACTGATAATAGCTTGAGACTATGTCGCTTGTAATATCGTCTGCTTCAAAACTTCCGTTAAATTTCATTTCTACTTTGTAAATGCCCTTGCTGCTTGTAAATTGTAAAAAGTAGATTTCATTTAATTCACATTCTATAATCTCATTTGAAGAAACACGATTACCCTCTATATATACATCTCCGAATTCTTCATCATATACAACCATTATCTCTCCGTCAAAAGGAGTTGCCCATGTTACCACACTTATAGATACAATCTTGTCAAAATCAGTGATTTCCAGCTGATTGCCGTTAAGAAGATCATCTGCTTTAATATATTGATCCTGATTGTCTGCATCCTCATACCACAATATCAATCCGTAGAAATCAACCTCCTGATCCAGCTGTGTAAAGGTGAGTATCAAACTGTCTGCATCCGGATAATCATAGATTGTATCATCAAATATTGAAACAGTGTCGTTTCCGTCAGATGCTGATACAGAGAACTCTGTATCATTAAAATATACGTGGTATCCCGGAACTTTCTCAAAATTGAAGCCCAGAGTATATTCCGTATCAGGGTCATCCACCGGCATTATGAATATGTCATATTCAGCTCCATGCGTAAATGAATATCCGTCCGGAAGGTCTCCGCTTTCAAGTGTTTCAAGTGTCAGTTCACCTAAATCACACTGGATGTATGAAAGGTATTTTCTTTCGCCTGCGTAGATATGATATTCAATCTGAGTTGTTCCGTCAGCAAACTGAGCTTTTGTTACGTTTCTGTATGTTGACTCCATTGTGCTGTTTACGGTGCTTACACTTGCGCCGTCAATTTGTCCGTATTTGAAGATTTGAGTTCTGATTCCGCTTGTAAAGTTTACAACATCAAAATTATATCCTTCCTGTGACCAGGCTATTACTATCACTAATAAGCCGCCGGAATAATCACTTGTGTCAATATCAAAATAATATTCCTCTGTATTGCTGTCATAGCTTGCATAAAAAGTTTCATGTGTATCATTCACTATGTCATATACCGTGTAGGAAACCAAAAGATTTTCCTCATCTTCAGGAGCTATGGAAAAAAACGAAAGTGTCTCACCGCCAGTATATTCCTCTCTCATTCCGGAGTAGAAACTTACTTCCTCTTCGTTTTCATCGCTGCTGCGGATAACACCAAGATAGCCTCCGCCGTATTCGACCTCATAAAGGTCTCTGGCAAAGACCATAAATGTTGATGAGCTGTCTCCGCCGTTATATTCCTGAGGCAAAACCCAACGTGAGTCATGATATTCAAAAACATATGCATCTTCATGAATTGCTTCCAATGTAAAAGATTCAACATTTGCACCGTTATATGTATATAAATCTATACCGCTTGCAGTTGCATATGAGTCTATTCTGAGGATCTGTCCTTCGTCTGCGCTGATCTCTCCTCCGTCTTCAACAAGAAGGCTTCCGACATAATCTATGTTGAGACCGTTAGGGTCCTCACCATCTTGAGGAGCCTGGATATATATCTCTGCGCCGCTTTCCACAGTTACATTTTTGAACCAAAGGATAGATGAAATTGTAAGTGTGCCGTTTTCAACGATAAGATCGCGTGCACCGAAGTCAGTGCTTAATGTTGCATCACCGTTCACAGTCAGTGTGATATGCGGAGAGAAATCACTGAAGTGCATTATAACACTCATTGCATCGTTTGCCTCACACCTGTCAATTCCGGGTGTACTTATAGATATATTGCCCTCAACAACATGTCCGGCACCGGCTGTAATGATGCCTTCTTCATTTACGGCGCCGCCTTGACCGATGATTAGCTCAATATCATTTATAACAACTGCTTCGTATCCGCTCAGATCCTGAGTCAAAGTGTAACTGTCGGTTGAAGATCCGTTAAAGTAAACTCCAAATGATGCATCACCCGGGCTGTCTGAAAAGTATACATCCATTTCTCCGTCGATTTCTTCAATATTTATATACTGCATCGTAGCAGTTGCAGACGCAACTATCGGCAAAGCAGAAATTACCATGCAAATAGTTAAGACTGCTGCCAAAAGTTTTGATAAATTACTCTTGTTTTTCATCTTGGCGCCTCCTATACATCTTATATCTTCATATATTTTTATATAATTATATATAAAAAATGATATCATTGCAAGATAGTTATAACATACAATTGTAACAAACTTGTTGCAAAATACGCCCTCTTTTGATAAAATTTACTT
This sequence comes from uncultured Clostridia bacterium, assembly GCA_937884995.1. Classification (GTDB taxonomy): domain Bacteria; phylum Bacillota; class Clostridia; order Oscillospirales; family Acutalibacteraceae; genus Fimenecus. Next base: position 165,103 of record CAKZZL010000036.1, read on the forward strand.
AATTTACGAGGTGTGAAAGTAATGAATTTTATTCCATTTCAGTCAAGGGACAGCTTTTTCAAGAGCATATTCGGAAGTATTCCAACCTGTGCAGACCTGCATCTGCGCATAATTTTGCCCAGAAGTTTTAACTGTAGCGGGGCTTTTTTTATGCTGCAAAAAGACGGAGAAGAATTTGTTGAACACAGGATGTATTGGGCCGGAATGAACGGTGATGATGAAGAAATCTGGGATATATCTCTTTCCGTCCAAGAAACAGGCCTCTATTTTTATCATTTTGAATATGACACACCTTTCGGCAGAAGTTCTATAATGCAGACTCATGAGGGACTCGGCGCTTTCTGGGGCCAGGCAAATTTCTGCAAGGAATGGCAGCTGACTGTCTATGACAAAGATTTTCGTACTCCCGCCTGGCTCAAGGGCGGAATCATTTACCAAATCTTCCCCGACCGCTTCCATAAATCAAAAAAAGAAAAAGAAAATGTCCCGAATGACAGGATTTTGCGGGACGACTGGGGTGCTGAACCTTTCTGGAAGCCTGACAAAAAAGGTAAAGTCCTAAATAATGACTACTTCGGCGGAGACCTTGAGGGCATAAGAGAGAAACTGCCGTATATCAAGTCACTTGGTGTAAATTGCATTTACTTAAACCCCATATTCGAAGCTCACTCAAATCACAGATATAACACAGCTGATTACAGCAAAATAGATCCTCTTTTAGGAAATGAAGAGGAGTTTAAAAAACTTTGTAAAGATGCAAAAAAGATGGGCATTCACATTATCCTGGATGGGGTCTTTTCCCACACCGGAGATGACAGCATATATTTCAACAAAGAGAAACGATATGACTCTCTCGGCGCATACAACTCAAAGGAAAGTCCTTACTACAGCTGGTATAAGTTTGATGAATATCCTGACAAATACAAAAGCTGGTGGGGCTTTGAAACCTTACCTGAGATAGAGGAAGAAAACGAAGACTACCGCAGATATATATGCGCAGAGAATGGCATTATTGCCAAATGGCTGAATGCAGGTGCTGACGGTTTCAGACTCGATGTTGCTGATGAGCTTCCCGATCTTTTTATAGATGACCTTCATAGCAGACTTAAAAAGACAAAGAAAGATGCTGTTTTGATAGGTGAAGTATGGGAAGACGCAAGCAATAAATTCAGCTACGGCCACAGGAGAAGGTATCTTTTGGGCAGACAATTTGATAGTGTCATGAACTATCCTTTTGCAAATGCAATATTGGATTTTTGCCGCACAGGAGAGGCTGCTCAGTTCATGTCTTCCATCATGGAGATTATTGAAAACTACCCGAAGCAGTGTCTTGATGTCATGATGAACCATATAGGCACACACGACACTGAACGTGCCATCACACGCATAGTCGGCAGATCCTGTGAGTACAAGGACAGAAGCTGGCAGTCGCTTCAACGGCTGACGGATGAAGAATACGAGAAAGGAATCCTTCTGCTGAAGATGGCGGCAGCGATTCAATATATGCTTCCGGGTGTTCCTTCTTTGTATTACGGCGATGAAACCGGGCTTCAGGGATATAAGGACCCGTTTAACCGTGCTTGCTATCCATGGGGAAGCGAGAATAAAGGACTTCTAGATTTTTATATAAATCTCGGCAAATTCAGAAGAGAAAAGAAGCTTTTTTCAGAAGGCTTTTTCCGTCCGATATCAGCTCTTCTCGGCTGTATAGCATTCTCAAGATATGATGAAGATGATGAAATCGTGATTATAGCAAACCGCAACGAGCACGATATTAATTACATTCTGCAGGATGATTATGCAGCTTTTAGGGCAGTATTCGGCTCAAGTCCCGAAAACGGGGCTGTTCATATAGGAGCTATGTCATTTGTCATTTTAATGAAATAAAGCAAGTTAAATTATTGTAATATATCTATTTTTATGTTAATATATTACATATGTTTCCGTTTGGAGGTTTTCGATATGAAAGGCAAGAAAACTATTATAACTACAACAGTTCTTCTTTTAGTTTTGTCTATTGTTTTTGCTGCATGCAGCAAGAAAGGCACAGAACCGATAGTTGTGACTGATGCCAATGGTGTTCCCGTTACGAATGTGGACGGCGATGTCATAACTGTTGTTCCGGAAACTGAAATATATGATCTGACAGATGAAAACGGCAACCCTGTTAAGGATGCGGACGGCAATGCAATGACAACCGTGTATTATGTTCCTCAGGACGTTCCGATTCCGGTAACTGATTCCGAAGGCAGAGCCGTTACAGATGCAGATGGTAATGTTTACACAACTTATGTCATAGTTCCAAACGAAACAACTACAGGACTTGTAATCAATGTTCCCGTAACAGACGAAAACGGCGAGACACAGACAGATTCAAGCGGAACTCCTATTACAGAGACTACGATTCCATATGTTATTCCGGATAATGATAACAGCAGCATCTCCATTTCCACAGGTCTTGGCGGTTCTGCCACAGATACATATGTAGCCGTTGCTGCAACATCAGACGGCGGATTTGTAGCAGCTCTCCGCACAACATCCAAAGACGGCGTTCTTGCTTCACTTGCAGATACCAAACTCAATGCAGGCGCAATTGTTAAATATACAAAGACAGGCCATCAGGAGTGGATGCAGACTTTCGGCGGAAACGGCGGAGTTAATATCAATGATATATGTGTGGATTCCCAGGATAACGTCTATGTAGTAGGTGAAACAAAATCCAAAGATTTCACATCACTTCACGGTTCCGAGTATGATGCATATCTCATGAAATTCGATTCAAAGGGAAAACAGCAATTCTTAATCGGCTACGGCGGAACATCCAATGAATCATTTTACGGTGTTGACCTTGACTCAACAGGCAATATTTATTGTGTAGGCTTTGCATACTCTGCAGACGGTGACAGTGCTCCTCTCAATATACCTACGGGTCAGTCAAGAGCAGTCATTGTAAAATATGACAGTAAAGGTAACATTATTTCCCAGAAAGGTGTGGGTGGCTTCGGAGATTATTTCGTATCAATTGATATTTCTTCATCAGATGATATATATCTTTCCGGTTCTTTCACTTCCGGTACAACAATCACACCTATAGGCATGGCAGATGCAGGAGTATTTAAGTACAACACAAATCTGGACTTAATCTTCTCTACCCGTTTTGGCGGAAGCAAGGCTGAATACTTCCCGTCAATCACGGCTACATCAGACGGTGGCTGCGTCATAGCAGGTAACTCTCAATCAAATGACGGCGATATGGCAGGCGTCAGCAACAAGGGCGTAAGAGACGCAATCATCGCAAAGTTTGATTCATTCGGAAGTCTTCTCTGGGTAAACAGCTTTAAGGGTAATAAAGATGACTTATTTACCGGTGTTGTTGAGAACGGAAGCGGCCAGTTGCTTGCAACAGGTTATTCGGAATCAGCTACACGTGATTTTAGGACTATGGGCAATTACGGCGGATATGATGCATTCGTTGCAAGATATGATGCAGACGGTCAGCTCATCTCCTCACAGGGATTCGGAGGAAGCGGCAATGACATATTCTTATCTTCCTGTATTCTCAGAAGCGGACAGATTGTAGCTGTGGGTTCAACTCTTTCAGTTGACGGATATATGGCTTCAATCACTCCGAAGAGTGACGGTGTCAACAGCACAGCCATAGTTTTAAGTTTCAGATAAAAGGATTTTAGGATATATGATTCAAAATGCAGGAGTGCTGCCAAAATTCCATAAAATTCTCTGGATAGTTCTCAGAATAATAATCATTTTATGGGGAATCTACGGACTTTTGAACGGATCGGTTGTCGAATTTCTCGAAGCAATATTTGCAGTTATCTTCACTCATCTCTGGGATTTTTTCCAGATATTCGGGACCCGTTCCTTCATAATAGAAGTGCCATATTCGTCACAGACAGCGCTGAATATTTTCATATTTGTTGCAGTCGTTATCGGCTCGACATTAAATAACAGGACAACATTTCATCACTTTGATATTTTTACCCATTTTGTTGCAGGATTTTCATCTGCGTGGTTTGGATATGATTTTGCGAATATAATCCATCGTAAACGCGGAGTGCTCGGACCCGGACTTTCCGCATTTATATCTTTGACATTCGCAATTACACTTTCCGTTGGCTGGGAAATATATGAGTTTTCGATGGACAGCATCTATGGCCTCGATTTGCAGATAAGAGAATCAGGTGTAACGGACACCATGGTTGATTTCATCATGTGTGCAATAGGCGCCGTTATAGGTATGCTGCTGATAACTTTCCTGAGAAACGGTATGATAGGCAAAAATAAGGAAAAGGTTAAAGAGTTCAATAAGGAGCAGGAAAGAGTAAGGCTGCTCAAGGAGGAACTTTATGCCGAATATATTGAAAATCAGAAGAAGGGAGAATGACATATGCTCAAAAAAAATCTTGCATTGCTCTTATCCCTTTCTTTTTTTCTTTTCCTTTTTTCTTCATGTTCGGCTTCAAGGGTAAGCGTAAACGGCAGTAAGATTGACAATGAGATATATGAGTATTTCAAAGATAAAGCCGACAAGGAAAACTCTGCCGATACACTTCTTTTGAGATATGTGGCTATTAATTCAAAGTTTAACGAACAAGGACTTAAGATATCATCATCAGAAAAAGCGGCACTCAGTTCCGATGCTGATGATATCTGGCATCTCTATTCCGCATATTACACGGAAAAAGGCATATCAAAGGCCGCTATATATAAGGCGGAGCTCTCGAATCTTTACTATACCATCCTTCTTGAAAATTATTACAGCAGTGACGGTCAAAGTCCCGTGGCTGAAGATGATATCAAGGATTATTTCAAAAACAATTATGCTGTAATAAGATATGTTACGGGTTATCTTTTTAATGAAGATGAAAACGGTATCATTGAAATGACAGATGAACAGAAAAAGAGCGTGAGCAAAAGCTTTACTGCAGCTGCCGAAATGATTAATAACGGTTCTTCCATAGAGGAATCAATTGCTTCTTTGAATGATGCTGAGATAAGATATGCGATTGTTACCTCAACAGACTCAGCAGGCTTTCCGGATGACTTTTTTGAGAAGATAAAAGATCTCGAAGTAGGCAAAGCTGCAGCTGTTACCTCCGGAAGTTATATCTTCCTTGTTTTAAGAGAAGATGGTGAAAAAGGAGACTACGCTTCTTACACAGATTCCCGTCTTGACTGCCTGAAGGCCATGAAAAGCGAGGAATTTGAAAAGATTGTCAGTTCCTGGGCCAAAGCATATACAATAGATAACTGATTTAAGACATAAAAGAAAAGAGTCAAGGTTCATCAATTCTTGGCTCTTTCATATTTTTTGCCCTCTGTCTTTTTTGTTTTGGATATATTCAATTATTTTTTCTTTATCATTTTCGATTTTTTCATCTATTACAAGTTTTAATATTTCTTTTAATAATTTGCCTATTTCCCTGTCATGATATCCCATTTTCTTGAGGATATTGCCGTCGACCGCCAGGTTGGAAACAGAAAGGCAGAGATTACTTTCTACTGCCTTATCAAGCATTGAATACAAAGTATCATAATAGTCATCACCGAGATAATAGTTCATATTTTGTGCCATATTATCACATTTGTGAATTTCAATGAGCCGTCTTGTCTGACTTTCGCCAATCTTTGCAAGGACTCTCTTGATTCTGAGATATGACGGTGTGTGCCTGTTTTCCACATATAAAGGAGTGTCATGCATTGCCACAAGCTGAACTATAGTTTTACGGTCGGCATTTGAAAAACGAAGTCTTTGCAAAAGAGCATCCGTTATCTCTGCTCCTTTTTTTGGGTGCCCTTTAAAATGCTGCTCGCCCCTTTCATCTGTCGTTGCAGTTGCCACTTTCCCTATATCATGAAAAAGGAGGGCAAGGCGTGTATAGATGTCATTTTGCGCATATGACAAAGCATATACACTGTGGGTGTAAACATCATATATGTGATGATGGTTTTTCTGATCGAAGCCTACAGACGGCCCTATTTCCGGAATTATTGTTTCTATAACGTCGCTGTATTCCAGCAATATGTCTCCGGCGCGCGGTCCGAGAATCATTTTTTTAATCTCTGATGTTGTTCTTTCGGCAGAGATATTTTTCAGCAATTCTTTATTCTTATGTATCGATTCTGAGCATTCTTCTTCGATATCAAAATCCAAAACAGATGAAAATCTCAATGCCCTGAGGATTCTCAGCGCATCCTCATTGAATCTTCGGTCTGCATCTCCTATGCAGCGTATAATTCTTTTGTCTATATCCTCTTTGCCGCCGCACAGGTCTATAAGCTCATCAGAGCTAGACAAAGCAATTGCATTTATCGTAAAATCTCTCCGGGATATATCTTCTTCAAGGCTGCTTGAGAATCTTACAAAATCCGGCCTTCTATTGTCAGTGTAGTCTCCGTCATGTCTGAAAGTTGTTATCTCTATGGGAAGGCCGTTAATTATGAGTGTAACAGTCCCATGCTTTATGCCTGTTTCAATCAGTTTGTATCCCTTAAAAACGGATTCAACTTCATCAGGTGTTGCATCCGTTGTTATGTCAATGTCTCCCATCGGGCATCCCATAAGATAATCTCTTACGCTTCCTCCGATAAGATATGCCATATATCCGTTTTCAGTGAGTTTTTCCAAAGCCTCTGCTGCTTCCTGCCTAAAAGATTCAAGCATCTGTATAAACTTCCTTTAATGCTCTTGCAAGTTGATCCGGGCACGATGTTCCTTTGTTTCCGCAGTTTATACCCTGAAGTCTTTCAATTACGTCCTTGCAATTTTGTCCTTCGACAAGTTTTGAGATTCCTTGCAGGTTTCCGTTGCATCCGCCGACAAAAGAGACATTGGATATGTTTCCGTTTTCATCTATGCTGAATTTTATTTCCCTTGAGCATGTTCCTTTTGTTTTGTATCTGTAATCCATATCGTTATCCCTTCATCACTTCTGAGAGTATGTTGGATAAATCAACAAGTTCATCCATATTAAGTGTTTCTGCACGCACACTTTTCTCTTTTCCTGTTTTTTCCACTGCTCTGCCTATGGTCTCTTTATCAAGACCCAAGCCGCTTGACAATGAATTCAAAATGGTCTTTCTTCTTTGCCCAAAGGCAGCTTTTACCATCTTGAAGAACAAATCTGTGTCGTATATATCATAGTCTTTCTTTTTTGTCAGATCCAATGATATAACGCAGGAGTCAACTTTTGGTGATGGCATAAATGAGCTTTTGTCAACATCAAAAAGTTTCCTTGCTTTGGCATAATAATTAACAGCAACCGTGACCGCGCCGCTCTCTCTGCTGCCAACTTCGGCAGTAAGTCTGTCGCCGGCCTCTTTTTGTACCATTACTACAAGTTCTTTTATCCGGCTGTCGGATTCAAGGACTTTCATAATGACCGGCGAGGTTATGTAATACGGCAAATTTGCGCACAAATACACATCCATGCCATCGAAATATTCATCGATTATCTCATTTATATCCGTTTTAAGAATATCCTTATTGATAAGGGTGAGGTTATCATATCCTGCAAGTGTCTCATTTAAGAGAGGAAAGAGCCTTGAGTCAAGTTCTACAGATACAACTTTATCCGCCCTTTCAAGCAGTTCTTTTGTGAGAACACCTATTCCGGCACCTATCTCAATGACACCGTAAGGTCCGTCCTGCTTATCCGATATATATGATGCCATTGAAGGGCAAATGCGGTCATCGATGATAAAATTCTGACCTAATGATTTTGTAAAACTTGTCTTGTATTTGTTCATTAGTCGCCGTATAGTTGCGATATCGGTTAATTTATAATCAGCCAAGAAAACTTTCCTTTACCTTTTCTATTATATCCATTCCCTTTATTATCTGCTCATCTGTAGGAGTGGAGAAATTCATTCTGAAGCAATTTGTACTTTCCCCTTCTTCTACCGTAAATGCAGTCCCGGGAACGACTGCAAGCTTGTTGTCAACACATCTTCTGCAGAATTCCATCATATCCACATCATCCGGAAGTTCACACCATACAAAGAGTCCGCCTTCCGGCCTTACATAACTCACAAAATCTCCTAGTTTTTCATCTATGAGATCGCACATGAGATTAAGTTTTCTTCTGTAGATTGCCCTTGAATTATCAAGATGCTTCTTTAAGTCTGTGGATTTCATCCACTCATCCACAAGTATTTGCGAGAACATAGTGGTATGAGTGTCCGCAGCCTGCTTGCCGACTGTCATCTTTGCGATGATTTCTGACGGTGCAGAGATATATCCTACACGGATACCGGGTGCAAGCACTTTTGAAAAAGAACCTGCATATATTACTATGCCGTCTTCGTCCATGCTCTTTATTGTCGGCAAATCTTCTCCGCTTACTCTTAAATCGCCGTAAGGATTGTCTTCAAGAATAAGGACACCGTATTTTTTTGCCAACTGATATATCTTTTTTCTCTTTTCCAGGCTTAAGGTTGCACCCGACGGGTTCTGGAAATTTGATATCGTATATATGAATCTGACATTTTCATTTTCACTGAGCACTTTTTCAAGAACGCTTACGTTCATGCCGTCAGCTTCTACGGGAACACCTTTTAATTTGCAGCCATATGATCTGAAGCAATTAAGTGAGCCTATGAAGCTTGGGCTTTCGCATACAACCGTATCTCCGAAGTTGCAAAAGACTTTAGTCATAAGATCCATTACTTGGGTCGCCCCGGATGTAATTATGACAGAGTCAAAATCTCTCCCTATATTTTTATCTTCCTTAAGATAATTTTTAATTGTCTCACGTAAAGGCGCATAGCCTTCGGTTATGCCATATTGAAGTGCCGTTATCGGCATCTCATCAAATATCTTTTTTGATAGTATCTTTACTTCTTCTATCGGAAAGGAAGAAATATCGGGATTGCCTGCGGCAAACGGTATTACCGAAGGGTCGCTTGTTGCCTTGAGTATCTCCCTTATCGCTGATGGCTGAAGTCCTGAAATTCTCTTTGAAAATGTGTATTCCATATTATCGTCTTCCTTTGCAGTCTGAATATATGGAATATATTATCACAAGTCGGCTTTCTTTTCAATATTTCCAACTTGTTTATGGCGCTGACATATGATATAATATGTCGATAATGTGTAAAGGTGGATTAAAGATGTCTGACAGCAAAACAAAAAGACACAAGGGAACACACAAATCCGCAATGCCCTTGGGCATTGTGATTGTTATCTTCTCTCTTATCGGCTTTGTGACCGTCATATTTGCCTGTGTAACGGGCGTCAAATATCTTATCGAGAAGAACCGCAATTTTGAGGAATATAACAAGATGCTTACTCCCGTGGTTCTTATCGACCCGACAAACTTTGATGATATTACTCATGCTGACATGAACGAACTTATTGAGATCTCTATCTGGTCGATTCTTAAGAGCGATATTTCTCCCGATAAATATGAGACCGGCTCGGGCGGCCTTACAATACCTCAGGAAGATGTTGAAAAGGCTTTCACGGATCTTTTCGGTTCTGAACTGAGCCCAAAGCATGCTACAATCGAAGGCTATGATTATGAATTCGCATATGATGCCGACAGCAAAAGTTATACTGTCCCTCTTACAAGTGTCACGCCCATATATACACCTGATGTCATATCATCTTCCAAATCATCGGATTCAATCATATTGACTGTTGCGATGATTTCAGCAAATGGTTGGGAACAGGCAGAAAACGGAAAGCTTACGGCTCCTTCTCCCGACAAGTATATAAAGGTGACATTGCGTACGGTTGAAGGGAAAAGATACATTTCCGCAATTCAGACAACCGGCGCACCCGAGATAGCAAGCACCGCTGTGGGGCTGACCGAGAAAACGAGCGAAAGTCCGGACCTTATTGAACAAGCTGAGCAGGTTGCATCTGAAACAGAAGCTGCAAAAGAGACAGAAAAGGCAAAGGAAGAAGAGACTGACAAAAGCAGTTCGCAGGAAGAAACAACCGGTGGAACTGAAACTGAGACTGAATCTGCAACTGAAGATAATGGATAATGTGAGGTAAGATTATGCTTCAATATGAAGAATTAAAGCTTAGGCTTACAGGACATGAAAGTGAACTTAAAAACCTGGCAGATGCCCTGGGCCTTGAAAAGATAAAAAAAGAAATTGCTGCACTTGAAGAGCAATCTGCGGCTCCTGATTTCTGGGATGATCTTCAGAATTCACAAAAAGTGCTTCAAAGGACAAGTGCGTTAAAAAACAAATTGGCTTCTTATGAGAAATTAAAATCTTCATATGATGATGCGCTTGTAATGATACAACTCGCCGATGAAGAGGAAGACGAAAGCCTTTTTGATGAATGTATGGAATCAGTCACTGATTTTGAAAGAACACTTGAATCCCAAACCCTGTCAACACTCCTGACCGGAGAATACGACTCTAAAAATGCGATTTTAACATTCCACGCCGGTGCAGGCGGCACTGAGGCTCAGGATTGGGCACAAATGCTCTTCCGTATGTACAATCGTTGGGGTGAGAGACACGGATATAAAGTGACAACGCTTGATTACCTTGACGGTGATGAGGCCGGACTTAAGTCAGCCAGCATCCTCATTGAAGGAGAAAATGCATATGGATATATGAAAAGCGAGGCAGGTATCCACAGACTCGTTCGTATTTCCCCCTTTGATGCATCCGGCAGAAGACACACATCATTTGCATCAGTTGAAGTCATGCCCGAGATTGATGAAGATACAGACGTTGAGATAAATCCCGACGATATCGAAATGGCCGTTTACAGAGCAAGCGGGGCAGGAGGACAAAAAGTCAACAAAACCTCATCGGCTGTCAGACTGACCCACAAACCTACGGGAATTGTTGTATCCTGTCAGGTTGAACGAAGCCAGCATCAGAACCGTGAGGTCTGCATGACTATGTTGAAATCAAAACTCATAGAAATCAAAGAACGGGAACATCTTGAAAAGATAGAAGACATTAAAGGTGAGCACAGAGAAATAGCATGGGGCAGTCAGATACGCTCATACGTGTTTATGCCATATACTTTGGCTAAAGACCATCGCACCAATTTTGAAAACGGTAATATAAACGCGGTGATGGACGGAGATTTGGACGGTTTCATAAATGCTTATCTGAAGATGGAATCACAAAGAAAACTTGAAAACGAATAAAAGAAGGGGCATCTCTTTTGCCCCTTCTTTTCTGTCTTTTTATCCCTATTTGTTATTTTGCTGCATCTGGCTTGCGTCAAGCATATTTGCCATGAAGCCCTTCTTTTGCTTTTTAGGCTTGTATTTCGGAGGATTTTCCAGTTTTGCACGCCATTTTTCTCCTGACTTGCCTGAAAGCATTTTGTTTATGGCAGCCACTGTCTCATAGAATTCATCATCTTCAATATATACTCTGCATACAGCCAAAAGCTCACTGTCATTGTTAAGTTCACCGAGAATTGTTACTGCAATAAGATCCTGTACCTGTGAGCTACCGTCCAGATATATATCGGACAAAATCTTGAACAATTTCTTGTTTGCCTGCGTGTCTTTTGATTTTATGGTATCAATTATATATTTATTGGCATGCTCGGTAAAGAATTTCTCACTCAGAAATTCTCCATATTTCTGGAAATTATCCTTGTATGCATCCTTAAGTTCGGGATAGAGTGCAGTCAACTTGTTTGCTAAAGTATTGTCATCATATGTCATACCTGCACGGACTGCGGATTTTGATATACTTGCGGGTGCCTTCTTTGTAAGATTTGCAGAGCCGGCACTTTTTTCGTTGTACTTCTCATCTGCAGTTTCTATTATCTCATTAGCTATGGATTTTGCTTCTTTTTCATCAACATTTTCAAGTTCAAATAAATTTGTTGACAGCTTTGAAAATTCTTCGTCTCCTAGCTTTTCCATCAAATCCAGAACATTATCATGTGATAGAAGTCTCAGTGTCAGATCATTTTTTACAAAGTCAATATATGCTGTTTCCTTTTCTTCACATATATTGTTATCTGATGAGAATCCTATTTTTTTCAGTTCATCTTCGGCAAATCTGCACACCAATGAAACTGCTTCTTTTCTGTCAGCCATCTTTACACCTCATTTTCTAGTCTGTTTGATATTCTACCATATAAAAGCAGATTTGTCATTAAAAATTTATTGATAAGTAAAACTCAATATGATAAAATATGTTTTGAGTATTTTTAGGAGTGATTGGCTTGAAAAATGTCCTTGTAATCTTCGGTGGTGTTTCATCTGAACATGATATATCTCTGCTCTCAGCCACATCTGTGATAAGGAATATTCCAAAAGACAAATATCTTGTATATATGCTTGGAATAACAAAAGAAGGACAAAGCTACCTGTATGGCGGTGATTATGAAAATCTGGCAGATGATAAATGGCTTTCAAATTCTGCACTTTTGAAAAAGGCCTTGATTTCATCAGACAGAAAAGATCACGGCATATTAGTTTTTGACGATGAGGGATATAGCCTTGTGCATATAGATGTATGCTTCCCCGTTTTACACGGAAAAAACGGAGAAGACGGCACTATGCAGGGACTTTTGACTATTTCCGGCATTCCATATGTCGGTTGTAATGTAATGTCCTCTGCTGTTTGCATGGACAAAGCAATGACCAACAGCATCTGTGATGTAGTCGGAATCAAACAAGCCAAATGGAAATATACTACAAAATATGTTTTTTATGAGAATCCGGATTCATTTATTGAAGAATGTGCCGATTATCTCGGCTTTCCTTGTTTTGTAAAGCCTGCAAACGCAGGTTCTTCCGTAGGTATAAACAAGTCATATGATAAAAAGAGCCTTTTTGAAGATCTTGAATATGCTTTCCGTTTTGATGAACGCGTTGTTGTAGAAGAAACTGTTGATGGCCGCGAACTGGAATGTGCCGTACTCGGCAATGAAGAGCCCATTGCAGGTGCAATCGGTGAAATAGTGGCTTTGCATGACTTTTACGACTATGATGCAAAATATGTCGATGACTCAACAAAGCTTTTTGTCCCAGCCGATATTCCGGAGGAAAAGGCAGATGAAATTCAAGCTGTGGCGATTAAAGCATATAAAAATCTGGCATGCTCAGGACTTGCAAGGATCGATTTCTTTCTTCGAAATTCAGATGGAGAAATACTTCTTAATGAGCCTAACACTATTCCCGGATTTACAAATATCAGCATGTACCCCATGCTGATGAAGGAAATCGGCATAGAATATACGGATTTAATCGATCGTCTTTTAATGCTTGCCATGGAAAGGCAGAATGATTAACAATGGATAATAATGTATTTATTAAATTAACAGCGACTGAGATTATAGACGGACAGGAAGAAACATTTGAAATTAACGTCCACGGTCAGCTTGAAAAGAAAAATGAAATAACCAAAATCTGTTATTCCGAAGATTTGGAAGGACTGGGGATAGAAGAAACCGAAATTACAATTGATAAAGACTCTGTCCTTATATTCCGGAAGGGTGCGCTGAATTGCGAAATGCTCATTCGTCAGGGAGAAAGGAATACAACCTTTTACGATACATCTCTTGGTAAATTAACAATAGGAATTTACGGGAAAAAAGTTTCTTTTTCGGAGGATAACGGTAAGTTCCATCTCATTTTGTCCTACTCTTTGGATTTCAATAACGATTACTTTTCCGAAAAGCATTTAGATTTTATCATCGAGGAGAAATAAGATGTCAAAAATAGTAAAAAATGCAACAGACAGTTTACATATTTTGATTTGTGAGGCTTTGGGAACTGCAATAAGCAATGGCTTGCTTCCTGCTGAACCCATACCCGATTTCAATATTGAGGTACCTGCAAATCATGATAACGGAGACTATTCCACAAACGTTGCTTTTATTTGTGCCAAGGCCTTCCGCTCATCTCCTCGTCAGATAGCCGAGGCAGTCAGAGACAATATATGCCTTGACGGAAGTTATTTCTGCAAATGCGAAGTTGCAGGTCCCGGATTTATTAACTTCTTCTTATCTCAGGATTTTTATGCTGATATTCTTCTTGACATTAAAGCTTTGGGATCCGATTACGGCAGAAGTGATTACGGAAAAGGAAAGAAAATAAATGTAGAGTTTGTATCAGCCAATCCCACAGGTCCTATGCATATGGGAAATGCCCGCGGAGGAGCCTTGGGTGATTGTCTTGCAGCAGTTCTGGATTGTGCCGGATATACCGTTGAAAGAGAATTCTATATTAATGATGCAGGAAATCAGATTGAAAAATTCGCTCTTTCGCTTGATATACGATATCGTCAGATTTTTCTTGGTGAAGATGCCGTAGTTCTTCCTGAAGACAGTTATCATGGGGAAGATATTAAAGAAAGAGCAAAAGAATTTGCCGATGTATATGGTGACTCATATTTAAATAAGGATGAAGAGACCAGAAGAAAGGCATTGGTTGATTTTGCTCTTCCCAAGAATATAGATAATATGAAAGCCAATATGGCAAAGTACAGGATTGAATATGACACCTGGTTCCATGAAAGCAGATTGCATAAAAACGGTGCTATCAAAGAATGTATCGATTATCTGACATCAAAAGGGCTCACATATGAAAAGGACGGAGCCTTGTGGTATAAGAATGCTCAGGTTCAGACAGAAATACTTAAAGAAGAAGGAAAAACTCAGGATGAAATAGATAACCTTGAGCTTAAAAATGATGTTTTAATACGTACTAACGGTAATCCTACATATTTTGCAGCAGATATAGCTTATCACCATAATAAACTTGTAACACGCGGTTTTGATAAAGCTATTGATGTCTGGGGCGCAGATCATCACGGTCATGTAGCCCGTATGAAGGGCGTCCTTCGTGCACTTGATTTAGATGAAAGTCGGCTTGATGTAGTCCTTATGCAGCTCGTCAACCTGATGCGGGACGGTGATGTCGTAAAAATGTCAAAAAGGACAGGAAAAGCTATAACACTTACCGATCTTCTCGATGATATTCCCGTAGATGCTGTCCGTTTTCTCTTCAATATGAGAGAACCTACCTCAACTATGGATTTTGATCTTGATCTGGCTGTTGAACAGTCATCTCAGAACCCAGTGTATTATTGCCAATATGCTAATGCCCGCATACACAGTATATTTAAGAAAATCAAGGCCGACGGAACAGAGATTCGGGATTGCAGTAAGGAAGAATTAAAACTGTTAACTGCACCCGAAGAAATTGAATTAATACGCTTCCTTTCCACATATACAGATGAGATTATAAGTGCGGCAAAGAAATATGATCCTGCAAAAATAACCCGCTATTGCATTGATCTTGCGACCTTGTTCCACAAGTTTTACAACGCGTGTCGTGTTTCGGTTGAAGACGAATCACTGATGCAGGCAAGACTATGCCTTTGCTCCTGTGTTATGAATACAATTACAAATATACTAACAATGTTTAAGATTTCCGTCCCGGAATCAATGTGAATTTTTAAAAAAAACTTGACAGTTTTTTTATGCTTTGATATAATTAATTTCGCCGTTGAGATACGGCAACAAGCGAGAGTGGCGGAATCGGCAGACGCGCACGTTTGAGGGGCGTGTGGTAATCCCGTACGGGTTCAAGTCCCGTCTCTCGCACCAATTGAATAGCCCTTGAAAATGCTTGTAATTCCTTGATATATAAAGGATTGTGGGCATTTTCTTTTTTACCTAATTTTACCTAATTTTACCTAATTATGTTGGTCAAATGTTGGTCAAAAAAATAGCACCCAAGAAGGATGCTATCTTCCTCGTCCGATTAAAGACGAATGCAGAAAAAATTATCTGCCATTAATTTCACTGATTGCCCTGGAGATTGCAGACCTCTCTCTGCTGTCTGCATGACTCATTGCTTCTTCAAGGCGGTCAACAACTTCCTTTCGGTCATTGTCTCTGGAGTAATGTCCTCTTACCCAATGTCTTGTGGACATTCCTTCATCCGAGTCAAGCATTTCTATCTTCTTCAGGTTCTTGATTGTGTCGGTTAGCTTGTGCCATGTTTGGCTCGTCATCATGAATATTGTAATCGTAATTCTCCAACAAGTAAACACTGTTTACCACCGGATTGTCTTCACTGTCCATATAATAGGACACTAATTTGTATGTGTAAGCATCTTCGGTAGGTATCAATGCTCCTGTGTCACCTATTCGGAGATTATCTTGCTGATTGTTCTTCATTACTATGGAATTGAACTTTGCCCACTCGTTTCTTTCAAGAACATGGTATCCGTTTCCGTTAAACCCTGTGTCTAACCAGTCCTGGTCGGATTTGAGAGAGAAGATAATATTTTTTTCTTGAGCTAATTCATTTGTAACCTTAATTCTGTCCTCATCATTATCCATCTCATAGGTCTTATACTCAATTCCAAGTTTGCCTAAAGCATCCTTCAAGCCGGCATCCGCATTTTCAGGCATAATAACACCTTTGATTTCATTTGAATAGACTGCTCGTCTCGGTTTTGCTTCAAAATAGCCAGAAGGCAATGTCCTTACTTCCTGAATTAAATCCCACAAATCGTTAACAACTTGCTCAGAATATCTTGTCCATCCCTTGCCTTCTTTCTGTAGATAAGAAGCAACACCTTCTTTTGTCTTTCTCTGCATTATTGCTTCAAGCAAAAGGTCTGCCGCAGCGTCATGATTATGCCATGTGCTGATATCATCGGGGTTATAATTCATTGCAAATGAATCAGTTATTTCGTTAAGTTTTGCACGATAATCTTTCCTTAACTTAATATATTCATCTTCATCTATCTTGCGAAGCCTGTCTCTATCTCCTTTGATATCACTTATAGACTCATATTTTTTTGCAGATGAACCAATCAAGGAATTGCCGCCAAAGCCTTTGCCTTGTTCTTGTGTGGTATCATACATTGCTCTAACAATGTTTTCCAATGTGTATTCATAATGTGTAGACTCAAAACTTCTTTTATTGCCGGAATTAGTATAATAGTCTTTACCATTATACAGACCTTTCTTTTCTACAAGTCCATTCAGCAAATCATCAATCCAGGCAGTATAACCTTCTTTCTCTGCATTTGCTTTTATGAAAGCATCCCTCTCACTTCTGTCCTCAACAACTCTTGTTTCCTTTGGGTCAAAGTAAAAAGCATTGGACAGCATAAATTTATAATTACGAATCTTATAATCAGATGTGTCAACTCCAGCCTTTTCAATAGTCTCTTTGATTTCATCAAAATGTTTATACATATAATCTACTTTTTCATCAAGAGATTGAAGGTTTTTGTAATCCGCAAACCTTTCCTTAAGCATCTCATAAGCAAAGTATTGTTTGGCTGTCTTTTCATCATCTGCCGGTTTGTAAACAAGCTCTTCTGTCTTTTTAACATCAGGAAGGTTAATGCCCTTCTCAAGAAGGAATACTTCTTTCAGCATTGTGTTTGCTTTCAGCTCTTCTTCTATCTTGTCTAAACCTTTTCTGTTAAGCTCGTCCTCTGCATAATTTCCAAGTCCATAAAGAACACCTACTCTATTTCTTCCGTACTTTTTCTCAAGAGAATAGAATAGGTTATGGAGTTTGTGTGCAACCTTTTCATTCGCCTTGTATTCTGTTGGCGGAACTGTGGGAGTATATGCATCAGAACTGTATACGGCATTGTCTCTTCTTGCAGGGTCTACTGTATCTCTGCCAAACAAAACCGATACATTTCCAAACGAAGTATGTCCAAGTTTTGCTTTGGTAATCGCAATGCTTGGAGAAGGGAATCCGCCCAAATCTTTTATCTGTTTAAGCAATGTGCTTTCACTTAAATTGTGGACTGCAATTAAGTCTTTTGTCTCCTCAACTGGAGCTTTAAGAGAAAATCTTTCTTCTTCCTCAACTTTTTTTGCATTTTCCTGTTGACTTTTGGTGTTTGTTTGCTGTATATTAGATTTAGAAGATGATTCATTTATCTTCTTAATGAGTCCATATTGTGAACTGGGTAACGGCAATTTGAGCCTATTAACCGACAGCCAATTATGGACTATTTTTTTATCTGGCTTGACATATAGGATTTCACTTGTGTTTATAAAGTTTTGCAATTTTATGTCCTTGCCATATGCACTTGCAACCTTAATAACATCAAGGGAATTGCCACCATTCACTTGAGGATTCAACTCAAGAGCCACAAGCACAGGACTGCCTTTTTTATCATATAGATTTCCAAACAGTGTTACCCTTCCTTGCACTGTTTTAGACTTCATTATTACAATTGGTTCTTCAAGCACATTTGGAACTTGCTTGATGATATCGTTTGTCATATCAGGATGCTTTTTCAAAATAGCTTTGATTTTTGATGCATCCCACCAGATGTCTTTAGAGTCAACCCCTATAAGCATAAGTGGTTCAGATGTTGTTCCTACATTAAATGCAAAACCTATTTTGTCCTTATCCCAAGCATCATACTCTTTGGCAAAGTTTTTGTTCACAGACAATCTAATATTTTTTTCGGAGTCTCCCTTTGAGACTTCTTTTTTATTGTCATTCTCCTCAAGTAATGTAAATCCATTTGCCTGGGCATCGTACTTATCCATTGCATTTGCAACACCTTCTGCCCAGATGTCTGCTATGTTCTGTAAGCAGTCAAGCTGTGATGTCAGGTTACCATACTTGTTGCCATTGCCTATGTATGCCTTGATTGAATTGGTTGATGATACACCCGTGCATCATGCTTTGCGTGAGGCGCTCGCAAACTGCCTTGTAAACGCCGATTATTACGGGAGACAGGGCGTTGTCGTTATAAAGAAGCCGGATCTGATTACACTCTCGAATCCGGGTAATATGCGTATTGAGATTTCTACTGCTATAAGCGGCGGCGTATCGGACCCGAGAAACAGTACAATGCTTAAAATGTTCAACTTTATTGATATAGGTGAGCGTGCCGGCAGCGGAATTCCTAACATATTCAGTGTATGGAAAGAGCAGAAATGGAGCGAGCCAATTCTTACAGAAAAGTTTGACCCCGACAGAATTACTTTATCGTTACCTTTATCGTCACAAAAAGTGTCGATAAAAAGTGACGGTAAAAAAGTGACGATGAAATCTGACAGCCAGAAGACTGCTATAATCGAATTCTTAACGGATCATCCGGAGGGTACTGTTTCCGAACTTGAATTATTGCTTAATGTTAAATCCTCCCGTATAAAGCAGCTTTTATACGATCTTATAGATGACGGCATAGTTGAAGCTGTAGGTGCAAACAGAAACCGTACTTATCGTTTGAAACGATAAACATCCCGTGAAGCTCAACCACCAACCAAACGAAATTTGAATAACCGCTGTAAACAGTAAGTGAGAGGGGGAAAGCATACCCCACTCTCGCACCAAAAAAGCAGGCAAATTGCCTGCTCTTTTTTGCCTTAAAATCGGGCTTTTTCGCTATACGCTTTGATTTGTCGGGACTTGAAGTTTACACGATAGCACACGATTTATCTCAATTGTTCTCAATATGATGCACGAACTGCAGACGCTTTGCAACGGGGAAAAGCTTGTTGAATATACAGAAAGATTGAAGAAATACGCAGCACATATAAACATAACTTAGCATAACTTCTTTTGAATTGCTGAGTTTTGGCATAGTGTCAATTATTTCGTAAGGGAGATTTATCGCTCCACAGTCTGAGGCACACATATGCAACGAGGTGTATTGAAAGCGGAATGCCGCCAAAGGTGCTACAACACCTTATGGGACACTCGGACATAAAAGTAACGCTCGACACATATGCAGATGTGTTTGACAACTTCCAGTCCATAAGCGTAGAGAAATCCGACAGTTATCTGAATCAGGTAGGATTGGCGGTGTAGAAATACGAAAGCCAATATAAAAGAAAAGCGCATCGGGGAGTTTTCCTCGGTGCGCTGCTTTTGTTGTTTACATTCCGAAGAACTGCACCGGTCCGGAATCAATTACTTCTGCAAGTTCTATACAGACGGTTGTGACATTCTCCCACGATAAATCGCCAACATAATAGTTCCTGTTTTTATAATTCTCCCATTGGTTTTTCATAGCTTCGCTTTCAGCGACAGCATCATATATTTCCATAATATCGGGAATTAGATTTTCCGTTTTTCTTGACTCGCAGGTTGCATAGAATGCATTTCTCAATTCATTGTAATCAATTTCTTCATTCCCGCTTATCACATAAATATCATAGAAATCACGCATACGGGTATTTGCCTGTGCTCTTGCCATAATCGTCTGAAGCTTCTCTGCAAGTATTGTTTCAATGTTATAGCTCATCAAGGGTATTGTTCTGTCCTCAAACATTAATGGATAATCATATCTGACTGCAGCAGGCGTTATGACATCTCCTGTTGAAATATCAATTTTGAAGTTCTGCATTGAACTCTCAAAATGAGCAGTGATATATACTCTTACGCCGGGGTAATCGAATTCGTCTCTTATAGTTTCACTGCCTTTAATTTCAAACAACACATTGTCGGCAAGCTTGATTTCAGTTATATTTCTGATTAAAAGCTCGGCTCTCTGCGGTTAAATCAAGAGCCGTTACGGTTGTATCAATATCCATTGTTGCTCTCATATCAAGTCCGACAAGAGAGGCAACCAACATACCGCCCTTTAATGTGAACTTGCTTCTGTATTGGGAAAGGGAAACTCTTTCAAGGAATCTCTCCATCAGGTAGTTTCTGAAAAGAAGCTGAGCCTTATCGGAATTGCCGTTAGACATATTGTTTATTTTATCTTTTAGCTGCCTTAATGTTTTAATCATAACATTACCTCTGTATAGATCCTCACCTTATCCTCAATGCCTATCTTTTTTGCGTATTTCATAAGGTTAAACAAGTTTTTATCCTTGCGTTTCACATATTCTTTGAGAGCATATTGGAAAAGCTGAATATCCAATTTATCTTTTATATTGATAATATCGCAGACAGTTCTGTCAATGTCATAAACAGGAACCGTATTTCCATGACCTGTTTTAACCGTTGTCAGTCCGACAGAAAACATGTCTTTTGAGATTGTATATACACGGCAACCTTGTTTGCGAAGATTGCTTGCGTTATAGCCCTTTTCAATTGCCAAGTTAATACGGTCGGGCTCATGTTCTGTCAGTTCGTGAAGATACAAAGCCGTTTCATGGGAGAATACGATTTTTTTCTTCAGACTTAAGATATACAGCGAATCAATCCATGTGTTACTGTCAACATAGATTCCAGCTGCAGCTTTTTCAAGGTTTTCTTTTTTGACAAACTGACTGACATATTCTTTTGAAATACCGCTTTTCACAGCATCGGAAACAATCAGATAGCCGTTATTGTTATTCATCTGCTCTTTTAGCATTTCAAATTTTGTCATTTTTATCACCTGACCTTTATGCTTCTTATTATATATATTGTGAGCATAAAAGTCAACTATTATTCATAGTTTTCTTTTAATCTCAACCGCCAACCAAACGAAAACTTAACAACCGCTGTAAACAGTAAGCGAGAATAGGAAATCATACCCCACTCTCGCACCAAGTAAGAGCATATCCGTTTGGATATATAAAGTCAACGCATATACAGACAAAATACATATCGTCAATTTCTCCGTTGCAAAGCTGATGCAGTTCGGTACCGAAACAGATGGCATCAGAATGCACTACTTGACATCGGATGAACTTTCGGTATTGTGCAAATGCAAGCAGGTAAAGGGTTTTGCCGACTGTATGACATTAAAAGACACTAAAAAACAGGATTGAATGGAATGTTCAATCCTGTTTTTTTTGCTAGAGTAAGGTAGCCGTGAAATGTTTGCTTACAGTTTTATCGACTTTCGGGCTTTGCGATTGGTTTGCGGTTGTGGTTCACACAAATTTCGCTGTTTTTTTCGAATTAAAAACATTTAAGGTCATTGGTTAGCTTTTATAAAAGTTCATTAAAAAACAAATCAGATATCAGATAAAAGAAACCCCATATACAAAGGAATTGTAAGAATGTTGTTTTCTTCCCCAATGTTGTAATCTCCCATTTTAATTGCTTTTTCAATATGATAAACATCATTATTCTTCATAATTGTTTTGAGACTTTTGGCATTTCCTTGAGTTGACTTAACTTCAACGAGGGTGCATTTACCTTTATACCTTATAAAAAATCAATTTCCAGCCCTGAATCCTTATGAAAATAATATAGATTTCTACCCATTTTCGTGAAAAAGTCTGCAGCGAGGTTTTCAAAAATAGCACCCTTATATTCAAGCAAATTACCACTTAAAACATCAAATTGTGTACCTTTTTCAAGCATACTGATGAACAAACCCGTATCAACCATTAATACTGTTATTTAGCCATGTGTTTAAGGTTTACCTGATATTTAATAAATACTTTTATTCTTTTGTGATTGGCAGAAAATCCAGTATCATCTCTTTTTCATTGTAGAATAAATATTCCATATTTGTCAACTAAAATTATTGAAATGTCAGCTTTTTATGTATAAAAAATATTGAAATGTCATAATAATTGTGCTAAAATGTGATTGAAAAGTCGGAGGTGTAATTATGTTAAAAAGAAAAATTGCCACTTTGATTGAGGAACATCTGAAATCGGATTCGGGAAAGATACTGCTTGTTGACGGTGCAAGACAGGTCGGGAAAACATATATTATCCGATATGTCGGCAATAAGATGTTTGAGAATTTCATTGAAATAAATATGATTGAGGATTCTCTTTCGGACAGACTGTTTGCCAATGTTAGGTCTGTCTCGGATTTCTATATTCATGTCAGTATGCTTGCCGGCGACAAAATGGACAAAAAAGAGAATACACTGATATTTATTGATGAGATTCAGGAATATCCGCATTTATTAACCCTACTTAAATTTTTGCAGCAGGACGGGCGATTCACCTTTATTGTCAGCGGTTCATTGCTCGGTGTTACCCTGTCTCAGACAAGCTCTATTCCAATGGGAAGTATCCGAAAGGTCCGTATGTTTCCTCTTGATTTTGAGGAATTCCTATACGCTAACGGTATGAATGAAATTGCAATATCGGCATTAAACGATAAGTTTTATAAAGAAGAATCGCTTGATGAGGCAACGCACAATAAAATAATGGACCTGTTCAAAAGGTACTTGCTTGTCGGCGGATTGCCCGATGCGGTCAACTCATTTATATCAGAACAGAACATCTATAAAGTAAGAAATATACAGAATGAAATCAGAGAGTACTATGCCGCCGACGCCTCAAAGTATGACGAAGAGCATAGGTTAAAAATCCGACGTATTTATGATATGATTCCGTCAAATATGGAAAACAAAAAGAAACGTGTTGTAGTTCAGAGTATTGAAAACAAACGTGGCAAAACTTTTTCGGATTATGAGGACGAATTTGACTATCTTATCAGTGCAGGGATAGCTCTTGA
Organism: uncultured Clostridia bacterium; assembly: GCA_937884995.1. GTDB lineage: Bacteria > Bacillota > Clostridia > Oscillospirales > Acutalibacteraceae > Fimenecus. Next base: position 188,442 of record CAKZZL010000036.1, read on the forward strand.
TGTTCAGGCGATATCAACTCCGATTTTTCCGCTGATTGAATCGTCGGCTAAAAATCTTTTGAAACTGTATCTGAATGATGTGGGTTTGCTGTCAGGCGTTTTATACGGCAACAATATAACCGCAATATTAAATGATGAAAGGAGCATAAACCTAGGCTCCGTATATGAAACTGTAGTTGCAAGCGAGCTTCTTGCTCACGGTTACAAGCTGTTTTATTATGACAACAGAAACAAGGGAGAGGTGGATTATCTCATAGACAATTATGACCTTCTGTCAGCTGTACCGATTGAAGTTAAATCCGGTAAGGATTACACCGTTCACAGCGCTCTTAACAATTTTGTGTCAAACGATGACTATCATGTAAAAAAAGCTTATGTTCTGTCAAACACGAGGGAAATACGCACAGTTGGTAAAATAACCTACCTGCCGATATATTATATTATGTTTTTCCACAGAAACGAAGGATAACTGTTTCCAACCTCAACCAACAACCAAACCAAAACTTAACAACCGCTGTAAACAGTAAACGAGAGGGGATAAGTATACCCCACTCTCGCACCAAAAACAGTATTGAACATTCCATTCAATCAAAATCTTCTGAAAAATAATCGCTATCAAACAATTTACGCATTTCGATATTTAATTGTTCGTTCATACGCAGATGTATTTGACAACTTCCAATCCGAAAGCGTAGAGAAATCCGACAGTTATATGAATCAGGTTGGCTTGGCGGTGTAAAATACGAACAAAGAATAATCATTCCCCAAAATCGGAAATAGCTTGATTTTGGGGAATGATTTGTTTATAATAAAAGCAGAGATTGTTTTAAAAAGGATTTGATAATCGTGAAATTAATAGAACGTACAGACTATCTGAATGATATAAAGGAATTGTTTAGGTACACCCGATATTAAAGTTATAACCGGCGTACGCAGATGCGGAAAATCAAAGTTGATGGATGCTTTTGTCAGTTACTTGCAAGCCTCAGATAAAAAAGCCAATATCATACATATCAATTTTAATATTACAGAATTCGAAAATCTGCTGGAATATCATGCGCTGGAAAACTATGTTGAAGGCAAATATGATAAAAGGCTTAACAATTATTTGCTGATTGATGAGATCCAAATGTGTCCTTCTTTTGAAAAAGCAATTAACAATCTGCATGCAAAGGAAAAATATGATATATATGTAACCGGATCAAACGCCTTTTTACAGAGTAGCGACCTTGCGACACTGTTTGTAGGAAGAACTTATGAAATACAGCTATTTCCGTTTTCTTTTAAAGAGTATCTTTCATATTTCCCTAATTCAAATATTTATGCCGCCTTAACACAGTATATTACAGAAGGCGGTATGGCGGGTTCATATCTGTATAAAAATGCTGAACAGAAATACCGATATATAAATAATGAAGTCCTGAATACCTTGATAGTCAGAGATATCGTTAATAAGCACAAATTGAAAAATGAAACTTTATTGCACGCACTTATTGATTATCTGATGGATAACATTGGCAACGTGACATCAGTGAGAAATATTACTAACACGCTTTCTTCCAATAAAACTAAAGCGGATCATAAGACTGTAGGCAAATATATTGATTTGCTATGTAAAGCTTTTGCATTTTATAAAATCAGAAGATATGATATCAAAGGAAAAAAGTATTTGAAATCCGAGGATAAATATTATCTTTCGGATACGAGCTTTAGGTTTGCACGCCTTGGGACAAAAAACATGGATTACGGACGTGCATTGGAAAATATCGTTGCCATAGAATTGCTTCGCCGAGGATACGAGGTATATGTCGGTGTGTTATATAAAAAAGAAATAGATTTTGTTGCTATGAAACAGGGCGAGAAAATATACATTCAGGTTGCAAACGATATTTCCGACAAGTCAACCTTTAACAGAGAAATCACACCGCTTCTTCAAACCCGTGATGCATATCCAAAGCTACTGATAGCAAGGACATACCAGCCTCATTATCAGCACGAAGGAATTAAGATTATTGATGCGGCTGAATGGCTGAATAAATAATTACCCAAATTTTACGGTATTAAAAGCAGTTCATAAGATACGATGGAATTAAATAATTCTTCCAACCTCAACCGTCAACCAAACGAAAACCAAACAACCGCTGTAAACAGTAAGCGAGAGAGGATAAGCATACCCCACTCTCGCACCAAAAACAAGATTGAACATTTCGTTCAATCCTGTTTTTTTGTTGTATTTAGCTCTGTTTAGTCGCATAAACGGCTGCAGTACCGTACCGTCAAAACCATAAAGATTTAACTGCGTGCATACAGAGCAATCCAATGCTTTCTTCTTTCGTCCCAAACCGCAGACGCTTTGCAACGGAGAAAAGTTTTTACTCGCTAAATGCTTTTTCACAATAGGGGCAGGTGCTTTCTATACCTAAAACGATAATGCGTGCAACAGTAATTATTTTTCCTGAAATTTTTTCCGTTCTTTCAACTGTTTTTGCATAGCCCGTAACAAAGAATTTTAAAACATCAACCGCTTTGTTTAAAAGAGCAATCAGCTTGTTTGTTTTTTCAATCATAAGTTCATTCTCCTTCTCTATTGACTAATACTCATCTGTGTATTATAATGCGATTGTGTAAGTGTTAAATCAATGACCAATAACGCTGTAATAATATAAAAATACTCAAAGAAAAGGACTTTGT
>CAKZZL010000037.1 GCA_937884995.1 uncultured Clostridia bacterium
CTTTGTTATATGCAGACATTACAGCCATTGCACCGCCTTTGACTACTGCATCTTCAAACGGTTTCAGATACAGCTCACGCATGGTACGTTCATCTACAACAGAGTTTACGCTGCCACGGTTGGTCTCTTGGTTATTCAAGGCAAAGTGCTTGATGCATACGGCAGTACCTGCATCCTGCGAGCCTTTTGTATATTCCACTGCCAGGGCGGCTGCAAGCACAGGGTCCTCGGCCAGATGCTCGTAAGTACGGCCGCCTACAGGCAGACGCTGTATGTTAATGGCAGGACCCAGTATTATATCCTTGCCGCGCAAACGTCCCTCTACACCCATGCCATGACCGTACATGTAGGCCATCTCTGTTGACCATGTAGCAGCCAATGCTGATCCTGTAGGAAAATATGTGGCCGAGTCTGTAGTCCATCCCATCGGACGGAATCCCTCGCCGCTTTCCTCTCTTATGCCAAAGGGGCCGTCCGTGTATTTGACATCCTGTATTCCCAACCTTGGAACACCCTCGGAAGACATGTTTGTCTTGCTGTGCAGCATAGTGACCTTTTCCTCAAGAGTCATCTGTGATATAAGGTCAGCATGTTTTAATGCCATTGTTTTTCCCCCTAGTTATTATTTTTATACCATCTTATATATAATATAGGATTTTGGAGGAATTTTCAAGACTATGACAGTAAATCGGTGTTTGTATTCCCCATTAGTATATTTTCGCTTTCACCGGCATCTATGTTCTCGATATTTTTAAGTTTCTTTTGGATTTGATAATTTCTGCTTTGAGCATCTTCTATTGTCTTACCGGCTTCCTCAACTTTCTTTTTGGCTTTTTGAAGAAGCTCATCAAATTTACCATATTGAGTTTTAATTGCACCGAGCAGTGTTCTTACTTCGTTGGCTTTTTCGTTGATTGCAACAGTCTTAAATCCCATGGACAATGAATTCAGTAAAGCAGTAATAGTGCTTGGCCCTGCTATCATTACGTTGTAATCAGCTTGTACTTTTTCTGAAACAGCATTCCTTGATGATGCTATTTCGGCATAAAGGCCTTCGGTGGCAAGATAAAGAATTGCAAACGGAGTGGTGTCGGGCACATTGATGTATTTGCTGACAGTTTTAGCTTCGTCGATTACACGTTTTTCAAGGGCTTTTCTTGCCTCTTTTACTTTTTCTGCATCAGCCTTGTCAGCTGCATCACAAAGCCTTACATAGTCTTCAAGCGGGAATTTGGAGTCTACGGGCAACAATATATCTTTGACATCCTTATCCGATGAGGGTATTTTTATTGCAAACTCAACAAGGTCGTCTGAGCCCGGGACTGTTTTGACATTGGTTTCATACATGTTAGGTATGGTTTCTTTCAAAATTCCCTCAAGTTGAACTTCAGCCCATACACCTCTTGATTTGACATTTGTAAGAAGACGGTTTAAGGCTGTAACATTTTCGGTTACACCGGTTGAGAGGTTCTGCATTTCACCCAAAGATGTATATAACTTTTCAAGCTGTTCGGAAACAGTTTTGAATGAAGAATCAAGTCTTGTGGTGAGAGTGGATGTCAGTTTCTCATCAACTGTCGCACGCATCTCATCCAGCTTCTTCTCATTTGATTCTTGCATTTTAAGGATGGAATCAGATATAATTTTGTTTTGCCTTAGAGCATTTTCGGAGTTTACAGCTTTTAATTGTGTTATTGCTTCAACAACTTTTTCGCGGCTTTCTACACTCGCTTTGTTTTGCCTCTCGATTTTGTTGCCCATGTTGTCAAGGCCTTGCTGAACTGCAAGACGTGTCTGATTATTGATGTTCTGATTTTCAAGCCTTATACGGCCGAATTCATCTCCGATAGATTTTTGCATATTCTCCAGTTCAGGTCTGATATCTCTGTCATTTTTACCGGTTCGGAGCAGTATTATGATTATTGATACAACCTCCAGAAGAATAAGCATAGCTAAAATGATTAATACTAAACTCGTGTTCATAAAAATTTCCTTTCTTTAAATGAATATATATTAATATTTTTTTGCTATTTTTATGGAATAAAGCGTCATTTTTTGGTATACTTTTACTTAGGTGATTTTATGATAAAAAAATCAGTATCCGTTATTTTAATTATAACATTGATTTTGGCAGTGATGACTGCCTGCAGTGAAAAAGACAAGACCGGGAAAGTTATTTCGGTCCCTGTCACATACATGCCGAAAACATTTGATCCTCAAATCGCATCAACAGTGTCTGAAAAAGAAATCGCCGTTAACTGCTTTGATATGCTCTTCAAACTTGATGAGGATGGACAGGTGCAAAAAAATACTTGTGAAGATTATACTGTATCCGATGATGGCCTTACATATACATTTAAGATTAAGAAAGGCCTTAAATATTATGTATCCGGAAAAGCAAGCGCATTTTTAGAAGATGATGAAGAAAAAAGTGAGTTTGTATGTGATGCTTACGATTATGCTTTTGGCATAACAAGAGCAATTTTGCCCGAAACAGAAGCGGAGGATTTTAATCTTCTCAGCAGCATTAAGAATGCTCAGGCAATTCATGATGGTGAAATGGACAAGAGTAAATTGGGAATAAAGGTTGTAGATGCGAACACGCTTAAAATAGTTCTTGAAAAGAAGGACAATGACTTCATATATGCATTGACTCAAGCGGTATCAGCACCATGCGATCAAGACTTTTTTGAAGCAACATCAGGAAGATACGGCCTCGACATCAAGTATATTATATCAAATGGTATGTTCTATTTATCGTACATTGCCGATGATTCATATGCAAAAATTTCAAAAAATGAAGAATATTCATCAGCTGACCCGGCAATCCCTTCAGCAGTAGTCTTTTATTTAAATAGCGACAGCAAAACTATTGCATCAAAGCTGAAAAAGGGTGACTATGATGTAGCCTTTCTCAGTAAGGCTCTGGCAGAAGAGACAGGTCCTGACACGAATAAACTCTATTTTGAAAATATAACATATGCGATGGTTTTCAATATGTCTAAAGAGACACTTCAAAATGAAAAATTGAGAAAAGGCCTTTTCGGCTGTATCAATAAATCTGATTTGGCCGGAGAGACAGCAAACTCCTTGATAGCTCCTTTCTATTTGGTTAATGGAAAGGCATATGACAGTTCCTCAGCAAAAGGTGTAAATTACGATATTAAGGCTGCACGCGCAAATATGGTAGCAGCATATGAGGAACTCGAGATTAATGCAATGAGTATAGATATCTTATGTACAGATCAAACTCAAAATATTGCAAAATCCATTGTCAGCAACTGGCAGAAGAATATCGGTGTTGAACTTAACGGAACCGTAAAAGTCAGCGAGGATTTTGATAAAGATATATCTGAAGGGAATTATGATATTGTTATATATCCTTTGAGCAAGGATACAAACAAAGCAAGCGAATTCCTTGCTGTTTTCAGATCTGAATCGGAAGACAATATCTTCGGACTTGAGTCTGAGGATTATGATAAGCTCTATGACAAAATGTCAGAATCTGTTAACAACAAAAAGGTGACAACAGCAGAAAATTACCTGACACAAAATGCTATTGTTTTACCTCTGTATTATGAGTCAACATGTTTTGCAAGCGCTGAATCTGTTGAGGGAATATATTTTGTCGGTAATATGTCAAATGTTTACTTCGGAAAAGGAATGAAAGAATGACCAAAGCTCAGAAAATATATATTGTTCTTTCCTGGTTATTTGTCATCTTTTGTATGGTCTTCATATTCATAATGTCATCTGCATCCGGCGAAGAGTCCAAAGAAATGAGCGATTCGCTTTTTAGGATGATATTGAACTATCTTGGCCTTAATATACCCTCAGTAGTCCTGCGTAAGTCTGCACATTTTCTGGAATTTGCCGGACTTTGTATGGCGACATTTAATGTTCTTCATGTGACCTTCAAACTGAAAAAGACATTCATATGGGCTTTTTCTTTTACGGCAGTCTACTCAATCACGGATGAATTCCATCAAATTTTCTCAAGCGGCAGAGCAGGCAGAGTCAGTGATATACTTATTGATTGGGCCGGAGCGCTTTTTGGACTGGCAGTTGCACAAATAATATATACGATGATAAAGAACAGAAACGAAAGGAAGAAGACAGATGGCAATATTAAGACCATTTAAGGCTATGAGACCTAAAGCTGAATATGCAGACAAAGTGGGAGCATTACCATATGATGTCATGAATTCAGATGAAGCACGTCAAATGGTAAAAGGCAATCCCTATTCTTTTTTACATGTTGATAAAGCAGAGATAGATTTGCCGAAAGACACATATATCTATGATGAAAAAGTTTATGTAAAGGCAAAAGAAAATCTTGACAAACTGTCTGAGGATGGCATTTGCATCAGTGATGAAAAGCCAATGCTGTATATCTACAGGCAGATTATGAACGGACGCTCGCAAACAGGTCTTGTTGCATGCACAGCAGTAGATGACTATATTAACAATGTAATAAAGAAGCATGAGTTCACACGCGCAGACAAAGAGGCTGACAGGATTCATCATGTTGACACGTGTGATGCCAACACAGGACCGATTTTTCTCACACATAGAGAAAATCCTGAACTTACAGAGATAATTTCAGGATGGAAAGAAAAGTATGAAGCTATATATGATTTCGATGGGCCGGACAATGTAAGACAAACCGTATGGCTTATTGATGATGAAAGTGTAATATCAAAACTTGTTGATATATATGAAAAAATACCATCTTTATATATAGCAGACGGACATCACAGAGCGGCCTCTGCCGTTAAGGTAGGCCTTATGCGTCGAGGAGAAGGCGAATATGATAAAAGTGCGGAATTTAACTACTTTTTATCAGTAATATTCCCATGTGATGAACTGGAGATTATGGATTACAACCGGGTTATATCCGATTTAAATTCATTGTCTGATGATGAATTCCTGGCTAAGGTATCAGAAAAATTTGAAATAGAGGCAGAGGAAGGCAGATATAAGCCGGAGGCAAGACATAGTTTCGGCATGTATTTAAATGGCAAATGGTACAAGCTGACAGCCAAAAGTGAATTTATAAATGAAGAAGATCCTGTGGAAAGACTGGATGTTTCCATTTTACAAAACAATCTCATTTCACCATTATTGGGAATTGATGACCCGAGAACTGACAAGAGAATTGACTTTGTGGGAGGTATTCGCGGCCTTAAAGAACTTGAAAGAAGAGTGGAAAACGGAATGAAGATAGCATTTGCTATGTATCCGACTTCGCTAAATGAGCTTATGGATATCGCTGATGCGGGTAAGGTGATGCCTCCAAAATCAACTTGGTTTGAACCTAAACTTCTCTCAGGACTTTTCATACACAAATTATCATAATGCAAAGGGGATAAACTATGGCAGACAATACAAAGAGCAACTTCCTTTCAAAGGAAGATTATGAAGAACCACGTTGTCCTTTATGCATGGATGCTGCAGATAAAGACGGTGTAGTTGTAAATCGTATTGATGTGGGCAGGATGATGTCAAAACTCGATGAATATCTTGCATATGAGGATTATGACAATGCAGAACGCCTTCTTAAGTTCTGGCTTACAGAAGCACAGTTCGGACATGATTTACAGGGAGAACTCATAATCAGAAATGAAATGATGGGTATATACCGTAAAATGCAAAACAAGGAAAAGGTAATAGAGAATGCAAAAATAGGTGTGGAAATTGCGGAAAAATTACAATTCCAAGGTACTGAAATCTATGGCACGACATATCTGAACGCTGCCACAGGTTTGTATTTTGCAGGTATGCCGGAAGAATCAATCAGATTCTTTGAAAAAGCTAAAGAAGCGTATGAGAAGAGACTTGATAAAGATGATGTCAAATTTGCGGGGCTCTATAACAACATGGCTTTGACGCTTACTGAACTTAAGCGATTTGACGAGGCCTTGGATTATTTTAATAAATCATTAAAGATATTGCCCAGTGTAAAAAACGGAAAGCTGGATATGGCTTCCACATATCTTAATATCGCTACACTTTATGAGAAAAAAGACGGACTCGAAAATGCAGAAAAAATAATAGCTGACAACCTTGATAAAGCTGAGGAGTGCCTGAATGATGAAAGCCTTATAAAGGACAGTTATTACTATTTTGTATGTGATAAATGCCAATCCGGATTTGCATATTATGGTTATTTTGCATTTGCCGATGAACTTAAAAAAAGAGTGAGGGAATATTATGAAAGGGCTTGAGATCTGCAGGAATTTTTATCTTGAATATGGAAAGCCTATGATTCATGAGCAGTTCCCTGAATATGAAAACCTCATAGCGGTTGGACTTGTAGGCAGTGGCTCTGAGTGCTATGGATTTGATGATGAAATATCAAGAGATCATGACTTTGAAGCAGGCTTTTGTATATTCTTGCCGGGTGAGGACATTATAGATCGAAAAATCGAATTCCAGCTTGAAAGAGCCTATGCAAAATTGCCTAAAGAATATGAGGGACTGAAAAGAAGCCTTATAAGCCCTGTGGGCAGCAATCGTCATGGTGTAATCAGAACTGCTGATTTCTATAGAGAAAAAATCGGCAGTGAAACAGGCGAAATGAGCATATCTGACTGGCTCACTATTGATGATTTCTATTTAGCAGAAGCTACAAATGGTGAGGTGTTTTTTGACCCGGAAGGCGGCTTTACAAGAATACGAAACAATATATCCAATATGCCTGAGGATATACGCCTGAAAAAACTGGCAGGTAATATTTTGCTGATGGCTCAATCCGGACAGTACAATTACACCAGATGCCTGGAGCACGGTGAGAGCGGAGCTGCACAGCTTGCGGTTTTTAACTATGTTCAGGCAACTATGAGAAGCGTTTTCCTTCTCAATAAGGAATATATGCCTTATTACAAGTGGAGTTTCAGGGCACTGCGCAACTTAGACAAGTTATCAAATCTTGCTGATTTACTTGAATTCCTTTTAACAAGCGAAAATGATGAGATAAGCAGTGAGACAAAGTATTCGGTTATTGAAGATATATCCAGCATGCTCATTGATGAACTCCAAAATCAGGAAATTACAAAAGCCATTTGCGGAGATCTTGAAAAACATGCATACTCAATAAATGACTTTATTAAAGACAGCGAAATCCGAAACTTAAATATTTTAGCAGGTGTTTGAACCCAAGATTTATTCTCCCCCGCCTAATGAGCTGGGGGAGATTTTCACATGATAAAAAACTGTAGATAGGAAAATCCGACAGTCTTAATTGACTGCCGGATTTATTGATTTTTATTGATTTATTCGCTGATTTCTTCATCAAAAACCGCGGATACATCTTTTATTATTACCTGATCTCCGGTAAGAAGATAGGTTTCGGGACTTCCGCAATGGGGACACTTCTTGCCATATTCGGTAGTCTTATATGTCTCACCGCATGCCTGACAATAGGTCCTGCCTTCAATTATAATCATTTCAAGCTCGGCATCCTGCATATAGTCAGTTCTTTTCTTAGCCCAGTTAAAGGCATCCAGAAAAAGTTCCGGGACTATAGTGCTGACTTCGCCTATTTCCATTGTGACATTTGCCACTTTCTGAGCATTATTGTCGGCGGCAATCTTATCCACCTGTTCAATAACATTCATTACAATACCCAGTTCATGCATGTCTGTCAGCCCTTTTGTGCTCTCTTCCACTCTTTACGTTTCTGACGCATAATCTTTGCTTCTTCAGAACCGGAGTTGGCAATTATTTTACCAACACGCTTAATCTCATATTTCATAAGATTTGTGACCTTGTCTTCTGCTACGCGCATATCCGTACACTGAGGATTGTCTCTTACAAGATGGATGGCATCAAACTGGCACTTGGTTGTGCAAAGACCGCATCCGATACAGAGATTAGGATCAACATATGAAGCTCCGCAGGAAAGACATCTTGAAGTTTCTGTCTTAACCTGATCTTCTGTAAGAGTGAGGTGCAGATCCTTATATGACATCTTATGATCTTCGGAGCTATCCATACCTGCTTCCTGTCTGCCTGCATGGTCGTAATCCGGGAAACTTATGTCTTCTTTATCAAGAGGAGTATAAGCACGTCTGTTTCTTCCTATTGTCATATCAGCCTTAGGCCTTACAAAACGGTGAAGGCTTTCTGCAGCTTCGTGACCTGCTGCAATTGCGTCTATAACAAACTTAGGACCGGTATAAACGTCGCCGCCTACGAAGATATCATCTTCAGCTGTCTGATATGTGAACTTGTCAGCTACAGGGTAATTGCCGTGCCAGAATTCAACTTTTGTGCCTTCAAGCAGCTTGCCCCATTCTATTGTTTGCCCTATTGCAAAAACAATCTTCTCTGCTTTAACTTCAATTGTCTCATTTTCATCATATTGGGGAGAGAACTTTCCGTCAGCATCAAATACGGATGTGCAACGTTTAAATACGATGCCGGATACTTTGCCTTCTGCATCTGTAAGAACTTCTTTCGGTCCCCAGCTGTTGCAGATTTCTATATCTTCTTCAAGTGTTTCCTTGATTTCTTCTTTTGTTGCCGGCATAATATCCCTTGACTCAAGAGAGAACATCTTTACACTTGAAGCACCGAGACGATGTGCATTTCTTGCGCAGTCAACAGCAACATTACCGCCGCCGACTACAACAACAGCACCTGTAAAGGATTCGCGTTTTTCGTAACTCTTGCGGAGATATGAGACAGCTATGTCAGTGCCTTCTGCATCATCGTTTGCAACTCCTGGACGTCTTCCGCCCTGGCAACCGATTGCAATATAGAAAGCTTTGTAACCTTGTTTACGAAGTTCTTCAATTGTTATGTCTTCACCGACATTAACTCCGCAACGGATTTCAACACCCATAGCACGTAAAACGTCTATTTCAGCCTCAATTACATCTTTTTCAAGTTTGTAACTCGGAATTCCGTATGTAAGCATTCCGCCCGGTGTTGGATTCTTCTCAAATACAGTGGGAGTGTAGCCCATTTCAGCAAGATAATATGCAGCTGAAAGACCTGCCGGACCGCCACCTATGATGGCAATCTTTTCATCCCATTTGCCGTATACGGACTGTACAATTTTCTCAGGAATATACCTGTCTTCACTGTTGAGTTCGAGATCTGCAACGAACTTTTTAACTGCATCAATTGAAACAGGAGAATCGACAAGACCTCTCGTACATGCATCTTCGCAACGCTTATTGCAGACACGCCCACATACAGAGGGGAAAGGATTCTCTGTCTTAATCATTGCAAGTGAATCACGATATTTACCGTCTTTTGCAAGTTTTAAGTATGCCTGAATCGGAACATGAGCAGGACATGCTGCCTTACAAGGAGCACTTCCTTGTTCATAGGTATTGGACATAACTTTTGTATCACGGTAATTTTCATCCCATGCATATTCACCCCAGCGAATCTTATCAGGAAGAATTGCATGTTTGTATTTAACGGGAGATCCGTCTTTCTTACAAAGTTTCTGACCGAGTTTAACAGCACCTGCAGGACAGATTTCAACGCACTTACCACAGGCAACGCATTTTTCACGGTCAACTTTGGATGTATATGCACTTCTTGAAAGATAAGGAGTATTAAAGAGCATTGATGTTCTCAAAGCATTACAGATACGTACATTACAGTTACAGATATCGAATATCTTGTTTTCACCATCGATGTTTGTTATCTGATGAACATAACCATTCTTCTCTGCAAGCTCAAATATCTCAAGAGCACGTTCCTTTGTAATATAGTGAGCACGGTTGGTCTCAACGGTATAATCTGCCATATCGCCTAATTGTACGCACCATTCGTTGCAGTCATCCGTACAGCCCTCATCCAGCATAGCTCTTGAAGCTCTGCAGGAACAGATTCCGGCAGAAATATGACCTTCATATTTATCAAGCCAATATGAAATCTTTTCAAGAGAAACAGCTTCCTGCTGAGAATTAATTGCTTTCTCAACGGGGATAACATGCATTCCTATTCCCATTCCTCCGGGGGCAACCATATGTGTAATGCCTGCAAGAGGAATATATGTCATTCTCTCAAAGAAACTTGCTACGGCTGGATTCTTCTCAATACGGTCAACAGATGAATTGAAAAGTTCTGCAGAACCCGGTACAAAGAAGGGGAGTCTGTAACGTTTGATTTTGGGAGCATCCTTTATCGGATGGTCATCCTTAAGATTGTGAGTGTAATTATCGCCGTAATCATATTCTATGATACCGATTACTGACATTTCTTCATATATTTCTTCCAGATGTTTTGGATCTACACCTTTGTGAAGTTTGATAAGATCATCAAGCGTATAGTGCTTGCGAAGCTTCATCTTGTTGCAAAGGTCAACCATTTCGGGAGTAAGAACTTCACGAAGGCCCCAGTATTCAGGATCGTCAGCGCTTACTCCGCCGATTTTGTGAACTACAACATCAGTGATCTTTTTACCGAGCTTTGCATAATTCTTCTGGAAGTCTTTTTCATTCTGGTGCTCGCTTTTTACAGCTTTACTTTGTGGAAGCATAACTTCACCTCTGGGATAATCTTTCTCTGAACCATTGTATAAGTTCAGTCATATTGTCTCCGGTTTTTGCTGAAAGTGCTATGACCGAAGAACGGGGATTGCGTGCGTGAATATATTCTTTGCACTCATCCACATTAAAATCAAAATAAGGAATTGCATCTGTTTTGCTGATTATAGCTAAATCACTTTTTTCAAAAACAAGAGGATATTTTAAAGGCTTATCATTGCCCTCGGGAACCGAGAGTATAACCATATTGATATTAGCTCCGGTATCATATTCCGCCGGGCATACAAGATTTCCGACATTTTCAAGAAATATGAGATCGAATCCCTGACCTAAGCCATTAAGTCCCTGCTTTGTCATTTCGGCATCCAGATGACACATTCCGCCTGTATGAAGTTGTATGGAAGGAACACCGGTGAGTTTTGCAACTGTTACGGCATCTTTATCTGAATCGATATCTGCTTCCATTACTCCTATCTTGTATTCCTCCTTAAGAGCATTGATAAGAGTTACCAAAAGTGTAGTCTTACCGCTTCCGGGGGAGGACATAACATTTACAAGGCATATATTATTTTTTTGCAGGTCGGAGCGAAGTCGCTCCGCCTGCACATCATTGTCTTCAAAAACACTTTTTGATAAAAGTATTGTTTTTACTTTTTCCATGAATGATTAATTAAAAGAATCTTCCTATGATATCTTTACTTGCTGCACATGTATCTTCCATATCACCGAAGGAAATGATTTCGCCTGCATAATATGTGTTGTTCTGACCTTGAAGTGCTTCAAGCTTGTCATACCAACCATCTGCATAATCTTCGCATGATACGTGTGGGCAGTAATAAACTTCCTGAGCATAAAGCTTATCTTTAATCGGGAAGCCAACCTTTTTCATATCTTCATCCATTGTCTTCATAACTGTATCATAATCAACGTCAGGAGAACCTGTGTGATTTGCAAGTGCATATACAGTTGCAGGACAATCTCTGTCAAGATGCTGCCATCTGTTATAATAAACCATTGCATGTCCGAGTCTCTCGGGAACCATGTTATCAACCATATATCCGGAGATATTAGGGCTCTTGCCTGGTTCAAATGTAGCAATGTAGTCAATATATCTTTCATGGATGATCTTGCTGAAGAGATTCTTCTCTTCTTCTGATGCATCTGCATAGTCCTTAAAGTAATCAAGAGGTGTTGTAACGATGAGCTTGTCAAAAGTCTCTGTTGTTTCAACGCCGTCTTTTCTTGTCGTAACAAGAACTTTACCGTCGGGACGTTCAACCTTAACAACTTCTGTTTCAAGATTTGCAGGATGTTTAAGTTTCTTGTTTACATGCTCATAGATTTCCTGAGTTCCATCCTGCCATGTCCAAAGCTGCATGTTAACGAATTCAAGTGCTGTGGTAACATCAAGATATTTCATTACAAGAGCTGTGGGGATTTCATCAAAGAAACCATAACCGAATGATGTGAAAGGAGCAATCCAGATTCTCTGAACTTCTTCAACGCCGTTGAGTTTGCAGAATTCTGAGAAAGGAAGAGCCAGGTCCTTAAGGTTGGGGTTCTTACCCTCAATGTAGTTGGGGAATGAATTCTCGGCTGTTGCACCGCAATGTCCGTCAACACCCTTGGAGATTCCGTAATATTCACCCTTGGCTACGCCGATATGACCATAGCAGTCATAACCTACATACTTTGTCTGCATGAGTTCATTTAACTTCTTCATCTGCTTTTTAAGTTTTAAGAGACCGAAAAGCTTACCAAATGAGAAGTTAACTTTGGGCTCATTCCAATGACTTACCGTACCGTCAAGATTACGGAATTCTCTTCTCATGTTGGGCTCACCCGGCTTAAAGTCAGGACCCTTGTGGTAATAACCACCGAATTCTTCCATCTCGCTTACAGCATGGTAAGTGATGGCACCCATGATAGCGCCTGTTTCGAAACTTCTCTCTTCTTCTACCCCATTGTGATTTACCTTGATTTTAGGTGACCAGCATTTGCCGCCTACCTTATTGAGCTTTTCGTAGATTGTATAATCTGTGTAGCCCTTCTTTTCAAGATACATAGCACAAGAAAGTCCGGCAGGACCTCCGCCGATGATACAAATTTTTGCATTTGTGTCTGCCATAATAATTCTCCTATCTTTAAATCCCTTGGATTTTTTTAGCTGCTTTGTTTTCTATATATTGCAACAACTCTGTGATGCCTTCGTTTTGCTTTGCAGATGTGAAAAATATCTCTGCAGAGGAATTTCGTTTCCTTATGTTTTCTCTTGCATTGTCAATGCTGAAATCAAAAATCGGACTTACATCCGCTTTTGTGATCGCAACAGCATCTGCAACCTCAAACATAAGGGGATATTTAAGAGGCTTGTCATCGCCCTCGGGAAGGCTTAAAAGAACCAGGTTCATATCTGCCCCTGTGTCAAATTCTGCCGGGCATACAAGATTTCCGATATTTTCAAGAAAGATAATATCCAGCCCGTCAGTTCCCAGAGCATTAAGCGCTTCAAGAGACATCTGACATGTAATATGACATGCCCCACCTGTATGCATCTGAATAACTTTTGCATCAGTTTTATCCTCAATTGTAAGTGCATCTTTTTCAGAATCTATATCTGCCTCAATAACACCTATTTTGTATTTTTTTGAAAGTTCCGGAATAAGCCTCAGAAGAATACTGGTCTTTCCTGCACCCGGTGAGGACATAAGGTTTACATAAAAAATATCCTTATCTGAGAGCAGTACACGGACATCTTTTGCTTTTTTGTTATTTCTTGACAAAATATCTTCTTTAATCATATAAGTTTTCATACAAATATTATATATAAGGAAGACCTAAAAGTCAATACAAACAAGGCAAATATAAGCCTTCAAAAAAATGTTCTGAGGATTTTTGAATGAAAAGACCGTCTTTTAATAATTACCTTAAAAGCCGGCCTAACTTGTTTTGCAGAAATATCTTATTTTTATCCTATTCACGGCTTAAAACCAAAACTGTTGCGGAGTAGTTTGGAACTGTACAGTTAAACGATGAGGCAATACCTTCTATTTCATAATTTTCAAGACTCACTTTTTCATCTTCTCCGAGAATGTTCTCATCTCCGAGACTTTCTCCGTAAACCCGGGATAGTTTAGCTTTGCCCGAAAGCTTTCCGGCTTTTTCTATATTTACGGAAAATGTCTTTTTCTCTCCCGTCAGATTGACAAGTTTTATAATAATATCACCGTCATCGGAAAGGCTTACAACCTGGTATGCCTCAGAGAGTGTGGAAGAAGCATCATAATCAACATAAAGATCGTCATCGATATAACACTTAACACGGCTGCCGTCAACCACGATTTTAAGAGAATATGTTCTGCCTTCTTCAATCACAATATCTTTAATTGTGCCTGTAATCTGTCCGCTTTTCTGACCACCGATCATTTCCTGAAGGCAGGAAACAGTATTTCCGTATCCACCTATATTCCAGTAGAAAAGGTCGTCGGAATCCTTTACCGCAAACGGGATGAAGAAGCCTTCGTCACCTTCAAGTTTTGTAGCTTTTACGGTATAGGTATAATTTTCACAGGACGCATCTCCGAAAAATGCCACTGAACCTTTTTCGTTATATTCTGTCCCTATGGAGTTGTTTATAAGGTTGTTGTCGTTTACGCTGAAATGATCCTTAAATTCTGTCTGCCAGTTTTTCTTGAAAGACTTAAGAGATGAAAAATCGGAAGAATACAAAATCTCTCCTGTCGTATTATCAGTTATTACGGCGTCACTGAATGAAGCTTTGGTAAACCAGGTACCGACTCCTGCCATACCGCTTACGTTGCGGTCCCCTATGAGAGCGCCTTCAAGTGTGGAAGCTAGAAGAGCGCTACCCGCATTGTCGGAAAAGAGCTTTTGAATATAGTAATTGGCAGATGGCTGACATGAGTCATTGTTAAACCAGATAAGATTCGGCGACCAGTGACCTGCCGTAGTGCTGGAGAAAAGAGGAGCGTAACATGCCATTTTAACGATGTCTCCGTTGCGTTCAAGACCTGTCATATATGCAGCTTCACTTAAAGCAGAATTTAATGTGTTTGACTGGGATGCATATTCACCTAAAAATACCGGAATAGCCCCACCGTAAGGCATGTCTGTCATAGTTTCTACGGTGCGGGTGTAATTGTCAGGATCGTAATAATCCGTGTTTTTCAGCATCCAGCCGGGCTCTTTGTAATAATGTGAATCAACAGCACCCGCGAAGAGACTTATATCACCACTGTTGCCGACTTTCTCCTTTGCATGCTCAAATGATGCTATATAGTCTGGGTTTCCTGAAAGTGCATCCGAAGGACCGGATGAATAGATAAGTTTAATATCTTTATATAAGTCTGGATTTTCTTCTTTGGCTTTGTTAAAACTGTCAAGGAAAGCATCATATCTCTCATAATAATCCTGACCCCAGTTTTCATTTCCTATGCAGATATATTCCAGCTTGAAAGGCTCTGGATGCCCCATACTTATTCTGACTTTTCCCCAAACGGTATCATCTCCGCCGCGGCAGAATTCAATGAGATCATGCATTTCCTCTAAGAAGGACTTAAAGTCGTCTGAACTCATATCCACAGCCTGCCCTTGTCTGCCCTGACAATAAAGACCGGCATTGAGTACGGGTACTCCAAGAGCTCCTATGTCTTCAGAAAGAAGGAAAAACTCATAAAAGCCCAAGCCGTAAGTCATAAATGAGGGATAAGGATCATCTGTCGCATTTATATCTGTCCATATGTTTATACTTTGCTTTCTTGCTGCAACATCACCGTATTTACCATTAAACTCCAATGGAGTTCCGTCTTCTTTTGCTCCCACGGACTGCTTCCAGTTATATGCGGAATTTTCATTATATCCTTCCGTTACACATCCTCCCGGAAAGCGCAGAAAACGCGGATGCAAATCCTCAAGAAGTGTAGCCAGATCATTTCTGAGACCGTTTTCTCTTCCCTTGTATGTATCCTCCGGGAAAAGAGAAATCATGTCGAATGCAGCCTGGCCTTTTTCAATAAGAAGCTGTAAACGGCCTGAAGACCGGCTGCTGAGAGAGGATGTAAGCTCAAGCTCATATTTCTGCCAGTCTGAAGTCAGCTTCTCTACTTTTCCTTCTGCTGCTGTTTCTCCGTCTGCAGTAAGTTTCAATATAACGGGGCCCGTATAGTTTTCCAGAGCTTTTGCATAAAAGGAAAGTGTATATTTTTCTTCTTTTAACGACATTCCCTCCATAAAGCCCTTATTTTCAATACCGCAGGCGGTGTCAGATGTGTTTTTTATTAAAAGATAAGAGGGATTGTTTTCATTAAGACAGCCACTTTGGTCATCCGATATTACGGATATATCGCTGCCACCGACATTCTCCCATGCATAAAGGGAGTCATTTTCCGCAAGAGATGTAAATTCAAAGGACCTGTTTGCAACTTTTTCGGCATAAAGTCCCCCATCTGCTGCGAAGCTTATATCCTCAAAAAAAATACCATAGAGTAAATCACTTATGTCATAAAGAGTATTAGCGGCATCAATATTGAGATTGTAATCAGCTTTTTCAACCGAATATGTAGAAATACTGCCTGCGGCAGTCTTACTGCTGCATCCTGTAATTGAAAAAATCATAAGAATCACCAGAGACAAAGAGATTATTTTTTTCATATCAGTCATCCTTTATATATAAATCTGCGCAGGAGATAAGGTAAGTGAATATATTCTCGGAGCAAAAGTGTCCTGATTATTAAAGCGTGAGCTCCCGTCGTTATATATCTTAATGATATTCTCGCCTTCTTTAAGGTTAAGCGAGAAGGTCACGGTTTTTTTTGTCTCCCAGGAATAGGTGTTTCTGCAGAAGACATTCACAGGCTCTTCGGAATTTACGGATATAGTAATATATCTTTCAATCAGATCCACGTTATAGTCGTGAACTCCTCCTTCATCATTGTTGGAGTATTCCACCGTTATCCGATATATGCCGCTCTTTGAGGCCTTGTATATGAGTTCTGCTTCTCCGCCGAGACAGCTTATATTATCAATATATCCGTCCTCCGCTTTTGCAGGCTTTGTTAAAGTCAGCATATCGGGAGTGTATTTTATTCTCTCTTCCGGCTGGATTTCTCTTGTGTCGGCTTGCGCTTTCAGATATATATCTTTATCTGACCTTATATCTATAAAGTTGAGTCCTCTCTTGAGATAAACTGTGGCACTCGCATTTATGAAACTGATTTCCGCGCTGTCAATATATGCTTTTTCAGCATCTGCATTCAGAATATAGTAGCCATCATAGGGAGCTATCATAAGAAACGATTTTGTGCTTTCATTACTTCTGTCCGTGTCTCTCAAAACGATAATATTATTGTCATTCGGTGCAGCGGTTAGGAGAAGGCTGTCAAGAACATAGGTGCCTTCCTTATGAGTCAGTTTTATCTTGTGCTTACCTTTTTTTAAGCCTGTGAGAGTAAGTGAATAGCAAGAGGTATATTCACTTTTAATGGTATTGGGAAGGCTGATTATTTGCTCATCTCCGTCAATTTCCAATATAACCTGAGCCGGGACACGGTCATCCGGGTTAAGCTTTCCGTTTTCATCAGGGCTTGAGTCATTTGCCTTGCCGTATACAAAGTCCAGGATATAGTCTCCGTTACCTGTTCCTATCTCAATTTCGACTCCGTCTCCCGGCTTTTCCATGCCGCCTACCATGTCACGTCCTTCATTATCACCGCCGCTGGCAGGACAATAGCTGTCATAAAGGTAAGCATCACCCAAAAGAGTTCCGTCTTCAAATTCATAACGAACAGCTCTTTCGTCTTTTTCGGATATTTGGCATGAATCTGCCGGCCTTATCGTTATATGATATGCATTGGCAGCATCCACTTTCCCGATGTCAATGCTGGCCTTTTTCCCAAGCTTTTGGCTGTAGCTGTCAATGACAATAGGCTTTGAAACAATTCCGTAAAGCCCTTTATATACTGTCTCTTCGACAGTTATGACCACATCTTTTCCGTAGAGAGCAGTAGAGTCAAGATTTTTAAGTTCGATTTTTGATTTTTTGTTTCCGCCACCGCATACTATATCTATTTCATCCTCTTTTTCACTTAATGATGCAATCGCGGTAAAACCATTGAAACTCAGCTCATCGTGATGATATTTGAAATAGTTCTTGAAATCTGATGACAGGATATCAAGGTTTCTGCCTTTAACTGTATTACCTTGCATATCTGTATACCAACGCATGAGCCACCATTGTGCATTGGGACTGTTGTCATCTGCACAGTTGTCATTTAGATTATTGGAAAGGCGCCAATAGGCAGTGTCTCCGTATACTTTGTTATTTTCAAATTGAGAGACATATTTTACCATCTCACCGGGGTATCCATTTTCACTCATCATACCATATTCAGTGATGATAATTTCAATTTCACCTATTCCGACTTCTTTTTCAATTGCGCGGTATTCTCGTATATGATCATCGAAATAATATGCTTCTCTTTCAGCGAGTTCATGGTAGATCATTATGTCCGGAAGACAGTCATTTTCTTTACAAAAGGAAAGAAAATATCTTATTTCATCGGCATCAAAGTCACAAAAACCGGGTCCTCCTATGAGGGAATCCTTATCTATTTCCTTTACAAGCTCATAGCATTGCTTCCAGGCGGAATTGAAATTGTCTCTGCCTTTTTCGTTATATGAACACCAAACCCCGTATGTGTTATCGGGATTATCATCTTTTATGCTTTCACCGAACCAAAGTCCGTTATCGCATTCGTTATACAGGCAATATACTATGGAAGAGGAGTAAGTGTTTTTTGACATCTTTTCCACAGTGCTTTTTACTTTGGGAAAGAAGTCTTCATCCAGAAGCTTCTGCCAGTCATAACTGCCTTTGCTTCTTTCTTCCATGATATAGTCGTCAAGATAATACCATGTATCATATACATCCTGCAGATATACAACTTCATATTTTATATCTTTAAGAAGAGGGTCTGCATTATCTATATCACCTATCGGGTGCTGAAGACCGCCGGAAATTTTTTGTGCTATTGTCTGTATATCGAGACTTTCCACCATGTCGGAAGAGGGAACACCGTTTTCGGCTATTCCGTAAAGACAGCCTGATGCTCCTTTTTTTACTTTTCCGGTCTTTTCTGAAAAGTCAAAACTGACCGTCGCTTTGTAACTCAAAAAGTATATTCCTGCCGTAAGAGCAAGAATGAGAACAAGGGATAGACAAATTTTAACTATTCTTTTCAATATTTTTTTCATCTTACTCTCCCATATATCTAATCTTCTGCAAATTCACAGATAAAACGGCATGCTTTTTTATCATGCGCAAAAAGTTAATAATGACTGCTGATATATCATGTCAAAGTATAAGCTCAAGCTGACTTTCTTTTGTCTTCATGCCCATCTTGTCATAGAAACTTTTTGCACTATCATTGCCTTCCCATACATTGAGAGTCAGCTCATAAAAGCCCATTTTCTTTGCTTCATTTTTTACGTAATTAAAGAGCTTGCTACCTATCTTTTGACCTCTTGCAGATTGGTCGACACAAAGGTCATCAATGAAGAGAGATTTAAAAGCTACCATATTGTTTAAAAAGGGCTGTTCCTGAATTATACAAAGGGCATATGCAATGACTTTGTCGTTGTCATCAGCTACGACAAATGTCAGCCTGTTTTCGTCATTTATGATATCTATAACTTCTTGCTCCGTATATTTGGTTGTGCCGGATATGAAGATGTCGGGCCGTATGACCGCATGGATTTCCAAAACCTGGCTCAAAAGTCTGATGATATCTTTTGCATCTTTGTCTTTTGCTTTTCGTATAATCATTTTCAGTCCTCTTTTTCAATCTTTTTCAGGCATATTTCAGCTATGTCAAATATTTCAGACATAGCATCAAGAGATGTTTGTCCTTCTGTCTTTTTGACGTTTATGCTTTGTTTACCTTTTGCTGTCATCGTTACTCTCTTTCCTAAAACTGAGGAAAGCTCAATGACCAGATTAGGATCTATATCATCCATATATAGGAGAATGATATCGTCTTTTTGTCCTATTTCATATATAGAAAGATCTGTAGCTATATTTCTGCAAAGGGACAGTTTTATAAGGCCATCCACAGAATCCGGTATAAGACCATATCTGTCACGAAGTTCCGCCTTTACATCGGATGCATCTTCAAGAGAGCAAATATCGGCAATCCTTCTGTATATTGCAAGTCTTTGATTAAGTGCCGGAATATATTCTTCGGGTATATGCACAGGGATTTGTATGTCAACAAGGCATTCCTTCTTTTTCTTTTTCGGCTCACCTTTTTCATCACTGACTGCCTCGGAAAGAAGCTTCATATACATATCATAGCCGACACTTGCCATATGCCCGTGCTGCTGAGCCCCGAGCAGATTGCCGGCTCCGCGTATTTCAAGATCCCGCATTGCGATCTTAAAGCCGGAACCGAATTCAGTGTACTCACGAATGGCCTGCAACCTTTTATATGCAACTTCAGATATATTTTTGTTTCTCTTAAATGTCAAATATGCGCTTGCACGCCTTGAACTTCTTCCGACACGTCCCCTTATTTGGTGGAGCTGCGAGAGTCCCATATTATCCGCATCTTCTATAATCAAAGTGTTGACATTGGGCACGTCCACACCTGTCTCTATGATAGTGGTGCAAACAAGTATATCAATCTGCCCCTCCATCAGCCTTTTCCATATATCGCTTAATGTCTCTTCGTTCATTTGTCCGTGTGCGACTGCAACACGGCTGCCCGGCATCATATCTTTTATCTGGGCAGCGGCCCGGTTTATGCTTTCTACCCGGTTGTGAAGATAATATATTTGACCGCCCCTGCGAAGTTCTTTTTCCATAGCTTCACACAAAAGACCCATATCGTGTTCAACAACATATGTCTGTACCGGGTATCTGTCTGCAGGAGCTTCCTCAATTACGGACATGTCACGTATGCCTGACATTGCCATATTCAGTGTCCTCGGAATCGGTGTGGCAGACAAGGTCAAAACATCAACTCCGGGAAACTTTTCTTTGATCTTTTCTTTTTGAGCTACTCCGAAGCGCTGTTCTTCATCAACAATCAAAAGTCCGAGGTCCTTAAAACGTATGTCCTTTGAAATCATACGATGTGTTCCGACTACGGCATCGATAAAACCGCTTTTTATGCCTCTGACAATTTTTTCCTGTTCTTTTGCCGTTCTGAATCTTGAGAGCATTTCAATCGTTACCGGGAAACCATCAAAACGTTGCAGCATAGTTCTGTAGTGCTGAAGTGCAAGTATGGTTGTGGGGACCAGGATTGCACATTGTTTGCCGTCTGCAATACATTTGAAAACTGCTCTTAAAGCAACTTCCGTTTTCCCGAATCCGACATCTCCGCAAAGAAGTCTGTCCATGGGATGCGGCTTTTCCATATCATACTTTATTTCATCTATACATCTGAGCTGGTCACCGGTCTCTTCGTATTCAAAACGCCTTTCAAAGTCATTTTGCATATCTATGTCAGGGGAAAAAGCGTAACCGGGCTCATTCATTCTTTGGGAGTAAAGCTTAATAAGCTGGTCGGCCATATCCTTGACTGCGGATTTGACTTTGGATTTTTGTTTCTCCCAGTCATTGCCGCCGAGTTTGTTCAGCTTTACGGATTTGCCGTTATCACTGTGTGGCCCTATATATTTTGAGATAAGATCAAGATGAGTCACAGGCAGATATAGAGTATCACTGCCTGCATATTTTATCTTAATATAGTCCTTTAGGATTTTCCTTGAACCGTCTTTGCTTTCAAGCTGTGTGAAAGACTCAAAAATACCTATGCCGTATGTTGCATGTACAACATAATCTCCGGGGCTGAGTTCATCCAGAGAGTGAATGGCATCTTTTGCCTTATAGTTAATATTCCTGCGACGCTTTGCAGTCATTTGGGCCTTTGAATATGTGAATACATAAAGCTCGGATGAAGGAAATGCAAAGCCTGAGGAAACAGAACCGGGGACAACACAAACGATTCCTTTTGTCAACTCATCAGGTATGCCGGGATAGTAAAGCGCTCCTACTTCATATTCAGTGAGAAGATCGGCAACATTTCTGGCATTTTTGTCTGTGCCTGCGAAAAGAAGAATCCGTGCTTTTTTCCTTATCAGGGGAGCAAGGTCATCTGCTAAAACTTCAATCCTTCCGTTCCATATGGGCAGCATGCTGCTGGAAAAAGTGCTGAGTTCTTTAATCGGAACATCAAAACTTCCCCTTGCAAATTCATCCATGAAAGCAACAGGATATTTCGTATATATGGAAAAAAATTCATCTTTGCTGACTGTAAAACGGTCCAGGCCCTTAAAAAGAATGGCTTCATCAAAGCAGCTCTTTATTTCTTCCATCATTAATTTGTTTATATTGCTCAGTCTATCCTTGACATTCCCGCTTTCGGAAATAAAAACCATATCGTCATCCAGATAGTCAAATATAGTTCTGGCTTCATAGATAAGTGGCAGATATTTATCTTCAGAGCTAACCTTCAGTCCGTTTTGTAGTCTGTCAATATCATCAAAAATTGACTGCCTTATTGCAGGAGATTTTTTACCTTTTATTGTTGAGACGAGGTCTTGCAGTTTTTCTGAGAGTTCTTTTTTGTCAATGATAAATTCTTTTGAAGGCGTGATTACAAATTCATCAATGCTGTCTGTACGCCTTTGGCTTTCAACTTCAAAGTGAGATATCGTATCAATGGTGTCACCCCATAACTCAACTCTTATGGGTGAGTCGCTGTCAGGAGAAAAGAAATCAACTATGCCTCCGCGGTGAGAATACTGGCCTACACCTTCAACTGCATCGCAATAACTGTAGCCGGCATTGTCAAAAGCCTTTAGCATCGCATCAAGAGAGAAATCCTCTCCATTTTTAATTTTGATTGAATGGGTCGAAAGTACCTCTTTGGGCACGGTCAGATATATGACGGCCTCAACACTTGCTACAACTATGTCATATTGACGGTCTATCATTCTCCTAAGTACTCTTATGCGTCTTTGTTCATATTCATAGGATTGGCTGTCATTGGCATAAAACGAAAGGCTGCGGGCCGGGAACTGCATAACGGAAAGCCCGAACGAGTCTATATCCTCGCACATTCGTGCCGCGGATTGCTCGTCGGGGGTAATAATAAGGGCTCTTCTGTTAAGACTCTGAACCAAAGATGATACTATATGCGCCTTTTGAACGGAAGAAAGTCCGAGTATGCCCTGGGGCAAAAAGCCCTTTTTGAAGGAATTTTCAATATTTGAAAATTCCCGGGATTTTAACATTGCTTTTGACAGACCTGACATAAATCACCTAGCTGTTGTATAAGTTCATGGCTTCATCAATTTTGTCGTCTGTTATGAGTTTCACTGCGTCAAGTGAATGATCAAAAACCTCAAGAAGTTTCTTTTGCTCATCGGACGCAAAATTTGATAAAACCCAGTCTTTTAAATCATAATCAGGATTAGGCTTTGAGCCTACACCGATTTTTATGCGGGGGAAGTTATCGGAGTTTAAATGATATATTATGCTCTTTATACCGTTATGTCCGCCGTCACTGCCTTTCCTTTTAATACGCATTTTGCCGACTTCAAGAGATATATCGTCAAAAATGATGATAATATTCTCCGGCGGAATTTTGTAAAAGTCTGCACATTCCTTTACTGCCTGTCCGCTGTTGTTCATATATGTCTGCGGTTTCATGACGAGGCATCTGTGCCCTCCTAAAGTCACATCGGCATAAAGAGATTTGAATTTTAATTTTTTTATTTGGAATCCTTCTTTTTCTGCAAAACTGTCTACACACAAAAAGCCCGAATTGTGGCGGGTAAGGCTGTATTTTTTGTCGGGATTTCCAAGCCCTACAGCGAGAAATTCGGGTTTTCCTGCAGATACAGAAGGAACTTTTCTAAATCTGTTAAACATTTTCTGTTTCCTTTTTTACTTTTTTATCTTCCAGCCGAGTTTGTTAACCTGGCGTGCACGCGCAATACCGAGAGAGTCTTCCGGAACATCTTCGGTGATTGTGGATCCTGCCGCCGTATATGCGCCGTTGCCCAAAGAAACAGGTGCAACAAGATTGGTATTACAGCCTATGAATGCATCATCACCGATGGTTGTGCGGTATTTTGCCTTGCCTGTATAATTGACTGTTACTGTACCGCAACCGAAATTAACTCTCTTTCCTACATCGGAGTCGCCTACATAGGTTAGATGGGAAACTTTTGTGCCGGTATCAATATTTGAGTTCTTAACTTCAACGAAATTTCCAAGATGTACATTTTCACCTATAACGGTATTCGGACGAATCTGGACATATGGTCCTATGTCAGCCCCGTTTTTAATGATTGATTTATTGCATTGTACATGGTTTAATTTTACATTGTCTCCGATGCTTGAATCGGATATATATGTGTTAGGTCCGATTATGCAATCTTTACCTATCTTGACACCGCTCTTTATTATGCAACCGGGAAGTATGGTGGTATCGATTCCTATCTCAACTCCTTCTTCTATAACTACTCCGTCGCTGTAGGGAATATCCACACCTGCGGCAAGATGAAATTCAATTTCTCTCATCTTTGCATAGTTGTTAAGTTCCATTATCTGTTGCCTGTCATTTGCTCCGAGTATAATGTCAGAGTTAGAAGCAAAATATGTATCCACGCCTTTGTCATTAGACAACAGAAGAGGAACGGCATCCACCAGGTTATAATGACCATTTGCTCTGGGGGATAAGTTCGAGAGCACAAACTGTAAAGCATCTGCCTTGAACCAATATGTGCCGGATGAAATTTCTGTTATACGCTTGATTTCACTGTTGGCATCACGCTCTTCAATAATGCCCGCAAAAGCATGGGCTGCGGATCTGACAATTCTGCCATAGCCGAAAGGCTTCGATACAATGGCGGATATGACTGTCATATCATGATTGCGGGATATATGCTGTTTGTAAGCACTGTTTATGGTAGATGCATCCATAAAGGGAGTGTCTCCGTTGAGTATAAGAACATTTGCTTTTGCATCCGCGCAATCAGCTATTTCAGAACTTGCCTGCAAAACGGCATGAGCCGTGCCGAGAGGTGTCGGCTGCTCTACAAAAATAATATTGTTTTTCGGGAACTGTTCGTTGATGTGTTCTTTGATATATTCATCATTTTTTGGTATTACGATAACGATGTTCTTAATACCTGCTCCGATAGCTGCGGCAGTGACTCTTGAAATCATTGGCTTGCCGAGTACTTTTGCAAGAACAGGAGGGTATTGAGATTTATGCATGATTCCTATTCCGCCTGCCATAATAATGG
Source organism: uncultured Clostridia bacterium (assembly GCA_937884995.1). Lineage (GTDB taxonomy): Bacteria > Bacillota > Clostridia > Oscillospirales > Acutalibacteraceae > Fimenecus. Next base: position 24,852 of record CAKZZL010000037.1, read on the forward strand.
CTAAATCATTTTTTAACATAAATATTCCCCCATGATAATTATTCACTTTATTCTACCATAAAAGGCCGTTCTTTTCAATACTGCTTTATTGACATACTGTATCTGCCAATTTATTATATAATATTCATTTAGCTGATGAAATGACCGAAAAAATAAGCTGCCCCACTCTCGCGACTTTAGTCATGAGCAGGGCGTTTTTTACGTTTCCGCTGGTAATTTTATTGACTATATCATGCCTTTGTTTTATAATATATAAGATTATATTATTTCTGATTTTTGTGAAAATATTTTCTGTTATAATAACAGGAATAGCCATAGAGAAAGGTAGACCAAGATGAAAATCAAAGAGAAAAATTCAAAGATTAATCCATTAGCCGGAATGTATGTCGTACTCATTGCCCTTTTACCGGCGATTCCTATCAGAATATACCAACTCTTAAACATCATTGAAACTGATACAGGTTTCTATAAACAGGTTGACAGGTCGGTATATATAATGTATATCATTGCGGCAATCGCAATTATACTGACCTACTTGCTTACAGTATTTGCAAAAAATGTACCCGCTTCAAAATCACCTTTCAGAAGAAATCGCTTTTTGGCAGTAACATCTATCATTTTTGCAGCAGGAATTGTGCTTGATGTTGTAAATGCTCTTTCTGATTTTCTTATCAATGCAAAAAGCTATCTTTCAATAAATCTCACAATTTTCGGAACGATGAATCAGGACCAGATACCGCTCCTTTTGGAATCTGTATTCGGAATTTTCGCAGCAATATATATTCTTGTCTTCGGAATATCATATATCGATGGCAGAACTACATATTCACAATATAAGTTTTTGGCACTGACACCGCTTTTCTGGGCAGTTATGAGACTTATAGCAAGATTTGTAAAAAAGATTTCTTATATAAACATTTCTGACCTTATGCTTGAACTCTTCGGCATTACATTCATGGTTATAGCTCTGCTTGCATTTGCAAGAATCAGCTCAGGCATAGCAAATGTCAAATCGATGAGAACCCTTTTCTACTCCGGTTTTATTTCACTGTTCTTATTGGAAACCGCAAATATTCCGAGACTTGTAATGATGATAACAGGCAATATGTCTGCAATACCGGATGAGTATCCTCTTTCACTTGCAGACCTTGCATTTGGTGTTTTCGTTGTCGCATATGCCATAAATGCTATTAAATGCGCTAAAGAAAATGACACTCTGGAGGATGTAACTCCGGAAGAGATAGTAGAAGAAGACAATATGCAGACGGATGATAATTTCCTTGACGACTGAGCGGAGAGATACAAGTGTTTATAACTAACATGCTCAATGCCCTGACGCAGGTTACTATCCTATATATCATTGCAATTATTGGATTTATCTGCCATAAGACAGGGCTTTTCACAGAAAAAGCAGCAAAAATGACTACGGATCTTCTTTTCTACATAGTCACACCTGCAACGATAATACGTTCGTTTGTGGAAATGAGTTTCAGCAAGGAAAACCTAAAAAGCTTATGGCTGGCCCTTTTAGGAGGATTCGTCTTCCATGCTATTGCAATCATATTTTCAGAACTTGCATATATAAAAAGTAAGGGCGAGAATCTACCGATACTTAAATTCGGTGCAGTTTACGGAAATGTAGGATATATGGGAATTCCCCTATCTAATGCGATTGTAGGCACAGAGGGTGTCTTTTACAGTTCTGCATCCATTATTGTGTTTAATATAATGGCATTTACACATGGCATTTTCATTATGACCAAAGGGGATAGAAATAAGAAGTTTAACATCAAATCCTTGCTCTTAAATCCGGGCATAATTGCAATCGTTATAGGACTTCCTCTTTTTTTACTTAATGTAAATCTTCCTCAGATCCTGGGAAAACCTTTGGATCATATAGCAAATATACAGACCCCTCTGGCAATGCTGATGTTCGGAACTTTCCTGGCAACAGCAGACTGGAAGAGCGTTTTTAAGGAAAAGAGAATAATGCTCACTGCCTTTATAAAACTGATAGCGACGCCGCTTTTGACATTGGTAACTTTGAAAGCAATAGGTTTTTCAGGAGCACTTCTTGTTTCGTGTGTACTTGCTTCTTCGGCACCGACAGCAACAAATACTGTGCTCTTCTCTGCAAAATTTGATAAAAATACAGCGCTGGCATCATCAATGACTGCTATAGTAAGCTTGATTTCCGTAATAACGATGCCTGTGATGATAGCACTTTCACAAACAGTTTGAGGTTTAAATCATGGACTTTTATTCCGATAAAGTAACTGAATTAAAAGAGAATATATCTCAGTCAGCAAATGCAGGGACTTTGCCACACGGGATTTTGGTCGATTGCGAAAATGAAGAACTGTCTTTGGAATTTGCGAGATATATTGCAAATTGCATTGTCTGCAAAGGGGATAAGAAGCCTTGCGGTGTATGCAGTGCATGCAATAAGGCAAATTCCGGTGGGCACCCGGATATTATCGAAAGAGACGGCAGAACGAAACAAAGCAAAACTTTTAAAATTGAGGCAATTCGCGAAATCCGGTCAGAAGCTTTTATCGTTCCGAACGAAAGCGAATCCAAGGTATATATATTAAAAAATGCACAGGATATGAGTGAAGAGGCTCAAAATGCTTTCTTGAAAATTTTGGAAGAACCGCCGCTTTTTGTTTACTTTATAATCCTCACGACATCCAAAAGCGCTATGCTCGAAACAGTCTTATCCAGAGTAAGCAGTTTTAATCTGATGGATGAGACTAAAAGTATCGGGGAAAAAGAAAGAGAACTTTTAACAGATTTTATTGATGCTGTTATGGATGAAAAATCAGGAGAACTGCGACTTGCCGAGCATTGCAGCGCATACTTAAAGAACAACAAACTGGCGCGTGAAATATTGGGATATGCGCAAATAATATTCAGAGATGCTCTTGTAATAAAAAACGGATATGACAGAGAATTTGAATTTGATGAAGAAGCTCATAAACTGGCTGCTGCTCTGTCATCAAATTCTTTGATGAATTTAACAAATACTGCTGACGAACTCATAAAGTCCGTAGACAGAAATATAAATAATAACCTGCTGTTGATACGTATATCATATGAGATGAGGCGTGCAATCAGCAGATAGGAGAAAATAATGATTGAAGTAATAGGAATCAGATTTAAGGAAGGCGGAAAGATATACGACTTCGATGCCAATACATTTTCTTTCAACAAAGGTGATTATGCGATTGTTGAAACAATAAGAGGCCTCGAATGCGGCTATGTCGCCAAAGGTAATAATTCCATTTCGGAAGAAGACTTAAACAAGCCTTTGAAAAAAGTTATACGTCCCGCAACAAAAGAAGATATAAAACAGCTTGAGGAAAATCATAAAAAGGAAGCTGAAGCATTCAAAATCTGTGAGGAAAAGATTCTGGCTCACGGCCTTGATATGAAACTCATAGAGGTGGAATACACATTTGACGCCAGTAAGATTCTTTTCTATTTTACGGCTGACGGAAGAATAGATTTCAGAGAGCTCGTTAAAGATCTCGCTTCAGTTTTCAGGACGCGTATAGAACTCAGACAAATAGGTGTAAGGGATGAGTCCAGGATGCTCGGAGGCTTTGGTATATGCGGAAGACCCTTCTGCTGCAAGACATTCCTCCATGACTTCCAGACTGTATCTATCAAGATGGCTAAAGAACAGGGCCTTTCACTTAACCCTACAAAAATCAGCGGAACCTGCGGCAGACTTATGTGTTGCCTTAAGTATGAGCAGGAATCATATGAACACTTATTAAGACACACTCCGAAAGTAGGTGCCATTGTAAGAACACCGGATGGACAAGGAAAAGTTATAGAAAATAACCTTATTACAGGGATGCTTAAGGTTGTTCTTGACAAGAGACCGGATGCTGGACCGTCTATATATGAAAGACATAGTGTGAAAATCGTAAAAGATGCTCAGATAAAGGTAGAGCAGGAAGAACTTGAGGCACTCAAAGGAATTGAATAAAAAATGGTTGATTTTAGATAAAAATGTGTTACAATAAGTTTATCAATAGGAAAGGGAGGTACGAATAAATGGCATATAATATTAGTGATGATTGCATCATGTGCGGTGCATGTGCTGAAGGTTGTCCTGTAGAGGCAATTTCTGAAGGCGACAGCAAGTATGTTATAGATGCAGACACTTGTATCGATTGCGGTGCTTGTGCTGATACATGCCCTGTTTCAGCACCTCAGGCAGAATAAAATTAATTAAAAGCCAAAACAAAAGAACCATAGTATGGCAGATGCTATGGTTCTTTTATTTTTAAATGATATTTGTAAGGAAAGGAGTCTCAAGAATTTGAGACTCCCGGAGTTTTACTTGTCTATTACAATGATCAGTTTATCAAAAATGCCACCTGCATAGCTGTCACTGTCTGCACAGAATTTAACAATGATTTTTTCTTTGCCCGCAGTGAGACTCTTTGGAATTTCATAATAGATATCATAAAAGCCATTTGGATTTTCATCTTCCAGGCTTACAAATGCGAGCTCAGTGTCATCAACAAAAATATGGAATTTACGTCCTGCATCTCCGCTATAGTATTTCACGACAAGATAATTCTTTGCATTTTTATCAACATCCAGTTGATAGGAGAAATAACCACCGGGAGATGCATCCCTGAAAATAAAGCCCTTGAAATTACCACTTGATGAGTTCTCGGCAGACAGATTGTGTGAAAACTCATATTGTTCATTGCCTACGGGAAAACTGTCTATGACCATGTAATTGTCTGATTTATCTTTGACAAGCGGTGTGTTTTCGTCAACCAATTTGAAATATATACCGTAGCGGTTCATATATTGCATATAGTGAGGTGAGAAGACAAGATTACGGTCTGTTCCCTTAAGTGTGAAATTGAGTGTATCGTCTTCCGAAACCAGGTTCTCATTGATGTTTTCCAACCATTCTTTAACAGAAAGATTCCTTACTGTGATAATATCATTAACAGATGAATCAAGCAAAGGAATCGTCACATTTACTCCGGTGCTTGTGGTTTGCATATCCTTATCTCCGAGAGAAGCGCTAAGCACCCAGGGACCGTATTTGAAAGCAAATGTGTTTTCACTGTCTTGCAAGCCATAAGCAACAACTTTCATAGGCAAATTCAATTCTATAATATCTCCGCTTTTCCATTCGCGGGATAAACGGATAAATGAATTCTCTTCTTCTGTTTCTACTGATTTCCCGTTTATTTTCACACTTATTTTATCTGTGCACCAATCGGGTATCCTGAGTAAAATATCTGCAGTTGCGGAGCCTTCAACCGAAATTGATATATTCGGAAGATCGGCCTTTTGAGTGATTCTAAGTCCTTTTTCTCTCCAGAGAACTTTCGCAGAACTGTAACGTGTAATATATATGCTGTCACCCCTTTGATAGAAAATACTGTCAGCAAGTTTTGAAAAGTTTTCCATTCCCGAACCGGTACAGCACCAGAAATTTTCCGTTGCTGTGCTGTATACCTTGAAAAAGCCGGTTGCCATAGGCTGGAAATATGTTGTCATTCCTGTCTCGGGATTCTGAGAGGAGAGAATCGCATTTATATATGTATTTTCATAATAATCGGCATACTTAATCTCTCCTGTAATCTTGAAGAGTTCACGGGAGAGTTTCAGCATGTTATATGTGTTGCATGTCTCACAATTACAATTTGTGCGCTCTGCATCTAAAATATCAGCTTCGCCGAAATGTTCCCATTCGCTGTTACCACCGGTAATATATGTATGGTGGCTTGTGACAATCTCCCAAAAGTTAGCAGCCGTTTGCAGATAATATTCTTCACTTTCGCCGAGAACAATATACCTTTCCAAAGCGCCGATTATCTTCGGAATTGTTGTATTTGCATGCTTGCCGTTTAATATGTCTTCACCCATATATATTGGATCAAAAAGGTCCATTTCATCAAAAGAGTGAGCAGCTGAAAGATGTTTATCAGATTTCGTATGTCCATAGAGACGGTAAAGACAGTCATTCATACCGCCGTATTCAACACTCAGAACATTTTTTTGAATTTCCTTATCCCAGACGGACGTTCTGCCATAGACCCAGTCAGCGAGATCGGAAGCAATCTGCAAAGCTTTCTCATTGTCGGTTAAGTCATATGCATCTAAAAGGCCGGCGAGGACTTTATGCATTGTATACCAGGGGACCCAGGTCCCTGATGTATTGCCTTCTTCAAGTTGTATATAGTGCGACTCGGGAATAGCAGCAAGATATCCGCTTTCTTTATTCTGGCATAATGCAAGAATGTCAATAATATGGTCGGAAATTGCTTTCAGTTCCTCATCTTCGGAAGATGTGTATGCATGGGAAAGGGCAGACAGGTAATGCCCCAGAGTGTGCCCTTTGATAGCAGCATTTTCCCATCCGCCATAAAGTTCTGCATCACTCTCTATCCCCGCAATATCGCAAAATCCACGAAGTAAACGGTCTGAGTCAAGAGACTTTAAGTATTGAATTTCAAGTGAGAAGGCATTTTGTTCATATGAATCCAGAATTTCCACATCTTTCAGAGGGATATCGTGCAAAGTTTCAGAGAGCGAAAGAGCCATGGAAAATTCATTTGTTTCATTGTTAATACCACATCCGAAAAGAGATACTGACATGCCTGCCGCAAGTGCGAGCACAGTGATCTTTTCTTTCATATCTTTATGCCTCCTTCCTATCTATCTATATATTTTTCCCTTTATTTTTTTAGCTCGTCAATGAGTTTTAAGATATCTTTTTGTGAGAAAAGATAGTGCTTATTACAAAAATGACATACAGCTTCTGTCTTATCATCCTGAGCCATTTCACTGAGTCCGTCAATCCCCGAACTTATGAGGGCCCTTGTTACTCTTTCTTTACTGCAGTCACAATGATATCTGACATTGCTTTCATCAAGCAGTTCGAGATTAAAAAGAGGGAGCACTTTTTTGCAAATATCTTCGGGCGTAAGCCCGTCAGCCAGCATGGTTGTAACAGGCAGAATATCTTCAAGTCCTTTTTCTACATTCGTGATTGTCTCATCATCAGCTGTAGGCAGGAGTTGAATAAGAAAACCGCCTGCACAAAGAACGGATTCATTTTCAGGATTGACTAATACACCAAGTCCGCAAACTGCCGGAGTTTGCTCGCTTATTGCGTAATATGCGGTAATATCTTCCGCAACCTCACCGGAAGCAAACGGTATCTGAGCGCTGTATGGTTCTTTAAGGCCAAGATCTTTTAATACGGTCAGTGTTCCGTGGTGTCCTATTGCTCCCGATACATCAAGCTTTCCTTTGTCATTTAAGGGCAGGCTGACATTACTGTCACCGACATATCCTTTAACAGATCCATCTGAGTGGGCTACAACCACAACAGGGGAGGCAGGACCGTCTCCCGACATCTTAAGTGTAAGTGTATCATCCTTTCCTTTTAAAAGGATACCCATCATAGAGGCTGCAGTCAAAAGACGGCCCAAAACGGCAGAAGTAACTTTTGATGTCTTGTGTATGCTTTGCATCTCTCTTATCATCTGCGTTGAATCAAGGGCCAGCACATATAGGCTGCCGTCATCTGAAATCATTCTTACAAGTTTATTCATTTTATCTCTCCGGAATCTATTAGTCTTGATTTTTTGGCAATGATGGATACCCGCTGGCTTTCCTCTGTCGGCTGATTGTCGCTGTATTCATCAAAAATACCCTCGATATCAAAACCGGTGTCATTAAGCAAGTTACAAATCGTCTCTATATCATATTCATATTCGTAAAATTCATCATAAGATCTGTCGTAGCAGCCATCATCATTTAATACGAAGAAATCAAGAAGGATATGAGTTCTTTTTTCTTCCTTTTCATACTCATTTTGCCATATGCAGTAGACTTCATCAGTCTCATAAGTAAAGACATTGTCAGCGAGCACTTTTTTGTGTTTGTATGGTGTGTTCATATCAAAAATGAAATATGAGTCCATCTCCAAAAAGAGGGAAAGACGTTTAAAAAACTCTTTTATCTTATCGGTTGATTCAATATGGTTGACTGTGTCCATAGTGCAGACAGCTGCTTTGGCCGTGCCATAGAGGTCAAGGCATGAAAGGTCCTGACATATATACAAAATGTCATCAGTTTTTTCACGCGCAACCGAGAGCATTTCTTCGCTCGCATCAACAGCAATCACATCATAGCCGAGCTTGGAGAGCTTAAGTGAAAGACTTGCTGTACCGCAGCCAAGGTCCAGTATCTGTCCACCCTTACAAAGCTCTTTGGGAACAAGTTTTGTAATTCTCTCAATGATTGCAGAGTAATCTATGTTCTTTGTCAAAATGTCATATACATTTGCAAAGTCAGCATATTTATTCATCATTTACCTTCTTAAATATATTGATGTAACCTTCGGAATCAGCCTGAATTGAACGATTAACTCTGCTGATTGTGGCTGTTGAGGCACCTGTCTTTGTGATTATATCGGAATATACCTTATTGTCACAAAGCATTTTAGCGACCACTATACGCTGAGCTATCGTGTGGAATTCCTGAGGTGTGCATATGTTTTCAAAAAGACGGTATGCCTCTTCTGAATTTTCCAAATGTATTATGCAGTCTATAAGGAAATCTGAGTTTTCATCTTGTATTTTATACATAATTAAACCTCCGTTTTTCTATAAAAAGATTTTAGCACATTAAAGCGGTAAAGTAAATATATCAAGGAAAAAGCCGCAACGACTATCTCTTAAGAAAGTTCGTTGCGGCAGTTATCTTTAACTATTATCCGAGGATTGACTTTGAGAGGGCTTTCAGGTTATCTTCCCGTGTTTTTTCAGTGCACTTTGTGTCGGCCAAAACCCAATCCCATTCCATCTTGAACCAGTCAATTTTTTCGGGCTCCAAACCATCCATTTCTCTTTTTACATTTTCAATATATCTTTGCCACCTCGGTTTATAGAACTGGGAAATGAGGTCACCCCATTGACGGTTTGAGTAATCATGAAGTCCGCCTTCATTTGCAGCGGGTCTTGAATACCATGTGGTTATCAAAGCTCTTGCAGATAACATATATATTTCTTTTGTAAAATCATCAAGCTTGTCCGAATAATCTTTTACTTTGCTGATATAACTGTTCAAACTGAAGTCCGGATGATTTAAGAGAAGGTTATCAAGTTTATCAGCAATTGCCATAAGCTTTTCACCGTTTTCAACAAAGGCAAAATAATCCTTTTTAAGGTATTCATCCTCCATGCTCATAATCAGCTTATATATTCTGTTTGAAAGGACTTGTCTCAAGATATTTACTGCATCATAAATATAGCATTCATTTGATTTGAATTTATCATAATCAGCCATAAATAAGGCTGCGGCTTCTTCAAATTCCTTGCTTGAGTATCCAAACTTTGTATTGCCCCAGCTTGATACCTTATCATATCTGCCTTCGGGCCTTCCGCAGAGCAGATTTTCAGGCGCTCCTTCACCCAGGTTATAGAACTTATCACTGTAGGCTGTCTTTAACAATATATCCATAGCCTTATATATATTGTTACTTTCTTTACCATAACGTCTCAGTGCAAAATCATGAAGCCAGAGATTTACATCTTCAATGTTTTCCCAGACAGTTGAGAAAAACAAATCTATTGCAGAAGGATCGGATGTATTGCTCTCTGCAGTGAGAGCTATACCCTTGAAATTGCTGTTTTTGGATGATGCCTTGATTTTTCTCGCCAGGAGGTCTATGTTGCTGTGAAGACCAAGCCTTCCGCCAAAAGAATTAAGCATTCCGAAAAGGTAGTTATATTTAGAAAGGGGAGCGTTCCTGCCTTCACTTTTGGGACTTGATTCGGCAAAAAGATCCAGCATAAGTATATGATCATTTCTGAATGGCTTTGTATGTTTGATAAAGGATTTAGTGGGATTTTCTCCCCAGGCCTGCATTACGACAACGGCATCCTTGCGGTATTTAATAATGCTGTCAAAGAAATTTGCATAAACTTCCTTTTCGCTTGTCCCTTCAAGCGTTCCGCCTTCGTGGCATATATCACCCGCAAAGAATTTTGATATATCACCGAAGACCTCTTTTTGGCATTGATAGAAAAGCTCTGCATACTTGATATAGCTGGCAGAAGCAGGATCTATCATGAGCGGTCTTGGAATGCCGTTCCAAAGTCCCTGCTCGATAACGGGAACATCTCTGTTCTTTTTCTTTATATTTGAAGGCACCATCCCGTTATATGCCTGTAAAACGACATCCATACCGAGTATTTGCATGCGTCTGTGATTCTTTCTTGCAAGTTCACATTTGTCTGCAAAGAAGTCATCATGAACGGGTCCGCCTATACCTGTAACATTTGCCATATAGTTCCATGCAAAATATGACGGTCCTGTTAAAAAGTTCTTTATCTCACGGTGTCTGTATCCTATCTTTGATAGGAATCTTCTGTAGACTTCTTCCATGCCCGTAAGGTCCAATACCATATTGACACCGTTCATTGCAAGAAAGTCTATTTCTTTTTGCCAATCGTCTTTATTCCAGAAAGACATGGAATATGAATGGGCGCAATAATTGTATGCATATCTGTATTTGAATTTTGTCTTACAGTCTATCTTTGACGGGACAGCCGGAAGATTATGGGGCAGTTTTACCTGATTGCCGAAACGCGATATATGACAATTACATACCTTTTTCAAATAGCAATTGAAGGCAGCTGCAAGGCCTACACCGGAGTTTGATATGAGTCTTACTTTTCCTCTCAGGGACTCTACTGTGTAGTAGTCGTTCTTAAGTCTTCGGTCAAGCTTAAGCTCAAAGCCGTCAACATATTGCTGACCTATGGTGCGCGATATAATACCGTTTACTTCATTGAAAATATCTTCATCCGTAACGGGTATGGCATAGTCACTATCCTCAAATTTGCATATTTCCTTGAATGAAACATGCTTTTGGGGAAAAGAACAGTCTTCGCCTACAACTTCTATGTTGTTGATGGCAACAATGTCGGTGCTTACATACTTTATAAAGACACGAATATAGTTTGCAATCTGTCCGCCCTTTTGAAATTTATAGAAATTCACACCGTCCAGACTTCTGTATACTTCATATATAGGGTCACAATCATCCTGAAAGACAGGAATAACATCATAGACGCTTTGGACCTCCGAAAAAGTAAGGTCTATAAAGCATGGATATGTGACCGAAGTAAACATCGGTATGGAATTTTTGCTTGCATCACCGGATGCATTCAAAATTTCATATGAGAGCAATTGCATATAATCACCATAGTCATTCATAAATATTATCTAAAAATATACCATAATTTTCACTAAAAGTCTACGAAAGAAAAGTCAATTTTTGAATTTTTAACCAATAATATTTATTTTCTGAAAAGTGTATTGAAATGGCAGTGTATTTTTGATATAATTCAAAAGGTTAAGTATGTGCAGTTTTATTTGCACGACCAAACAATAGTAAATAATATTTTTTGGAGGTATATGATATGGCAAAATGGGTCTATATGTTTAGCGAAGGCGACATGACCATGCGTAATCTTCTCGGTGGTAAAGGTGCAAACCTTGCTGAGATGACAGCTATCGGTTTACCTGTTCCTCAGGGCTTCACAATCACAACAGAAGCTTGTACTCAGTACTATGAGGATGGTAGAAAAATCAATGATGAAATTATGGGCCAGGCTATGGAAGGCGTTAAAAAGATGGAAGAGATCAACGGCAAAAAGTTCGGCGATCTTAAAAATCCCCTTCTTGTTTCCGTACGTTCAGGTGCTCGTGCTTCTATGCCGGGTATGATGGACACAATCCTTAACCTCGGTCTTAATGATGATGTTGTTGCTGCTATGATTGCAGGCAACGATGATCCTAAATTTGAGAGATTCGTATATGACTCATACAGAAGATTCATTCAGATGTTCTCAGATGTTGTTATGGAAGTCGGTAAGAAATACTTTGAGCAGCTCATCGATAAGATGAAAGAGGAAAAGGGCGTTAAATACGACGTTGACCTTACAGCTGCAGATCTTAAAGAACTTGCTAACCAGTTCAAGGCAGAATACAAAAAGCAACTTGGTGAAGACTTCCCTTCAGATCCTGTTACACAGCTTAAACTCGCTATTGAAGCAGTTTTCCGTTCATGGGATAACCCACGTGCAAACGTTTATCGTCGTGATAACGATATTCCTTATTCATGGGGTACAGCAGTTAACGTAATGCCTATGGTATTCGGCAACCTTAACAATGAATCAGGTACAGGCGTTGCATTCACACGTGATCCTGCAACAGGCGAAAACAAACTTATGGGTGAGTTCCTTATTAACGCTCAGGGCGAAGACGTTGTTGCCGGCGTACGTACACCAATGCCAATAGCTCAGATGGAAAAGGAATTCCCGGAAGCATACGGCGAATTCATCAAAGTATGTGAAACACTTGAAAACCATTATCATGATATGCAGGATATGGAATTCACAGTTGAAAACAGAAAATTATACATGCTTCAGTGCCGTAATGGTAAGAGAACAGCTCAGGCAGCTCTTAAGATAGCTTGTGACCTTGTTGACGAAGGACATAAGACAGAGGCAGAAGCAGTTGCTATGATTGATCCTCGTAACCTTGACACACTCCTTCACCCGCAGTTTGATGCAGCAGCTCTTAAAGCAGCTACACCTCTCGGTAAGGGACTTGGCGCTTCACCCGGCGCTGCTTGCGGTAAAGTAGTATTTACAGCAGATGATGCAGAAGCTTGGGATGCAAGAGGAGAAAAAGTAGTTCTTGTACGTCTTGAGACATCACCTGAAGATATTACAGGTATGAAATGCGCACAGGGTATTCTCACAGTACGTGGCGGAATGACGTCACATGCTGCAGTTGTTGCTCGTGGTATGGGTACATGCTGCGTTTCAGGTTGCGGCGAAATCAAGATGGATGAAGAAAACAAGAAGTTCGAACTTGGCGGAAAGACTTTCAACGAAGGTGACTATATCTCAATAGATGGTACAACAGGTAACATCTACGGAGAAGTCATTCCTACAGTTGATGCTCAGATTGCAGGCGAATTCGGAAGAATTATGGCTTGGGCTGACAAGTACAGAAAACTTAAGGTTCGTACAAATGCAGATACACCTGCAGATGCAAAGAAAGCACGTGAACTCGGCGCTGAAGGTATCGGACTTTGCCGTACAGAGCATATGTTCTTTGAAGCTGACAGAATAGCAGCATTCAGAGAGATGATTTGTGCAGATACAGTTGAACAAAGAGAAGCTGCTCTTGAGAAGATTCTTCCTTATCAGCAGGGTGACTTTGAAAAACTTTATGAAGCACTTGAAGGTAATCCTGTTACAATCCGTTTCCTTGATCCGCCTCTTCATGAATTCGTTCCGACAGAAGAAGCTGACATCGAAAAGCTTGCTGCAGCTCAGGGCAAATCAGTTGCTGACATTAAGAACCTCATAAATGGTCTTCATGAATTCAACCCAATGATGGGACATCGTGGATGCCGTCTTACAGTTACATATCCTGAAATTGCAAAGATGCAGACAAAAGCAGTTATCCGTGCTGCAATCAATGTTAAGAAAGCACACGCTGACTGGAATATAGTTCCGGAAATCATGATACCTCTTGTAGGCGATGTTAAGGAACTTAAGTTTGTTAAAGATATAGTTGTTGAAGTTGCAGATGCAGAAATTGCAGCAGCAGGCAGCGATCTTAAATATGAAGTTGGTACAATGATAGAAATCCCGAGAGCTGCTCTTACAGCTGACGAGATTGCTAAGGAAGCTGAGTTCTTCTGCTTCGGTACAAATGACCTTACACAAATGACATTCGGCTTCAGCCGTGATGACGCAGGTAAGTTCCTTGGCGCATATTATGACAACAAGATTTATGAGAATGATCCATTCGCTAAGCTTGACCAAATAGGCGTTGGTAAACTTATGAAGATGGCTGTAGAACTTGGTAAGGGCGTTCGTCCTACAATGCATTGCGGCATTTGCGGAGAGCACGGCGGAGACCCTGTTTCAGTTGAATTCTGCCACACAATCGGACTTGATTATGTATCATGTTCACCATTCCGTGTTCCGATTGCTCGTCTTGCAGCAGCACAGGCTGCAATCAAAGAGGAAGGTTAAAACATAGTAATCTTTCATTCAGGAGGATGGCTTCACGCCATCCTCCTTTTGTTCTTAGCGGCAATAATAACTATATCTTGAAAAGTGTAATCAAAATATTTATAATACTATCATGATATAAAGGACGATTATTTAAGCTTCAGTAAAGCTTTGGAGAGAAGATATGCCGAGAACATCCATACGGTTTTTTGAAAATATTCCGGTGCGTGCTGTCTGGGACGAGGAAAGTTCCGGATGGTGGTTTTGTGCTGTCGATATTGCCGAAGCACTGACCAAGAGTAAGAATCCCCGTGTGTATTGGGCTACATTAAAAAGAAGAAACAGCGAGTTGTTTGCGAATTGCAAACAACTGAAATTAAAAGCAAGGGACGGAAAATTCTATAACACCGATGTTGTTGATGAGTCGGGGCTGAACACAGTAATCGCACTTATCCCCGGCAAAAAATCCGAAGCGTTCATCAGATGGATGCAGAATATGGAAACCTCGCTTGACGAAAAAAGTAAACAGAAGGCATACGAGCTTTTTGAAAGCGGTTTCATTGATGAAATCGAAGTCGGGACGGCAAAAGGCTTGCAGCAAATTCACGGATATATTTTCGGCGGGCTTTATAATTTTGCCGGGCAGATACGGACGGTAAACATTGCAAAGGGCGGTTTTGCATTTGCTCCAGCCCAGTATCTGGACGGAGCGCTTTCGCATATCGAAAACATGCCTGAGGGCACGCTTGACGAAATCGTCAAAAAGTATGTTGAAATGAATGTTGCCCATCCCTTTATGGAAGGTAACGGCAGAAGCACACGCATCTGGCTTGATTTGATTCTTAAAAAGATTCTTAAAAAGTGCGTTGACTGGAGTTTAATCGACAAGCAGGATTATCTCGCCGCTATGCGTGAAAGCGTGTCGGATTCCAATAAGATTTTTTCACTTATTAAAAACGCCCTGACGGATGACATCAACAGCCGTGAGATTATAATGAAGGGCATTGATTATTCGTATTATTACGAAACCGAAGATTAAGAGATGTAAAAATAATTACCCCGGGGATTAACTCCCCGGGGTTTATGCGTTTATAGCGCTATCTGTACATCTACGGTTATATCCTGCCAGCTGCTTTTGTGTATTATCTGATGATGCTTCTTGGCATATTCCTTAGCGTATTCTTCGTCTATTATATATTGACATACAGGCACGAATTCGGGGTTGTCCGAATAAATCGGCTTATTCAGAACACTGTAACAGGTATAGCCGTAAGTATTTCCGTGCTTGCCTCTGTACCATATGTTTTTGCGGAAGGTATGTCCGCAGCTGCAGCGAAGCTTTTTGGCGAACACATCCTTTGCGGCTGTCTTTTTGCCACATTTCTTTTCAGACTGGAAGTTTTCCGGCAGATTCTTTGCAAGCGACCTCTTGCAGGTGTGCCAGAGGTCCTCGTCTATAATCTGAGGAATTATATCCTCCGAAACCTTTGTATATATCCTTTCGGATTTATTTATACTTCTTCTCTTTTTATTCAGTACTTCGTCGGTTGTAGATTGACGGCTTTGGTGTTATAATAAATAAAACTGAACAGTATGCAAATCGGGGTGGATTAATTGAATTCATTTTCGGAATATTGACTATTATTACGGTGGGGGTGTGAATTGTGTTTTTCTCAAAGCATGGCAGTAACGGCAAAACCGTCACTGATTTTGAGTCTATAACTCTTTGTCTTAGCGGTATGCGTGTTACCGAAGAATACGAGCTTGTCGCAAAGGACGAGCAGACCGAGATTTCTTACTACAATATGTTTTACGGCAACGGTGCACAAGAAAGAAAGCTCATCAAAAGAACAACCTGTGACACGCAGACAGTTATCAATACACTCAACAGCTTTGATTTTGCAAAGTGGGACGGCTTCAGCGGAGAACGTCCGAAGGGTTTGCTTGACGGCACTGATTTCAGACTGACCGCAACAATCAACAGCGGACAAAAGCTGTATGCAAACGGCTCGGAAAACTTCCCGAAGCATTTTTACGAATTTGAGCATTGGCTTAATGAACAAATACAAGACAGCGAAGAAATCAATTGATTTATTAACATTATAGGGAGAATACTATGAAAAAAACAGTTTTGCGTAACTACGCGCATCTCATCGCCGTAAAAGGCGTTAACATTCAGAAAAATCAGGAGGTTATTATTCAGTGTGAGCTTGACCAGCCCGAATTTGTAAAAATACTCGTTGATGAGTGCTACAAAGCAGGAGCGGGAAAGGTTGTTATTATCTGGGACTATCAGCCTCTTACAAAGCTGCACTACCGTCATCAGTCGCTTACAACGCTCTCAAAGGTAGAAAAATGGGAGCAGGAAAGACTTCAGCACTATGTTGACGAGCTGCCCTGTCGGATTTACCTTGTATCAGAGGATCCCGACGGACTAAAGGGCGTAAATCAGGAAAAAATGAACAAGGCAATGCAGAAGCGTTTTCCGATTATCAAACCGTACAGAGATAAGATGGAAAACAGATATCAGTGGTGTATTGCCGCCGTGCCCGGAGAAAAGTGGGCGAAGAAGGTTTTCCCCGGACTTCCTAAGGGAAAGGCAATCGAAAAGCTCTGGGAGGCGATACTCTTTACTTCAAGAGTTGATGACGATCCGATTGCCGCATGGGACGCTCACAACAAGGATTTGCATGACCGTTGCGAGTTTCTTAATAATCTCGGAATTGACAAGCTCATTTATAAGGGCGACAACGGAACAGATTTTTGCGTAGGTATGATTGAAGACGCAGTGTTCAGAGGCGGCGGAGAGGTCAGCCTTCAGGGCATATATTTTAACCCGAATATTCCGACTGAGGAATGCTTTATCTCTCCGAAGAGGGGAATAGCAGAGGGCATAGTTTATGCCACCAAACCGCTTTCGTATCAGGGACAGCTGATTGAGGGCTTCTCTGTCCGATTTGAAAACGGAAAAGCGGTTGAGGTTCACGCCGAAAAGAATGAAGAACTTCTCAAAAAGATGATTTCAATGGATGAGGGAGCCGCTTATCTCGGCGAATGTGCGCTTGTCCCCGTAAATTCTCCGATTTCGGAGAGCGGACTTCTTTTCTATGAGACGCTTTTTGACGAGAATGCTGCATGTCACCTTGCTCTGGGCATGGGCTTTGCGGACTCGATTAAGGATTTTGACAAATATACGCTTGACGAATGCCGCGAAAAGGGCATTAACGATTCAATGATTCACGTTGATTTTATGATAGGATATGAGGGACTTAATATCGATGCCGTAACAAGAGACGGTAAAACCGTTCCGATTTTCCGCAACGGCACCTGGGCGTTTTGATAAACAGAAGCTGTAATATAAAATTGAATTAAAAGCACAGTAAAGGGACTGCATCGCAGTCCCTTTAGATTGTAGACAAAGTAGGTATGAACTTTTTGTTCACACCTACTTTTCATATTTTTTCAAAATTAAGTTGAAATATTGAAATAATCTCAAAAAATGAGGAATATTGCGGGGTATCTGGTTTGTATTTTTCTATCATTTTTGCTAATATTTTGAGATTTAGGCACGCATAAGTCAGCCCGACTTTCATTTCCATCCGAGCTTTTCCTATCATCTGTGTATATCGGAAACCGTGATTTTCTTTTGCCGTTCCAAAAAGTCTTTCAATGGTTTCTTTTCTTTTGTCGTACAATTCTCTATTTTCGGGTTTGTGCCTTAAATCTTCCAAGATTTCAAGGTAATCATTCCAAATATGTTGTGTTATTACCTTTGTGTGATTTTTGCTTAATGTACACTGTGCTAAATACGGACAACCTTTACACTTTTTTGGATCGCTTTTGTATTCTCTGTAACCTTCTCTATTAGTTGTTGAACATGTCAGCAACTCATTGTTCGGACAAATGTAGCAAGCGTGAGAAGGGGGTGCTCCCAAGCGTGATAATATTCAATATGAAGTTTGGATATTTTGCGAATAGAAAAAATCTCGGTTTCTTGGTATAATAACAGTTAAATTGAATACAAACATAAACGACACACGTTGTGCTTTGCACGTAAATCTGATTACGGTACATATGTTCATGCAGTATGTTAACCGAGTCTGATTCGGCAAGAGTATGCGTGTGTTTTTTGTTGAAAAGGAGAATGAATTATGCCAAGAAATCAATTTCAGAGGATGGTATTTGCCTTCCTGACAGTAGTTATCACCGTTCATGCGTATGTATTCTATAGTCTGTACGTGGTGAACGGAAATCTATTGATGGAAATCACAGGTGCAGATAGCGTTATCCATGCTATTAATACGCAGGGTGGTGTCTATATGTTTGGAAACATGCTCCCAATATGGGCAGTTGTTCTGATAGAATTCTGCTTTGCATATAGTTTGGAATGTCTTTTAGGTAGTCCATTGTCTTTCAGAATGGCGAGCAAGATGTTTGATCCAAGGCGCAATCACCCCATGATTTTTGAAACCGTAATCATTAGTTGTACTGTGCTGATTATGTGTCCGGCAATGAGCTTTATCGCAGCGTGGCTTTATTATCCATACTATTCTGGATTCAATATGTTTACGCTGCTTGCGAACTGGATAAAATTAGTATGCTATAACTTCCCGTTTGCTTTCTTTTCCCAAGTTTTCTTTATACAACCTGTTGTTCGGTGGCTATTTGGAAAAATATTTGCAAAGGATATAGCGGCGCGAAACGGAGCTGAAAATCAAGAACGGCCTAAAGATGAGCAGGAAGTCATAGCAGATATATTCCGCCGAATGGATGAAATTCAAGAACAGCTGGAACATGAAAGACGTCAGAGAAAGAAACTTGCGGAAACAATAGATACAAAGTAACTTACAAATGACAGAAAAAAAGGTACAATAAATTGACCATATATACCATCAGAAATATGTACCCTAAAAAGTCGATTTTCGAAGATTTTTCTTTCTGTAAGAAACGGAATAAACCAAGACAGAGTATTATTCCATCCTATGAAAATAAGAGCGTAAATGAAGCGATATGTGTCGGGAATTGCGCCTTTGTAGGAATGTTTTTTAAACCATATATACAAATATTAAAACAGGCAAGGAATTTGTGAATCCTTGCCTGTTCCATTTGGAGCACGTTAATCTTTCTTCAATAGTTGTTGTCTTATCGAAGAACGTCTAAACATAGTCTTTTTTGTATTATGCGACAACAAATGGAGGTGCAAAAAAGTGCGAATATTATATACAAAACCAGTATTAAGAGATTTATCTCAAAACTCAAGAAGGTAAGTTGTAAAATAAAATGACCAAAAAAGAAGATCCACATTGAAACCTGTGGTATAATGTTAAGCGAGCAAACTCAAACATACCGGAGGAAACAATATGGATCGCTTAAATAATAACACAAAAGAGAGAAAAGGTAAACACCTGAATTATGAAGAATGGTTAAAAATAGAGGCATTATCAAAAATCGGTTTAAGAAGCGACGAAATAGGCAGGCAGCTTGGAGGACGAAGCGGTCGAACAATACGTCGAGAATTAAAGCAAGGAAGAGTAGAACTGCTTAACAGCGACTACACGACAAGAGTGGAATACAGCGCTGATGTCGCACAGCAGAAGCATGATTACAAAGCGACAGCAAAAGGTCCCGGGTTGAAAATAGCAAATGACTATGAATTGGTTTACTATATTGAGAAAGAGATAAGGGACGAGAAGAAGTCGCCGTATGCGGTTGCAGAGGGAATAAAGAAGGATTCGAAATTCCCCATAAAACTAAGCTACAAAACGATCTACAACTACATAGATGAAGGCTTGTTCCCGGGATTAAGCAATAAGGACTTACCTGTAAAGAAGAAAGGCAAAAAAAGGGATTATCACCATATCAGAAGCGCAATTACCAACACAAAAGGAACAAGTATAACAGAACGGCCGAAAGAAATAGACACAAGAGAAGAGTACGGACATTGGGAAATGGACACTGTAGTAGGGAAGCAAGGAACGAACACAGTATTGTTGGTTTTGACAGAGAGAAAAGTACGGCAGGAAATAATCTTCAAGATGAAGAGCAAATCGGAAGCATGTGTTGTAAAGACCCTCGACAAATTGGAGCGTAAAATAGGGAGCAGAGAATTTCGGGAGCAGTTCAAAACAATAACATGCGATAATGGCTGTGAGAACCTTGATTTTGAAGGAATCGAAAGATCTGTGCTCGTAAATCAGCCGAGAACAAAGGTCTATTACGCGCACCCTTACAGCGCATGGGAACGAGGCTCAAATGAGAATGCGAATAAGCTGATCAGGCGTTTTATTCCGAAGGGTTCGGATATCGGCGAATTCTCCCATGGGAGAATTAAACTGATTGAAAACTGGATCAATAATTATCCGAGAAGAAGCCTAAACGGATTGTCCTCTAACCAACTTATTCAACAAATTAAACTTGCTTAACTTTGTGGACATTTTATATTGCAATTTTCACTCAAAACTCAAGAATAGGGTAGAACTTGATATTTGATCGTTTTTTTGGTATATTTAAGCGTGTGATGTTTTTTAAAACTTTTGTGTAATTTTAAGAGGATATATATGGAATTTAAGCATTTAACAGAAGAAGAATTTGCAGGCTTTGTGAAGGACAACCCGAATGTCTCTTTTATGCAGACACCACAGCTTGCACATCTGAAAAAAGACCTGGGATCAGAAATCCATTATGTGGGAGTCATTGAAGAAGATAAAGTGATTGCGGCTTCTCTTTTATTGGAGGACCCAACTATACTGAATAAAAAAATGTTTTATGCACCCAGGGGCCTTATAGTTGACTACCACAATAAGGAACTTCTTGCTTTCTTTACTAAGGAGTTGGTTAAGTATATACGTGCCCATAAGGGCTTTATATTGACAATAGACCCTAATGTTATTTACAGAGTAAGAACATCACTGGGGGAGATAGATCCACAAAGACCTGCTGATGATGAGTCAATAAACAACCTAAAGGAACTCGGATATAAGCATTACGGATTTAATCTTTATTTAGATACAAAGCAGGCGAGATGGTGCTATTTGCTTGAACTTGACAAACCTTTTGAAGAACTCAAGAGAGGTTTTTCAAAGCAGACAAGAAAGAATATTGATTTCTGCACTAAAAAAGGTCTTATGGTAAGAGAAGGTACTATTGATGACTTGCAGGTTATGTCAGAAATCTTTGAGATGACATCTCAAAGAAAACATTTCCTTTCAAGAAGTCTTGAATACTACAAGAAAATGTACCATTATATGAGCGATTTAATGACCATATATATTGCATATCTTGATCCTGACGTCTATTGTAATCATGCAAGGCAGAGACTTGATGATGAAAAGAAAAACTATGATAATATCATGGCAAAAATGGAAAAACATGTTGTGGGCTCAAGACTGACTTCTCAAAAAGAAGAGTCAGAAAGGCTTATGTCCAAATATGAAAAAGAGCTGGAAGCAGCAAAGAAGTTTAAGGAAGAAAATCCCAATGGTAAGGATATCGGATGTCTGCTTTCACTTCGAAGCGGCAATGAATATCTGACACTTTCCAGCGGAATCCTTCAGGAATACAGATCGTTTACTCCAAAATACCTGATGTATGAGCATCATATAAAGGAAGCATATAAGGAAGGCTTCAAATATTGCAACTTCTATGGAATCACCGGCGACTTCAATCCGGATGGACCATATTACGGAATATATGAATTCAAAAAAGGCTTTAACGGCAATGTCATAGAGTATATAGGTGAGTTTGAACTTAAAGTAGGCCCATTCTATGACATATATAAAGCATTGAAAAAGATAAAGAGCAAGCTTAAAAAATGAAAGGCAGATTATGGAACTTCTTGAACTGGAAAGAAACGAATTTAAGGAATTTTCTGAAAATTTTCCATACTCAATGTTTTTCCAAAGCCCTTACTGGATAGATATAAAGAAGGATAACGGCTGGAGCGGAAAGATTGTAGGATTTAAGGAAGACGGTAAAATAGTTGCTGCAACAATTTTACTTTTCAAATCTGTAAAATTCATCAACAAGAATATGGTATATGCACCAAGAGGCTTTTTGCTGGACTATAAGGATTTTGAACTTCTGGAAAACTTTGTAAAAGAAATTAAGGAGTACCTTAAAAAGAATAATGCTCTCTTTTTGAAGATTAATCCATATGTCAGTTATCAGGAGAGAGATGTCGACGGTCAAGTTATACCGGATACAAAAAATGATGCATTGGTTGAAAAATTGAAAGAGCTGGGCTTTAGTCATCAGGGCTTCTATCTGACTATGAATGAAAAGAAAGACTTAGAGCCACGTTGGCTCTCTGTACTTAACCTTGAAAACAAGACCATAGATGAAATCTTTAAGGATTTCAGGAGCACAACCCGTTGGTCGGTAAGAAACAGTGAGAAAAATTCTCTCAGGATAATTGAATGCAAAAGGGAAGACTTAAAAGAATTCAAGGCACTCATGCTTCATACTGCAGAACGCAGGGGATTTATCGACAGACCTTTATCATATTATGAAAATATATATGATGTCCTCTCGGGTGAGAATCTTGTAAAAATATTGCTTGTTGAAATCAACTTCAGCCAGCTTCTCGAAAAGACCGAAGGTGAATATAACGGGATTGTTGCAAGAATTGAAAAAATAAAGGATAACCCCAAAAAGCAAAATGAGTTCAATGAACTCAGCAGCCAGACGGAATCATTTGAAAGCAGAATAAAAGATCTCAAGAAATACAAAGAGGAATACGGAGATACGAAAATAATTGCCGGCGGTCTATATATGCTTTATGGTAACCAGCTTGTGTATCTTCTCGGAGCTTCATATAAGGAATTCATGAAATTCAATTCCCAATATTTGCTTCAATGGGAAATGATCAAGTATGCAAAAGAAAATGGCTATCAAACATTTAACTTTTATGGTATAGACGGCGATTTCAATAAAGATTCCGCAAACTATGGTCTTTTTGATTTCAAGAGAGGCTTTCACGCATCTGTGGTTGAACTTATCGGAGAGTTTGATCTTATTCTTGATAAACCTAACTACAAGCTATATACAATTCTCTTCAAACTTTACTCAACAATAAAAAAATTTATATAAAATCAGCCCGGCTCTAAGGCCGGGCTATAATAATGAAAATTATAGAGGACTGTCATTAATCTGACAGTCCTCTGTTTTGAGATTCTGTAATTTTTTTTAATTTTGATTTTAAGATTCCTATTTCAGCTTTATTGAAGCCGTTTTGCGTATTCAGTTCTCTATACATTATAAATATATATTCTTCCGGTGACATTTCTCTGGCATCGGTATATTTTTTTACATTTGATGTCTTTTCCCATTCCGGATTCCAAAGATCAACATAGATGTCATCATCAGATATCATTTTTTTATAATTTTCTTTGAATGTTTCAAGACTTTTATATTGCTTTAATTGATAGAGATAGAGACCGCATATTCTGTCAACAAAACTTTTGCGTATATCATCTCTTTCCAAAAGACCTCTGCTTTTCATCTGCTTATAGCACTCGTGGTAACCTTTTACGGCGATATTTTCAACTGCTTCAAACTTATTCATGATGCTGCCGGGTCTGTTGACACGATAGTGAATGAGTCTCTCTTTTAATAGACATATACGCTTTGAGAGAGAAAGTATAAGCATTGAAAAAATCTCATCTTCTAGAAGATCTCCCACAGGAAAACTTATGTCATTTTCGATAAGAAATTCTCTTCTCAACAAACGGTTCCAACAATTTGACGATGTAATCTGGAAAATCCTGTCAGGGCAGTCATCAATAGAAAATGTTTCAGTTTCAGGATATGGCTTGCGTATATAGTTATGGGATATATGTTTACCTGTTTTGTGGTCAAAGTCATATGCATTGCATATACATAAATCCGCATCAAGCTTATCTGCTCTTTTATACATCTTTTCAAGAGCATCAAGTTCAAAATAATCATCCGAATCCCAGAAGATTACATAGTTGCCGATTGCTTTACTGAAGCCGAAATTCCTTGCTGCAGCGAGACCTGCATGTTCAATTGTGAATATCTGCAGCCTTTCATCGTCTTGCGCATATCTTTCTAATATCTTCAGACTGTCATCTTCGCTTGCGTCATTGATGCATATTATTTCAATTTCTTTAAGTGTCTGATTTACTACACTGTCCAGACACTCAGCCAAATAATCCTGCATGTTATATACGGGCAAGATGACAGATACAAGTATTTCATTGAGAGTCCTTTTATGCATTGCTTTCTCCTGTGTCACTGTCGTCCGTATCCGGCAATTTATCTTTCTTGAATATTATAAGTTTACTGAAAATGTAGTTAAGAAGTACCACGATAACAGATACGAGTATCTTTGAATATATCCCGTCTGTATATACTATTTTAACTCCTATGGATAACGATTCTGCTATTCTGTAAAAGATGGAGTCAAAGGATGCTTTTGCAAGAAGGGGAACACCGAACCACTCAATAACTCCGGTCAGCAGCCTTGCTGTTACAAAGCCGATGATTTCTTTAATCAGCAGTGATACCTTCCAGCTTTTAGATTCAAATACAAATACCTTATTTGTCAAAAAAGCAAATATAACACCGCATATCCAGCTTAAGAAGTTGGACAGCGCGACAGATAAGCCGCAGAGGTTGACAAATGAGGCATAAGAGCCCCAGCTGACCACGGTCGTGAGTATCCCGAATATTATATATACTATGAATTCACGATATTTAGCTATGCCTTTTTTCTCTTCCATGGACCTGCCTCAATAATCTCAAAATCTATTTTCATTATATACTCATATCCGGATATTATCAATCCTTTGATTTGATATATTAAAAAGAAAAAAGAAACGGAAATTCATCATCAAACAAGATAACATTAATAGTTTTATATAAAATAAAAACTTACGAACTTATATCAGTCCGTAAGTTTTATGTTTATGGAGCTGCTAACCAGATTCGAACTGGTGACCTCATCCTTACCAAGGATGCGCTCTACCGCCTGAGCCATAGCAGCCTGTCCAAAACGCAATCATAATTATATAACCAAAAATGGCTAATGTCAAGAAAAGGCATTAGCCTTATTTGCTTACTTCACCGTTAAGATAGCATTCCATATATAGTGCATCAAAACCATCAATTACACCGTCATGGTTAAAGTCTGCAGCATCAAATTGAGATTTATCGCTTATGACATTATCACCTTCAACTGCTGCAATGATTAAGTCATAGTCATCCATATCAACAGAGTTGTCGGAATTAACGTCGCCCCATCTTGAAACTGTATATTTTTTTGATTCTGCTTTCACAGTATTTGATATTTTAACGGTCGCACCTGTTGTGACACCTTTTATTGTAATCAGGTAATCGGAAGGCATAACATTTACTGTGTTGCCGTTTGAATCTTTGAAATCACTGTTGCTTTTTGTATAGAATTGGTCTGCAAGATCAGCATTTTTATCAATGAATATGCGCATGGCTGTATTATCTTCAGTTGAAAGTGAGTCAGCATATTTCAAAGCACCTGAGTATGAAGTCAGGCTCAAAACCGGATATGAATTGCTATATGATATATTTGCAAATCTTGTTCCGTCCTCTATATGGGATGAGTAATATGCGCTTGAGTCGAAGACTCCATTGATTGTGGAGGAACCGGAAAGGAAGAAATCATAAAAGATGTGGTCTTCCTGGTCATCCCAGGTAATGTCAACAACATACCATCTTCCGTCTTCCATTTGTACATAGTTCCATTCATGGGCGCCTCCGCCACCGTTCCCTATAACTATAATGCAGGGGATTTCTTCACGGTCGCAAATAAGCTTAAACGCCTCTGAATAACCTTCACATACAGTAAGATAAGGCTCATTAAAGACGCTGACAGCCTCGTGATCGGTAGGATTTGCTTTGCTGTTGTTGTAATTCGGATCATATGAAGCAAGCTTACAAATGGCATCATGTATATATTTTACTTTTTCATATCTTGTATAACCTTCAACTTGGAAGTTTTCAACATCATCCATAAGATCGTCATATACAAGTTTGACGTTTTCAAAATCACCATAAGCAGATTTGCTGATTGAAATGCTTATCTGCATTGATGAAACAGAGTAACTGAGTTTTTTCGAACTTGCAGTTACGGTTGCATCAAAGTCCTCTATTTCAAAGCCGGAGATCCAGAAAAAATCAGGCCTGTCATCAATAAGTGCAGTAAGAGCTGCTGCGGTTTGATTTGCAAGATATTTGTAAAGTGCAGATGGGCCCAATATAACTGAAGTTGTATATTCCAATTTGCTTGTAAATTTTATTGTTACTGTATCGGAAATAAATGCTTTTTCACATGCGGTATATATCTGCTTTTGGTAGCTGTCAAGCTGATCATAGAAAAGAAAACTGTCGTTGCTTGACACAGTACCTGATGAGAAAAACTTTTTTGCAGATGCAGAGAAAGCAATACCGGTGTCATCATCCGGAAGTTGACGGATCAGATATTCCTGAGACAAAGAAGGATCAAACTCCAGATCATTATCTGCACTTACTGCAAAAACCTGAAATTGTCCAAATGCAAAAACAACTAAAAGCGCTATGCTAAGGAAGTTTCTTGCAAATTGTTTCATTTTAATCCCTCCGAAAAAGTTAAATAAAGCTCATAGCCCGCAATGCTTAAAGCAGGCTATGAGCCAAAATTTTAAGCTTTATTTGCTTACTGCATCATTTAAGTAAAGTTCCATATAGATATAGTCATAACCATCTACAACACCGTCATGGTTGAAATCAGCAGCGCCTTGTCCGTTTGTATCATTAATGCTTGAACTTCCGAGAACATGATTTTTGATTAATGCTGCATCAGTGTTGTTTACAGAGTTGTTTGCATCAACATCACCCCAGCGAATGACTGTATATGTGCGGCTTACAGGGGATGTAATATTAAGAGTCGCACCTGTGGTTCTGCCCGAAATGCTGGCTGCATTATCTGACGGAGCGTATGCTGAATAAGCGGAATATGTTACCCAGAACTGATTTGCTAAAGTTGCATTTTTCCCTATATATACTTTAAGATTCGGTGCATCGAAAGTAACTGTTGTATCAAAGAGGGGAAGAATGGCTGAGTAAGATATTGTTGATTGAGTCGGATAAGAAAGGGTGATTGCTGTTGAAATTGAAAAATGGCTTCCGCCTTCAACATGACTTGCAGCCCAGGTCATTTGATCGGAAACTCCGAAATTGTGAGTTCCCGTGCCGGGAAGGAAATAATCATATATAATACCTATGCTGCCTTGCTGATCATCCCATGTTACATCTATACCATACCAATTGCCGTCTTCCATTTGAACGGCATTCCACTCATGCGCACCGCCGGTATCGGATGGTGAACTGAAACCGTCTCCTATAATGATGATGCAGGGAATACTTTCACGGTCACAGAGAAGCTTAAATGCCTCGGCATAACCTTCACAAACAGCAAGTCCGTTCAGGAATACTCCTGTCGGATGGTGTGACATTGCAGCATTGTATGTGGAGTCATATGTTGTCATGTCGGCAATCTGGTCGTGGATTGATTTTACTTTTTCATATCTGCTGTAGCCATCAACATTAAAGTTGTTGATATCAGCTATCATTTGCTTGTATGCAGCTTTTACGGTTGCAAAATCCGCATAACTGCTTGTGTCACTGATTCCGTCTGCAAAATAGAACTCGCTAACGGATGTGATAGCTACTGTGGAACTGTTTATATAGCTATAACTTGCACCGCCGTATGAGAATCCGCCGACCCAAAAATATTCAGGATAGTCATCTATAATTGCCGATATGGCATCGACTACAGCTTTTGATAATGTAGAACTGATGTTGCTTGTGGTTCCGCTAATAGCATTACCGGAAATAGTTAAGGTCATAATTCCGTCATCAGTGTCAAGACCCATATTTGCATCCAGCAGAGCATCATATACTGCTTTGGCAGCAGTGCTCAACTGGTCATAAAATAAGAAGGAATTATTACCATTTGAATTAAAACGTTTAGCACGCACACTGGTATCTGATGTTATGCGCTCACCGGGGAATTTCAAAGCATCATAGCTGACACCCGGAATTTCAAATGTCACAGCATATGACATAATGCTTATGGAAGAAAGGAGCAAAATAGCACAGATAAAAATAGATATTATTTTTTTCATATAGATCACTCCAGAATTATTTCTTTTCTAAGAAAGAAGAAAGTTCATCCATGAATGCGTTTACATCCTCAAATCTCTTGTATACAGATGCAAATCTTACATAAGCAACCTGATCGATTTTTTTAAGCTCATTCATAACAAGCTCGCCGATTTTATCGGAGGTAACTTCACGGTCAAGAGAATTTTGAAGCAAGGTTTCAATCTTGCTTACGGAATTTTCGATGGCTTCGAGAGAAACAGGTCTCTTTTCACATGCTCTGAGCATACCGCGAACAAGTTTATCACGGTCAAAGGGTTCACGGGATTTGTCCTTCTTTACAACGAGAATCGGAACACTTTCGATAATCTCATAAGTTGTAAATCTCTTTTGACATTTGATGCATTCACGACGACGACGGATTCTTTCCTTTTCGTCTGTCGGTCTTGAATCGATAACCTTACTTTCTTCGTAACCGCAGAATGGGCATTTCATAATAATCATTCCCCCAAAGATATATCTTTATATAATCGATTTAGTATATCATAAAACCACAGATATTGCAAATTTAAATACATATTTATACTATATCTTGGGAAATGGTTAAAAAGAAAAATGTTAAAAAAATATTAAAAATACAAAAGCATATTGAACGAAATAAAGATTGTGATATAATTTATATGCTAAAAAATAATATATCTATATATATTTAAGAAAAACGATAAAGCAGAGGAGTGAGCACATGAAGAAAATTGCCCTTTGGGAAGCAAGACATCCCAAAATGGTTGTTCTCATAGCTTTGATCTTGCTGATTCCCTCACTAATTGGCTTTGTTTGTACCCCGATAAATTATGACATTATGTCATATCTTCCCGATGATCTTGAGTCAGTTCAGGGGGAAGTGGTATTGGATAAAACCTTTAATAATGCGGCGATGTCAATTGTCGTAGTGAAGGATATGCCTGCAAGATATACAGCTGCATTGAAAAGTGAAATTGAGCAAATAGAAGGCGTTTCCACTGTGCTGTGGGTTAATGAAATCGCAGACACGAGTATTCCGAAAGAAATACTGCCCGATGTTCTGACAGATATCTTCTACAGTCAGGACGGCACAGAGACAATGATGCTTGTTCAATATAAGAATGAAGGAGCATCGGAAACAACACTTAATGCCATTAAGCAGATGAAAAAGATAACCGCAAAGAATGTATATATCAGCGGACTTTCTGCGACAATTGAAAATATAAAGTCTATATGTGAAACCGAAGCCCCGATATATATTGCTTTCGGTGTGTTTTTGGCACTTGTTGTAATGATGCTTATGATGGAGTCATGGGTGCTTCCCTTTATTACGATGGCTACCATAGGAACTGCAATTTTGTATAACATGGGCACCAATTTCTTTTTGGGCAGCATATCTTTCATAACGCAAAGTATAGCGGCAGTTATGCAACTGGGTGTAACCATGGACTACTCCATCTTTTTGATGGACAGATATAACGAAGAAAAAATGCTGAATTCCGATAAAGCAATCGCGATGGCAAATGCTGTATCAAAATCATTCTCTTCACTTATGGGCAGTTCACTAACAACCGTATTCGGATTTTTGGCACTTTGCTTCATGAAACTCGGACTCGGATTCGATATAGGCTTTGTAATGGCAAAAGGCGTGCTTTTCGGAATACTTACAGCGCTCCTTATCCTTCCTGCCTTCATCCTTATTATGGATGACAAGATTACTAAATACAAACACAAAACAATCATTCCGAATTTTGACAAACTCAATAACAAAGTCTTTGATAAAAGAAAACTCCTCGCAATAATTTTTGTGGTTTTGTTGGTACCTGCATACTTTGTACAAAGCAAGGCAGAAAAGTACTATAACATGGATAAAGCATTGCCTCAGGATTTGTCATCCATACAAGGCTTAAATGAACTTAAGACAAATTTCAATATGGCATGTACACATTTTGTAATTGTGGATGATTCTCTTTCATCAGCGGAGATAACACAGATGGAGGAAAAGATGGAAAGTGTTGAAGGCATCAGCAGCCTTCTTGCGTATAACAGTTTGGTGGGCCCTGCAATACCGCAGGAAATCATACCGGATGCTTTGCTTGCAATTTGTAAGGCAGACGGACTCCAGCTTATGATGGTGAACTCTGTTTATCCTGCGGCAACCGATGAATGTAACGAACAGGTTGAACAGCTGGAGACAATAGCTAAGTTATATGACCCGTCTGCTATGATAACGGGAGAGGGTGCTATTTCAAAGGACCTTGTAGATGTTACGAGGGTTGACTTTAAGGTAACGGCGGCAATATCCATTGCGGCAATCTTCATTCTTATTGCCATATCATTCAGATCTATAACTGTTCCTTTCCTTTTGGTTGTTTCAATTGAACTTGCTATTTGGCTGAATCTTTCGGTTTCAGTAATACTGGGCAAGGAACTTTCATTCGTTGATCCGACCGTTATAAACTGTGTACAGCTCGGAGCGACAGTTGACTACGCAATACTTCTTACGACAAGATTCAGAGAGGAACTTCGGAATGGGGTTGATAAACATAATGCGATACTCAGGGCGGTATCGGCAGCAGAAAAATCAATCCTGCAAAGTGCATCAGTTTTCTTTGCATCGACATTCGGCGTATATCTCATTTGTGATATATCTCTCATAAAGGGCATATGTGCCCTCATAGCAAGAGGCTCAGTTATAAGTGCTATAATGGTATCTTGTTTCCTGACACCGATTCTCTATCTCAGTGAGAAATTTATAGCAAAGACAACACATAAATGGAACCCGAAAGTAAAAGAGATTGCTGAAGAAAAAGAGGAGGCAGTTACAAATGAAGAATAAAATTCTTAAATCAATAAGTGTCATCTTGGCATTATCCCTGCTTATACTTTCATTTGCAGGATGCAGTAAGAAACCGGATACAGATAATGAAATTCTTCTGGAAGAAGCCGGCTATGAAGCATATAAGCAGGTTCAATACAGTACAATTGTTGAGGAAATAAAGAAAACAGAAACCGTATATGTTAATCTCGCTAACGACGGACAGGTAACAGATGTTACGGTTACAGACTGGCTTCACGTGGATGACCCGCAAGTCAGAATAAAAGATGCGAGCAATTTGACAAATATAACCAATGTAAAGACATTGACAGAACCTGCAAAGGACGGAGAATATATCTATTGGGATATGGATACAACCGATCTATATTACAGCGGCAAGTCAGACAAGACACCGCCTATAAGCATACGAATCCAATATTATCTTAACGGTGTTGAAGTAACTGCAGATGAGATTGCCGGACAGGCAGGCCATGTTGATATAAGGATATCTGTTGAAAATGAACTCAAAAGAAACATCACTGTTGACGGTAAAGAATACAGTATCGCGTGCCCGATGATATTTGTAGGCGGTACAATATTACAGGATGATGAGTTCTCAAATGTTGAGATATATAATGGTTCAACATTAAGCGACGGCTCCAAACAGATTGCTTTCTTTGTAGGTATACCCGGTATAGATGAAAGCCTTGGACTTACGGCTCTTAACCTCACTATTATTGATCCCTCACTTTACTCGGATACATATTTAATAAGTGCGGATACGGAAAACTTTGAACTTGGCAACCTTATGTTTGCAGCAATGCCTTTGTCTGCAATAGGAACAATGGGTAATGGTAATCTTCCGGACAATGTTGACGGAATAAAGGATATCCTTACAGATCTTGAAGGAGTTACAAAAGCGTTGAGCGGACTTGACGTCAGCCAGGTTATCGATCTTCTCTACGGCGATTCAGACAGAATTGAAGAGATGATGAATGCCGTAACGGAAGCAGCAAAGCTTTATGAGGACAATGAAAAACTCCTCAAGACACTCGGCAAGTATATGACTGATGAAAATCTTGCTAAGATTGATAAACTTGTAAATGATCTTAATGCTGCAGACATGGAATCCATATCCAACACATTAAATGATGAAAATGTAAAACAGCTTCTCAGCATACTTCCGCAGATTTCAAAGAGCCTGTCAGGAGTATCCACACTCGCAAGTGATATTAATGATGTCATGCCTATACTTCAGTCACTTTCAAATGACATGGACGATCCTGAAATACAAGAGTCTTTGAACAATCTTCCTCAGACTGTTAAGAAACTTAAAGAACTTCTGGATGTAGTTGAAAAAAACAAGGAACTGTTAAATGCGATAGGAGGCCTTGCTTCCGAAGACAGTACTGCACAAATAGAATCCATAATGGAGACTGCAAGCAAGTATAGTGACCTTGGCAATTTAAGCCAGGGAGAAGTGTCGGCGCTTGCGGAAAGAGTTAAGGCGTGGATTACATTCGGCAGTGACTACAATATATTTACCATAAGAACAGCCAAGACAACATCAACCGTAATGTTTACATATAAGGCAGCAGGTGTGTCTGCACCGGCAGCAGCAGATAACAAAACAACAGATGAGAGCAAAGGTTTCTTTGCAAGAGTTAAAGGCTGGTTCACAAGCGACTGAAAAAATAGCAGCTATTCACAATGATGGCTGCTTTTACTTACTGTCTTTTGTTTTTAGTTCCGATTGATATACAATCGGTGACTTGTGTACTTTTCGGATGACTGTCGCCAGTGGAATTACGAGAAAGCCCAATGTAAAATTACCGGCGGCATGTACCAGGTCATATGGGAGACCTGCAATAATCCATGCTATCATTCCCTTGAAATTAAGTCCGAACATTATAGCCTGTGCAGGTGCATAAAGGGCGCCGAATAAAAGTCCGAAAAGTCCGGATACGAGGGAATATACCCAGGGTGCAAGTTTTAACGGCATTTTGCGTGGAAGGAGCATAGTGATTCCCCAAAGAATGGTCCAAAGATAAAAATACGGAATCTGCCAAATTGCAAAGCCGGCATAAAGTCCGTTTAATAATACAAAAATATATATCGGAATCAATGCGCGTTTTCTGTATACAATTGT
The DNA here is from genome assembly GCA_937884995.1 of uncultured Clostridia bacterium. Classification (GTDB taxonomy): domain Bacteria; phylum Bacillota; class Clostridia; order Oscillospirales; family Acutalibacteraceae; genus Fimenecus. The sequence continues at coordinate 58,075 of CAKZZL010000037.1, forward strand.
GAAAGTCATGGTAAACATACCCAGAAGGTGAATGTTAGGAAGAAATTCCATAACAATCTTGGAGATGAACATGATAGCACCAAACATAGCAAAAATGATAAGGTCGGCAAGCTTTTGAGTTTTTTTACTTCTGCTGTTTTGCAATTTTTCACCAACTTCAACAAAAAATATACGTAAATTGTAACATATGTATATATATAAATCAAAAAAATTTTGCCTTGATTTGACAATAAATACATTGTAAAATAGGTGTTGAGAGGAGGCATTTGAATGAGTAAAAGAATGCTTGTGATTATTAACCCATGCGCAGGACGTGCAAAATCAAAAAAAGGAACATTTGACATAGCAGATGTGCTTTCCACACTTGACTATGATTTCGATATAAAGACAACAACAAAAAGCAACGATGCCACGGAATTCGTTAAAGAACTTGGCCTTAATTATGATATGATACTTTGCTGCGGCGGAGACGGCACCTTGAATGAGACAATCAACGGATTGCTGGACTTACCTGAAAGGAGACCTATAGGATATATACCCGCAGGTACAACAAATGATCTTGCAACAACTATAGGTATCCCGAAAGATGTCCGCAGCGCAGTTGAACTTATAGTATCGGGAAAAAAGAATACGCTTGATATAGGCAATTTCAACGGCAGACATTTTTGTTATGTTGCCACATTCGGTGTCGGAAGTTCATTTTCTTATGAGACTCCGCAGAAGCTTAAGAATGCTCTCGGATATGCAGCATACTGGGTTTCTCCTTTTGTCTTTCACCCTGTAAAACTCTTCTCCGGACTTAGACCGGTTCATGCAACCATTGAGCATGACGATGGTATTATAGAGGGAGACTTTAACTTTGGAGCTATCTCTAATTCAACTTCTGTAGCTGGACTTTTCACATTCGACAAAAATGATGTAAAACTCAATGACGGATATTTTGAGGTACTTCTTGTACAAAATGTCAAGGGAGTACCAACTGCACTTAATCTTCTGAGCAAGGTGAAAAAGCATGACTATAACTCGACAGATATGATTATGTTTTTCCATACCAAAAACTTAAAGATACATTTTGAAAAGCCGACAGAGTGGTCACTTGACGGTGAGTTTGGCGGAGCACCCACAGATGTTGATTTTTCAATCTCATACAAGGGCATAGAAATTTATTCGGAGAACGAGGATCTTTTCTTGAAATGATAGGGGGATATGAGTGAAAAGAAGGATATTTTTTGCGGTTCTTATCGTAATAGCTGTGGCTCTCATTACAGTTGGCATGATAATGGAGGTCAGACATTTGCAAATCAAATCATATGAAAAGAATGCAATTTATCTGCCTGCAGGATTTACAATTACAGCTCATACGGGATGCAACAATACAAAAGATAATTCGATTGCATCAATGAAAACCGGTGTATCATACGGCGCAGATATTGTTGAATTTGATGTCAGCATATATAACGGGGAACCTGTTATGTCACATGACACACCGAAAGGTAATGAGTTGTCCGTTAAAGAGGCATTTGATTTCTTGTCATCCCAGGATACAACAAAGGCAAATGTTGATCTGAAGACAAGTGAAAATATATCAAAAATATACACATATGCAAAGACATATAAGGTTACAAACAAGATATTCTTCACAGGAGTTGAAGATGTCGATGTAGCAAATGTCAAAGAGCAATGTCCGGGTATTCCATACTATTTGAACATCAGTATAGACAAGTCAAAAAATGAAGACGATGCATATATCAGTTCCCTTATAAGCAAAGTGCGCAACTTCGGTGCCGTAGGCATAAATGCAAATTATAAAGGCGGATCTGCAAAACTAACACAGGAATTCCAAAACAGCGGACTTTTGGTTTCGTATTGGGGAGCGAATGATGAATTGTCGCTTAACAAAGTGCTGGAGTTTTCTCCGGACAATATAACAACAAAAGACCCGAAAATGCTTACTGAAATAATTAAAAAAAGATCGTAAAAGTAACGGCTGAAATTAGTTAGATAATTTCAGCCGTTTTTATTGATTTTTTTATGTGAAAATGATATATTTATTCCATACCAAATAGGGCATGAAAGACACTTTCAGAGTCCGACTATATCTATCGGTTGGAAAGGGGCTGCATAATTGAAAAACAATCCTGTTATAATTGATTTGCAGAACATAAGCGTAAGCTTCGGACAACAAAAAGTACTTGATAATATTAATCTTCAGATTCATGACGGCGAGTTCGTAACCTTATTGGGCCCTTCCGGGTGCGGAAAGACAACAACACTCAGAATAATCGCCGGCTTTTTAATTCCCGACGAAGGGAATGTGATATTTGAAGGTAAGAACATAAATGGTGTTCCTGCCTATAAACGACAGGTAAACACCATTTTTCAGCGTTATGCACTTTTTCCGCATCTTAATGTCTACGAAAATATAGCTTTCGGTTTAAGACTCAAAAAGATGAAGGAAAAAGACATACAAAACAAAGTTAAAGAAATGCTTGAACTTGTAAACCTTAAAGGTTTTGGCCCGAGAGATGTAAATCTCCTCTCAGGCGGTCAGCAGCAAAGAGTAGCCATAGCAAGAGCTTTGGCTGTTGAACCTAGAGTCGTACTCCTTGATGAACCACTGGGAGCACTTGACCTGAAACTTCGTAAGGATATGCAGGTTGAACTTAAAAATATACAGCAAAAGCTGGGCATTACATTTATATATGTAACACATGACCAGGAAGAAGCTCTTTCGATGAGCGACACAATAGTTGTCATGAACGAGGGAAAAATCCAGCACATAGGTACACCTACAGATGTGTACAACGAACCTCATAATGCTTTCGTTGCTGACTTTATCGGAGAGAGTAATATACTTGACGGAGTCATGCATGAAGACTTCTATGTTGAATTCTCCGGTATGAGATTCCAGTGCGTTGACAGGGGCTTTATGAAAGATGAGCCTGTTGACGTTGTAATAAGGCCTGAAGATATAGATGTTGTAAGGCCTGAAAAGGGAATGCTCAAGGGTAAAGTAACATCAGTGACATTCAAGGGCGTCCATTATGAAATTATAGTTGATATTGATAACTTCAAATGGATGATTCAAACAACACAAAAAGCAGAGGTCAATGATATCATAGGACTCGATATTAAGCCGGATGAAATGCATATTATGAAAAAGTCCAAGTATTCAGGACTTTATGGTGATTATAGTTCATTCAGTGATGAATTTGATGAGCTTTCTGACCCGACTATAACAGCGGAGGGAGAAGACTAATGAAAAAATCTTCTTTCGTACAGACAGTCTTAAATTCTCCATACATAATATGGTCAGCCATCTTTGTGATAGTACCTCTTTTAATGGTCATTTATTATGCTTTTACAAATGAGAGCGGTGACTTCAGCTTAAATAACATAATAGAGATTAAAGACTATGCAAGCACTTTCCTGCTTTCAGTCGGATATGGGGCAGTTGCTACGTTTATATGCCTTATTTTGGCATATCCTTTTGCATATTTCTTAAGTCATAGTGGGGCATCGTTTCAAAGAATGTCAATAATGCTTGTAATGCTCCCGATGTGGATGAGCTTCTTGATCCGTACATATTCATGGATGACAATACTTGGCGATTCAGGTCTTATAAACAGATTCCTTGGCCTGTTTTCAATAGGACCTGCAGCCATGCTTAATACCCCGCAGGCAGTAATACTCGGTATGGTATATAACTTCCTGCCATATATGATTTTGCCTCTTTATACCGTTATATCCAAAATGGATGGCTCACTCATAGAGGCAGCACAGGATCTGGGATGCGGTAAACTGCAGACCCTTAAAAAGGTTGTTTTGCCTTTATCTGTGCCCGGCATTGCAAGCGGTGTAACAATGGTATTCGTACCATCAGTCAGCACTTTCTATATAACCCAGAAACTCGGCGGAGGACAAATTACCCTCATCGGTGACGTAATTGAAGGACAATTCCAGACTGCATATAACTATAACCTGGGTGCAGCACTTTCACTTGTCCTTATGGTTATGATCCTTATATGCCTTGGAGTATTGGGTTACTTTACGGATGATAAGGATGACGGAGGTGTATTGATGTGACAAAAAACAGTAAGCTTTCAAAGATATACATTATCCTTATCTTTATTTTCCTTTATGCTCCCATGGCTGTTACAATGGTATATTCATTTAACGGCACAGAGAGTACTTATGTCATGAGCGGATTGTCGACTCAGTGGTACTTAAAGTTATTCCATGACAATGCAACAATGAACGCACTTAAAAATACAATCATACTTGCGGTTGTATCTGCGGCAATATCAACTGTTTTCGGAACAATGGCTGCAGTCGGAATCAACAATATGAGAAACAAATATTTGAAATCTGCAGTTATGACTACAACCAATATACCTATGATGAATCCCGAAATTGTCACCGGTATATCAATGATGCTTTTATTCGTGTTTGCAGGGGCACTGCTTCACAAAAAGGATGTTCTCGGATTCACTACTTTACTCATAGCTCATATAACTTTTGAACTTCCATATGTAATTCTTTCTATTTTGCCGAAATTAAAACAGACAGATATATGCATATATGAAGCTGCGCAAGATTTGGGATGCCATCCGCTAAAAGCCTTTTTCAAGGTTGTATTTCCGGAGATAAGACCGGGTATTGTATCCGGCGCCATAATGGCATTCACTTTATCTCTTGATGACTTTATCATAAGCTACTTTACAAACGGACCCAGTTTCCAGACATTGCCAATCCATATATTCTCCATGACAAAGAAACGTGTAAAACCAGATATGTATGCGCTTTCAACTATTATCTTTGTTATCATTTTCATACTTCTAATACTCATGAATATAGCTCAGGTAAAATCTGAAAAGAATAAAAAGAAGAAAAAGAGCGGGGAGATGGATTTATGAAAAAGATATTCGCAATAGTTTTATCAATGATCATATTAGCATCTGCTCTTGCTTTTCCCGTGTCAGCATATGATTATCTTGATTATTCACAGGAGACAATTGATTATTACAAAAATCTCGGACTTCAGGGGACTACAATAAATGTATATAACTGGGGAGAATATATATCTGATGAGGATATAGATGTAGTCCGTGAATTCGAACATCTGACAGGCATAAGTGTAAATTATACAACCTTTGAGTCAAATGAAAATATGTACTCAAAAATTGTCGGCGGCGGTGTAAGTTACGATATTATCATACCTTCGGATTATATGGTTGAGAAACTTATAAACGAGGGCATGCTTGAAAAAATAGACTATAGCAATATTCCCAATTATGATAACTATTATGATAAAGAAAAATACGGATATCTGACAGATACAACGATAAATGATGAAAAGGTCTCCGATTATGCCATAATATATAACGTGGGGACTACTATACTCATATATAACACGAAGTATGTGAAAGAAAAGCCGGATAGCTGGACAGTCATGTGGGATGAACAATATAAAGGGAAAGTCCTTATGTTTAATAATCCGAGAGATTCTTTCGCTATCGCTCAGTTTATACTGGGCCAGTCTCTCAATACAACAGATCCGGATGAATGGGATGCAGCAGCAGCTCTTCTTAAAGAACAAAAAGATAAGGTAAGCCCGTCATATGTAATGGATGAAGTCTTTGTGGATATGGAAAGCGGAGACTATTATCTTGCAGCATACTATGCAGGTGACTATGAACTCATGCATGAAAACAACCCGGACCTTGATTATGTATTGCCTAAAGAGGGCGTCAACAGCTTTTATGATGCTTTCCTTATACCAAACAGCACGCAAAACAAGGCAGGCGCCGAAGCCTTTATAAACTTCATGCTTGAACCTGAGATTGCACTTGCAAATGCCGAATACATATATTATGCAACAGCAAACAAGTCAGTCATTGAAAATGAAGATTATTCTTTGGCAGAATCAAAGGCTGTGTATCCCGACCCTGAAGACATAGCAAATGCCCAAGTCTTTCATGATCTTCCGACCGAGACATTACAATATATGAATACACTTTGGACAAAGGTTAAAGGCGAGAACAATGCAAACAGCATCTATATTGTCTCCCTCATATGCCTTATAGCCATAGCTGCAATTATAGTTGTAACATTGTTACGGAAAAGAAAAATGCGCAAGTATTATAAAGTATAATAACGAGGGTCGTTTGACCCTCGTTTTAGGAGTTATATGACTATTTTACAAAATCACTTCATTGATTTGAAAAATCAGGCTGAAAAGTCAGGCCTTCCATGCTTTACGGACTTTTTGGGACTTGCAGAACAAAATGAACTTAATATGGTATTTCACAAAAATGATTATAATTCTTACGGAGGCTATGACACAGCAGAAAGAATCATAGCATGCTTTGGCGCCGGTGAAGAAGAATTTCCAATATCATATATACAGATAAGCCCCAAAAACCAAAAGTTTGCGGATAAGCTTAGTCATCGTGATTTTCTCGGCGCCCTCATAAATCTTGGTATAGAGAGAAATGTCCTTGGCGATATCGTTATAAAAGATAATGTCGGCTATCTCATTTGCCTGAATACAATTTCTAAGTACATTTGCGAAAACCTGACAAAGGTTAAGCACACATCCGTTGAATGCAAAATAGTGGAGACCATACCAACTGATATACTGCCGGCAGGCGAATGTAAAGAATATATATCAAGCTCACTAAGACTTGATGCAGTTATATCATCAGTATATAAGATGTCGAGAAATGACTCCAAGAAATTGTTTCTTAAGGATTTAGTGTTCGTTAACGGTGTCAACAAAGAAGCAACATATCTACTTAAAGAGAATGATATTATCTCTGTTCGTGGCTATGGCCGTATAGAATATCTTGCTACTCTGCGACAAACAGGTAAGGGCAGATTGGTAGTCCAAATAAAAAAAAGTTAAAAAGTGTCAATACTATTTCATTTAAGCACGAGAAATCAATTTAATATTTACCTTTAGTGGGTAATTTTTCGGACACTGTTTATGTTAAAATAATCTTATGAAGATATCATTGACATGTCTTCATGTGAATTCATATAAAAGAGGAGAATGATTATGGCAAAAATAGATGGATTTATTAATCAATATTCATTAAGTAAAACATTAAGATTTAAGCTTATTCCAGTTGGTGACACGTTAAGGAATTTCAATTTGAATAACATGCTTGCTGAGGATGAAAAACGAGCAGAAAGCTACTCAAAGGTAAAAAAGATTATGGATGATTATCACCGGAAATATATTGAAGATATCCTTTCAAGTATTAATTCAAGCCCAGCATTCGATAGTTTTCTTAGTGAGTTGCAGTTATATTCAGGACTTTACTATAAGATGAATAAGGATGATAATGAAAAGCAAAAAATGAAGAAGTCAGAAGAGCATATGCGAAAAATATTGGCAAATGCTTTTACATCAACTTCGACTTATAAACTGCTTTTTAAAAAAGAAATGATTAAAGAGATACTACCTAGTTATCTTGATTCTATTAATGATGATGAGGGTAAAAAGCTAGTTGAGGAATTTAATAACTTTTCCACATATTTTAACGGATTTTTTAAGAATAGGGAAAATATGTATAGCGAAGAAGAAAAATCCACAGCAATTTCGTATCGCTGCATTAATGATAATTTGCCCAAATTCCTTGATAATGCTAAAGTCTTTTCATCAAACAAAATGAATGAAAAAATATTTGATGATATAAAAAAATTAAATGAAGACTTTAATGGGATATACGGAACAAAAGTTGAGGATTTATTTGCTGTAGATTATTTTATAAATGTACTATCTCAAAACGATATTGAAAAATACAATTCCATTATTGGAGGATATACCTGTTCTGATGGTACAAAGGTTCAAGGACTTAATGAATACATTAATCTTTACAATCAAAAAGTAGAAAAAACAAACAGAATTCCAAAATTAAAACCTTTATATAAGCAGATATTAAGTAATAAAGGAACAATATCATTTATTCCAGAAAAGTTCGATTCTGATGATGAGGTTTTATCCGCTATAAGTAAATTTTATGCTGAAAGACAGTCAGAAAAAGTAAAGTCCATTGAGGATACTGTTTCAGATATTATCAAGTTGTTCAATAATATTTTAGAATACGATATGAATGGCATATTCATAAGAAACAATTTGGACCTTACAGAAGTGTGCGCGGGAGTTTTCAAATATTGGGGAACTGTTCAAAATGCCTGGAATAACGAATATGATGCCAGTAAAAATGGCAAAAATACCGGTTCTGAAAAGTACCTTGATACAAGAAAAAAATTATATAAAGCTGTTGAAAGTTTTAGTATAGCCGATATCCAGCGATATGGAGATTCACTTTGCGAAGAAGGCGAAAATAAATGTGTTGCAGAGTGGATAAAAAATGAAATCATTCAAAAATGCGCTGATTTAGCAGATGAATATGATAAAGTTAATAAGCTTATTTCAGTACCATATGTGCAAGCTAAACGCCTATATAACAATGATGAAGCAACTGAAATAATTAAGGATGCACTTGATTCGGTCAAGAATTTGGAGCATATGCTTAAGATCTTGCTTGGCACAGGAAAAGAAGTAAACAAGGATGAATCATTTTATGGCGAATTAGTTGAAAGTTTTAATCGAATACAAGAGATTGATGAACTATACGATAAGGTTCGTAATTATATGACACAGAAGCCTTTTAAAACTGATAAAATTAAACTTAATTTTCAAAATCCACAGTTTTTAGGAGGATGGGACAGGAATAAGGAAACAGCATGCTCGGCTGTTATTTTAAGAAAAAATGATAATTATTTCTTAGCTGTAATGCCCAAAAATTACAAAAAAACATTTGAAAACATCCCTTGTGTTAGGGAAAATGAAGATAAATATGAAAAAGTAGTATATAAATTGCTACCGGGTCCAGAAAAAATGCTTCCAAAGGTATTTTTCTCTAAAAAAAATATATCGGATTATAATCCATCCAAGCAAATTCTCGAAAAGTACAATTTAGGGACGCATAAATCAGGTGAAAATTTTAATATTGATGATTGTCATAACCTTATAGATTTCTTTAAATCATCGATTAGAATTCACCCTGATTGGTGTCAATTTGATTTTAATTTTTCTGACACCTCAACATATACAAATATAGGCGAGTTTTATAATGAAGTGAAGAATCAGGGTTACAAAATAACATTTTGTGATGTGCCTGTAAGTTATATTGACACATTAGTTGGCGAAGGCAAACTATATCTTTTCCAAATATACAACAAGGACTTTTCGAAAAACAAAAAGGCCAATGGTACGCCAAACCTCCACACGTTATATTTTAGGCAGTTGTTTAGTGAGGAAAATCTTGAGAATGTTGTTCTTAAACTTAATGGTGAGTCAGAAATGTTTTATAGAAAAGCTAGTATTAATAAGAACAACATTATCTCCCACCCCAAAAACCAATATATAAAAAATAAAAATCAGGATAATGGCAAGAAGGAAAGTGTTTTTGAATATGATTTAATTAAAGATAAGAGATATACTGTTGACCAGTTTCTTGTTCATATTCCTATCACATTAAATTTTACAGCTGACGGAAGGACAAATATCAATCTTGAGACCAAAATAGCCCTTAAGGAATGTGATGACAACTATGTTATTGGTATCGATCGTGGAGAAAGAAACCTGCTTTATGTTTGCGTAATTAATTCATGTGGAGAGATTGTTAAACAGTTTTCACTCAATGAAATAATAAATGAATATAATGGCAAATTATATAAAACTGATTATCACAATTTGCTAGAAAAGCGTGAAAAAGAACGAAAACAAGCAAGAGAAAGCTGGAAGAGCATTGAAAATATCAAAGAACTGAAGGAAGGGTATATTGGACAGGTTGTCCATAAGATTTGCCAGCTTGTTGAGGAGTATGATGCCATAATAGTCATGGAAGACCTAAACTTTGGGTTTAAGAGAGTTAGGGGTGGAAAGTTTGAAAAATCAGTATATCAGAAATTTGAAAAGATGCTTATTGACAAACTTAATTTCTATGCAGATAAGAAAAAAGATCCGTCTGAAATAGGCAGCGTTATACATGCGTATCAACTTACGAACAAATTTGATAGTTTTAAGACTATGGGAAAACAAAATGGCTTTATTTTCTATGTTCCCGCATATTTTACAAGCAAAATTGACCCAACAACTGGATTTGCTGATTTGCTTCACCCACATTATACAAGCATTGACTCTTCAAAAGATTTTATTAACAAAATAGATGATATAAGTTATAACAAGACTGAAAACTATTATGAATTTATGATCGATTATGATAATTTTCCAAAGTGCAATTCGGATTTCAAGAAAAAATGGACGATATGTTCATATGGTAATCGTATTAAGACATATAGAAATCCAGACAGAAATAACGAATGGGATAATCTTGAAGTTAACCTAACAGAAGAGTTCACAAAGTTATTCTCAAAGTATGATATTGATATTTACAACAATTTGAAAGATCAGATTCTTTTACAAAGTAAAAAAGAATTCTTTAAGGAATTTATGTTCCTTTTCAAACTGACGTTACAGTTAAGAAATAGTGAAACTGGAAACGTTGATCAGGATTACTTAATTTCTCCAGTAAAAAATGCCGATGGTAAGTTCTATAATAGTAATGAATATAAATATAGTGAAAATGCCGAGCTACCGAGAGATGCTGATGCCAATGGCGCATACAATATTGCACGCAAGGGATTGTGGGCTATAAGTCAAATAAAAGCATGCAATAATAAAGATGAACTCAAAAAAGTAAATCTAGCCATCAGCAATAAGGAATGGCTAGAGTTTGCTCAAAAATCATGAGCGAACATCCAATATCCATTTCTAATTTAAATGATTTCATATTTTGTCCAGTTTCCATTTATTTTCACGCAATAGATTCAGATGCGGATAGCATCATGAGTCAATGCGAATCACAAATAAACGGAACATCTGCTCATGATGCTGTAGATAATTGTAGATATTCTAACAAGCAAACTGTTTTACAAGCTGTTACGGTATATTGTGATGAATATAACATATTTGGGAAAATCGACCTGTTTGATATATCCAATGGCATCCTTACTGAAAGGAAAAAGAAAATAAAAAATATATATGATGGATATATCTTTCAGGTTTATGCCCAATATTTTGCGCTCTGTGAAATGGGATATGATGTAAAGACTATTCGATTATATAGTATGGATGATAATAAGGTATATCCCGTTTTATTACCTAAAGAAAACGAGCGGATGTTGCAAAAATTTGAGAAGCTTTTATATGACATCAATCATTTTAACCTAAGTGAATTCCAACAAACAAATCCACTAAAATGCAAGCAATGTATTTATGAACCCTTATGCTCTTTTTTAATTCTGTAGGACGAAGAAAATCATATGATTACAGTACCGGACTTTGCTAAAAAGCAAATTGTATTTGTGTTTTTTAATGAAGGTGAGAAATTATCTTTTAGTAATGACAATCTTGTCGTTAAAGACACAGATGGAAAAGTTAAATTGCAATGTACTTGTTATCGTTTGTTCCTGCTTTATGCGGTAGGGCATTGCAGTATAACATCTGACTTGATTCAAAAAGCAAAAAAATTTGGATTTTTTATTGCGCTTATGACAACAGGATTTAGGCTTTACTCTATTATCGGAGCTGACAAGGATGGAAACACAGTATTAAGGCAGAAACAATATAGTTATAACTCACTTGATATAGCTAAACACATTACATCAAACAAAATGAACAACCAGTTATGCGTATTGAAAGAAACACGTAATAAGAACGAAATGATAAAGGATGCAATTGAAAGAATTCCTGGTTATATTAGATGTGTTAATGAATCCAACGATATTTATCAAATAATGGCATATGAAGGGCTTGCTTCAAAACTTTATTTTAGGAATCATTTTAATAATGTTTTGTGGATTGGCAGACAGCCAAGGCTTAAGAGAGATATAACTAATAGTGTTCTTGATGTTGGTTATACTTTGCTTTTTACATTTATTGATGCTATATTGTTGAGCTATGGATTTGATACATATAAGGGGGTGTTACATACACAATTTTATATGAGAAAATCTCTAACTTGTGATATTGTAGAACCATTTAGAATCCTAATTGATAAACAAGTGAAAAAATCAATTAATTTAAAGCAAATCAATGATGACGACTTTGTTATAATAAATGGCCAATATAAACTGAAATGGAAAAAATCAACTGAATATGTTAAGTTCCTCATGGCCCCAATCATTGACAATAAAGAACCAATCTTTGGTTATATCCAAGCATATTACAGAGCATTTATGAAGGGAAGTTCAATTGATAGGTATCCTGTTTTTAATATTGACAAGTAAGGTGAAAAGGCATATATGATTCTTATAAGTTATGATATTTCCGATAACAAAAAACGTGCTAAATTTAACAAATATATTAAAAAGTTTGGCCATATGCTTCAGTATTCTGTTTATGAAATAGATAATAGTAACAAAATACTAAACAACATTATTGCTGATATAAATAATAAGTTTATTAAAACGTTTGACGAAACAGATAGTGTTTATATTTTTAAACTTAGTGATTCCTGCAAAATAATAAAATTCGGATATGCAAGGCATGAGAATGACGATTTGTTAATAATTGGGTAAAATTTGCAAACCTAAGTCTAAACATGGTACAATAAAGCTTGAAAAGGGGATTATTATTCAAATGATATATCAAATCATAAAAAAAACTGTATTTCAGCAAAGAGAATTATAGCTAATTTTAACAACATTAGGGAATAATGATTCCCTTTAATTTCTACTATTGTAGATTGACGGAACATTTCGGCGCAATATATCAAGAATAATGATTCCCTTTAATTTCTACTATTGTAGATTTCTACTTGTGGTATTGTAGGCGTTCTTGGAATAATGATTCCCTTTAATTTCTACTATTGTAGATATGGAATGTTACCAGATGCTGCTTGATTGAATAATGATTCCCTTTAATTTCTACTATTGTAGATAACAATCTGCACGTGTCGATGGACTAGAATAATGATTCCCTTTAATTTCTACTATTGTAGATTGATGAGGATAATTTATCTGGTAATTGGGAATAATGATTCCCTTTAATTTCTACTATTGTAGATTTAAGACCCTTTTGAGCAGCTAATTCATGAATAATGATTCCCTTTAATTTCTACTATTGTAGATTCGTGGAGTGGAGAAAGAATCCATTCAATGAATAATGATTCCCTTTAATTTCTACTATTGTAGATGGAAATACATATTGTAAAAGAATCTCGTGAATAATGATTCCCTTTAATTTCTACTATTGTAGATTAGAGAAAGAGCACATTTGTTTATCGGCAGAATAATGATTCCCTTTAATTTCTACTATTGTAGATACGGACGTAATGTGTTCTTGTCGGATTAGAATAATGATTCCCTTTAATTTCTACTATTGTAGATGCAATGATACACATATTGAATTAAATAAGAATAATGATTCCCTTTAATTTCTACTATTGTAGATAGTCGAATATTTGCGACGTTGTTAACTTGGAATAATGATTCCCTTTAATTTCTACTATTGTAGATTTCTCGCTGATAATCAATTTAAGTTTTTGAATAATGATTCCCTTTAATTTCTACTATTGTAGATATGGCATAGTGATTCGCGGTCGTGTCACGAATAATGATTCCCTTTAATTTCTACTATTGTAGATTCATACCCACACCCGCTTGCGTAGCCGAATAATGATTCCCTTTAATTTCTACTATTGTAGATATTACAAGATTTAATAGAAAATAATTTGAATAATGATTCCCTTTAATTTCTACTATTGTAGATTTCTGCACGAGCAAGTATTAGTGTAGGTGAATAATGATTCCCTTTAATTTCTACTATTGTAGATGATGTTTGTGTTGTTTTTAATTCTACATGGAATAATGATTCCCTTTAATTTCTACTATTGTAGATATTGATGCAAGTGCAGATGCTATCATTTGAATAATGATTCCCTTTAATTTCTACTATTGTAGATTAATCTTTTTATGTCCTGTTGGGTATTTGAATAATGATTCCCTTTAATTTCTACTATTGTAGATACCGGTATTCAATGAATACAATTTACAGGAATAATGATTCCCTTTAATTTCTACTATTGTAGATTCCGAATCTGCTGACACGTAAATTGATGAATAATGATTCCCTTTAATTTCTACTATTGTAGATATTATATTCTTCGAAGTCATTAATATGTGAATAATGATTCCCTTTAATTTCTACTATTGTAGATTTTGTCAATATATTTATTTACTTTTTTGAATAATGATTCCCTTTAATTTCTACTATTGTAGATAATGACTTATGATATGCAAGTTTTCATGGAATAATGATTCCCTTTAATTTCTACTATTGTAGATATCATTGCATCCGCGCCGATGTCAGGAAGAATAATGATTCCCTTTAATTTCTACTATTGTAGATTTCTCATTATTAACAAATGCAATTACGAATAATGATTCCCTTTAATTTCTACTATTGTAGATTCGTACTTTTGCTTATATGATTTTATTTGAATAATGATTCCCTTTAATTTCTACTATTGTAGATGTCGTACGGGATCGTTTCGCTAAATCGAATAATGATTCCCTTTAATTTCTACTATTGTAGATACGACGCAACAAGCGTTACAAATCTATGGAATAATGATTCCCTTTAATTTCTACTATTGTAGATTTCTCCTTTCTCGCAAATTGTATAATCCGGAATAATGATTCCCTTTAATTTCTACTATTGTAGATTATGTAATTTCCTTATTTCAAATTATTCGAATAATGATTCCCTTTAATTTCTACTATTGTAGATAGTCTTGTGTTCCTGTTTCAATGACTTGAATAATGATTCCCTTTAATTTCTACTATTGTAGATAATGATAGCCAACACCTGTTTCCTGAGAATAATGATTCCCTTTAATTTCTACTATTGTAGATGCGATGTAGCGTTAGCACAATGCAACAATGAATAATGATTCCCTTTAATTTCTACTATTGTAGATAATGGCGGATTGGTTCAATCAATATCCGAATAATGATTCCCTTTAATTTCTACTATTGTAGATAAGAAAATCCCTGTTGCAAGTATAAACGAATAATGATTCCCTTTAATTTCTACTATTGTAGATGATGTAATATAGTAAATTACTAACAAAAAATAAACAGCGCTGATATTCATTATTCAGCGCTGTTTTTAGCTTCTTCACTATCCCGATAATATTGGGTGTGCGTGTCTTTGTGTTTTGTTGAATTCCAAATCTCTTCAGCCATCGGAGCCCATTCCTTTGCAAAGTCATCACATTTTTCACAAAGTTCCTCAACGGTTTCTTCGTGCACCAAATCTGAAGATTTAGCTTTGGTTTCCGCAATGATCTTTCTTAAAATCTCCGGATTCTCAAGCATCGGACAAGGCCTCAGGTGATTATCATTAAACGGCTGTCCATGATAGTAGGCTGTAAAGAGGGGAGACTTCAAAGCTTCAAGCAGAGTGTGTGTACGTATATTTGTATCTGAATAATGGATGAATACGCAAGGCTCGATATCTCCTGCGGAGTTTATATGGAAATAGTTTCTTCCGCCTGCTATGCAACCACCGACATATTCAGCATCATTCTGGAAGTCCATAACAAATATCGGGTTACCGCTTTTGCTATCTCTTGTCTTTCTAAGCCATTTGTACATATATGCTCTTTGCTCTGGCAAAGGGATAAGTTCTTTATCTGCATCATGACCTACAGGCATGTAGTTAAAATAAAGAGAATATTTTGCACCGTTTTCTATAAGCATATGCATGAACTCATCAGATGTAACAACTTCGACATTCTTCCTTGTGTAACATACGGAAACTCCGAAGAGACACTTATTCTTTTTCAGAAGTTTCATGGCATTCACTGTGGCCTCATAAGCGCCTTGCCCACGACGCCAGTCGTTTGACTCCTGTGAACCTTCTATACTCAGAGCAAGTGCAAAGTTTCCGACTTCCTTCATTTGATCACAAAGCTTTTGATCAACTAAAGTAGCATTAGTATATGCGATAAATACACAATCTTTATTATTTCTGCATAAGTTTATAATATCATCTTTACGCATAAGCGGCTCACCACCTGTGAGCATATACACATGTGTGCCGAGCTCTTTGCCCTGGCTTACGATGCTTTGCATTTCATCATTTGTAAGATACTGATTATGACCATATTCCGCAGCCCAGCATCCTTTACAATGAAGATTACAAGCACTTGTAGGATCAAAGAGAATGATAAACGGGACATTGCACTTATACTTTTCTCTGTTAGCTCTTACTTTCTTTGTCCCATAAAGACCTGCATCCAAACCAAATGATATGAGCATCTGCCTTACTATATTTTTGTCAAGGTCATGTATAATACTTAGGGCAAGCTGTGTCCAAACATTATCAGGGTCTGTTGCAGCAGCTTGGAACTTTTTAAAATTCTCAGGTGGAAAAATCCTGCTGAATAACGGCTCAATCCTATATGCGAGCTTAACAAGATTTTTCTGAGGATCTTTATATATGTATTTAAGAACGCGGTCAAGGATAATTGTTATTCCCTTTTTTTGAATAGTGTACTTGAGATCCATGGTTTCTCCCTGAAAAAATTAAAACAAGTGATATAACTTATTCATTATAGTTTTTTTTGAGACCAAAGTCAACAAAATAAATATAGAAAAAAACATATATATATGGTATAATTAAATATCTTTGCAAAACGGAAAGGTGAAAAAATGGCATATAATAATTTGGAATATAAACAAATAGCAAACGGGGTTAAATACATATGCATTGACACAGATAAATTTAATACAAATTCTCTGATTTTGGACATGTATTTACCTGTTGATGACAATTTGCCTGCATATAAAATTCTGGCAAGTTTACTTACAAGATCATCCAGTAATTATCCCAGTCAGAAATTGATGGATTCAAAACTCGAATGGCTTTACGGAGCAAATATATCATCCACCACAAAAATAACAGGTGAAATGTTTCACATCGCATATAAAGTAATTATGGTTGATGATAAATTTGCTGTTGATAATGAAAAAATATCTGAGATGACTGAAGATTTTCTCTTTGATATTATACTTAATCCGCATTTTGACGGCGATGCATTTGATGAAGCTGATACAGACAGAGAAAAACGCACTATAACAGATGAGTTAAATTCAATAAAGAATGATAAAATAAGTTATGCGAGCCGAAGACTCAAGGAAATAATGTGTAGCAATCAGGCATGCGGAATCGGTCTGGATACGATGCTGAAGGGTATAAACGACACGGATAAGAATATGCTATATAATGCATATTTTGAAATGCTTTCAAGGGCCAACATAGCTGTTACTGCATGCGGAAGATTAAATGCAGATAAACTTGAAGAGAAAATCAGAGGATTTGTATCAAATATCAAGGCCAGAAACCCGATAGAAGAAAGATATAAGTACATAACCGAGACCGGAGATGTAAAATATGTCAAAGAGAGCATGGATATGAATCAGTCAAAACTTGACATAGGATTCAGGACCATGATGAAAGACAGAAAAGACAATTACAGAGCATACAGTATTATGACTGACATCTTTGGCGGCGGACCTTATTCAAGACTTTTTACAAACGTACGTGAAAAGATGAGCCTTTGCTATTATTGCAGCGCAAACTTTACACGCGACATCGGAGTTATCGCTCTACAAAGCGGTATAGAAAATGAAAACTATGACAAGGCTCTTGAAGAGATATTAAATCAATTTGATATTATGAAAAAAGGCGAGTTCAGCGACAGTGAACTTGAAGCATCAAAAAAATCAACCATTGATTCATATAAGGGACTGGATGACAGTCCTATGCGCATTTGCTATTTCTATGCTGCACAAGTTTTTGATGAAAGAATAAGAAGCAAAGATGAAATTATACGTGAAATTACCTTCATTGGCCGTGACCAAGTAACTGAAGCCGCTTCTAACACATCACTTGATACAGTCTATTTCCTTGCAGGGGAGGCAGAAGAATGACAAATATTAAAGAAATAAAAAGTGATCTCCTGAATGAAAAATATTATGAAATAGATCATGCATCAGGTTTGAAGATCTTTGTTTATCCAAAAGAAAATTTCAATTCTTCATACGCGATTTTCGGGACAAAATATGGTTCTGTCGACAACAAATTCAAAAGCGAAGATAAAGATGAAATTACTAAGGTACCTGAGGGAATAGCTCATTTTTTGGAGCATAAACTTTTCGAAAGTGAAGAACTGGACGCCTTTTCAAGATATGCGGAAACAGGCGCTTCTGCCAACGCATATACAACATTTGACAGAACATGCTATCTCTTTTCATGCTCGGGTGATATTGAACCTTCTTTGGAAATCTTACTTGATTTCGTAAGTAATCCGTATTTCACTGTGGAAACTGTTGAAAAAGAACAAGGCATTATCGGTCAGGAAATTAAGATGACAAATGATGAGCCGGGCTGGGCTTCTCTCTTCTCGCTCCTAAAAGCAGTTTATCATACACATCCGGTTAAGATAGACATTGCAGGAACAGTTGAGTCGATTGCCGAGATTACACCGGAACTTCTTTATGAATGCTATAACACATTCTATAATTACCACAATATGGCACTTGCTGTTGTGGGCAATGTAACTCCCAAACAGGTTATATCTGTTGCAGATAAAGTCTTGAAAGACCTTCCGGCCAAAAAGGTTGAGAGGATCTTTGATGATGAGCCTGAAACAGTCGTAACTGATTATACAGAATGTATTCGTGAAGTATCAATGCCGATATTTGCAATAGGATTTAAGGAAAAATATGATGAAAATGCTGATGTTATCAAGACCACACTGGAGAGCCAGATAATGCTGGAAATCATAGTTGGATCTACAAGCGATCTTTATGAGAAAATGATTGAAAAGAAATATATAACAAGTTCCATAGACTCTGAATACCTACTGGGACCCGGATATGGACTTCACATATTCTCAGGTGAAAGTGAACATTATGATGAAATCCGCAAGATGCTTAACAATGAGATAAAAAGACTTAAGGCTGAAGGTGTAGACAGAGAGGACTTCGACAGAATCAAGAGAGCTATTATCGGGCATGTCATAATGACATATAACAGTACAAACTTGATAGCAAACGAACTTATTCTCTCACACTTTTATGGCTACAATATCTTTGATGAACTTTCAGCAATAGAGAAAATCACAGTGGAAGATATAGATAAGAGAATCAGAGATACTCTCGTTGAAACAAATTCTTCAATGTCAGTTGTAAAAGCAAAATAAAAGGAGATAGCTATGAAGTTTTTAACTGATTATACGGTAGTTGAGTTCCCAAAACTTGGCTGGCAATTTGACGTTTACGCTAACCTTTGTGAATTTACAATTCCCGGCTGGGACATAGATGTAACAATAAGGTTCTATGGCGTCATAATTGCCTTTGGATTTCTGCTTGCAGTTTTGCTGGGAGGAAGAATCGCATATAAATGGAATATGAGTCTTGATAAGATGGTTGATGTCCTTATATGGGGAACAATCGGTGGCGTTATCGGTGCAAGACTTTATTACGTAATTTTCCAATGGGATAGTTATAAAAATAACCTTGCATCAATATTTAAGATTTGGGAAGGCGGACTGGCTATATACGGAGGTATAATAGGCGGTTTGCTTGCTGCATATTTTGTTTGCAAAAAAGTTGATCTCAGCTTTATAAAACTTCTTGATATTGCAAGCATGAGTTTGCTTATAGGGCAGGGAATAGGCCGTTGGGGAAACTTTACCAACCAGGAAGCATTCGGTACCAACACCACACTGCCATGGGGTATGACAAGTTCCAAAGTTCAGGCATATATTGAAGCCAACCAATATTCATTGTCACAAAAAGGAATCAGCATGGTTTCAACAGATCCTGTTCATCCGACTTTCCTTTATGAATCAATTTGGTGCCTTATCGGTTTCGTAATACTCTTTATCATCTACAAGAAATACAGAAAATTTGACGGTCAGCTCATCTTAGGATACGGCGCAATATACGGACTTGAAAGATTTTTTGTTGAAGGACTTCGTACGGACAGCCTCTATGTAGGTGACACAGGTATAAGAATATCTCAGGTTTTGTCTCTTCTCATAGCAATATTGTGCATTGCGCTTTCAATTGCAAAATATGCTCAGTTATATAACGAGAAGATAAAAAATGTTAAGAGATATAAGGAGCAGAAGAAAAATGAAAATAATTGACGGCAAAGAGGTCTCTGCTTCAGTACGAGAAGAAATCGCAGAGCAGGTTGCAAAGTTAAAAAACGAAGGCAAAAAAACCGGACTTGCTGTGATTATAGTCGGCAATAATCCCGCATCAAGGGTATATGTAAATAATAAGAAAAAAGGATGCGAACAGGTAGGCATAAACTCATATGAGTATGCATTGCCGGAAGAGACAAAAACAGAGGATATCCTTTCGCTTATTGATAAACTGAATAAGGATGACAAAGTTGACGGAATACTTTGTCAGCTTCCGCTCCCGGAACAAATAGATGAAGAAGCAGTGATAAATGCAATTGCGCCCGATAAAGATGTTGATGCATTCAGGCCTGAAAATACAGGGCATATCATGACAGGAGATTATAGTTTTTTGCCGTGTACACCTGCAGGCATCATAGAACTCTTAAAATTCTATGATATAGCAATAGAAGGCAAAGAATGCGTTGTAATAGGACGAAGCAATATAGTCGGAAAACCAATGGCAATGCTTCTGCTTCATAATAACGGCACAGTTACCATTTGCCATTCAAGAAGCCGGAATCTGAAAGATATCACGTCACGCGCGGATATATTGGTTGCAGCAGTTGGAAAAGAAAAGTTTGTAACGAAAGATATGGTCAAAGACGGTGCAGTAGTTATAGATGTCGGAATGAACAGAGACGGGAACGGCAAACTTTGCGGAGATGTTGACTTTGAAAATATTAAGGATAAGTGCTCATACATTACACCGGTGCCGGGAGGCGTCGGACCTATGACAATAACAATGCTTCTCAAAAATACATTAACAGCATCTCAAAATCACAAATAAAATAATAAAAATCACGGGGTACCTTCATAACAGGCACCCCGATTTTTTGTCTTGATATCTTAACTTGTTTTCAGCTTTCTGCTGATTTTTCCCTTAATTCTTCAATCTCATTCTTTACAAATTCTTCTTGATTTGGTTGTTCTTCTCTTTGCTTTTTCATGCCCTTGCCCACAATAACATTAAGAATAAAATTAATTGCAAAAAGTAAACACCCTACAATAAAGCCAATTGCCTGTATACTGCCGTCTGTCAAAATACCTGCGCCAATTGCCTCGCATGACTTTGTGAACTGGATAAAGAGTATTGATACGGATGCAAATCCGATACAACTGATTGCGTTAAGAACAACATTAAGCATATATTTGAGTCTGAATCCCGCAATAAGAAGAACGAAGAAGTTAAGAACGGCTGCAGCAACTGCAATAAGCATAAGAAGGCATGCTATAACAACAAGTGTTGTTGCTTGACCTAATACCTTTGCTCCCATAAGTGATATTACTGATCCTATGTCTGTTTTCGTTAAGTAATCCATGACAAAAGATAAGAAAGTAATAGTCTCGCTTTTTTGGTAGAAAGGTAAATTAATATTCACCTTATATAGAGGTAAAACAAGTGCTACGAGAGGAGCAAAAGTCATAATAAGACGTACAATTCTCAGCTTGCTGCCTGTGAGTGATGACTTGAAGTTCTTTGTCTTGAAATGCATCTTTGCAAAAGCTTCTTCAGCTGCATCGGCATCTTGTTCAAGACGCTCTTCCCATTTGTGATTAGGTATGTTTATTCCGCAATTCGGACACTCTGCTTTGACGTTCCAAAAGTGTAATTTGTGTCCGCATTCAGGACAGGTTGCTGCCATAGTATATCAACTCTTTCAAAATTTTATTTTGTCTTCTTAAGACGTAAAACATTCCAGGATAATGGTTTAAGATTAAGCTGCATTGTTTTATTATCTATCTTAGGAATTTCTCCCTTGAAGGGCTTGACAGGCTGTGAGTTTACATTGTTTTCAGCCTTTGGATCAAAACCGCTCATTTCAATTGAATCAATGACCTCGAAGCCTTCAAAATCCATAAGTTTAACATCAAAAAGGACGTTTTCACTTATATTTCTGTTAACTGTAAAGATAGTAAGTTCATCCTTATCTTCACTTATTGTTGCAATTGATTCTATATCGTTAACATCTGTGAATTCCTTACAGTCGTGCTTAGGTGATTCAAGGTTTGATATAAGAGTATATCCTCTGCCGTAATTTGATAAATGCATAAAAGGATAGAAAATTGTTTGTTCCCAGCATTTACCGCCGTTTTTCGTCATAATAGGAGCTATAACGTTAACAAGCTGTGCAATGCATGCTATATTTACTCTGTCTGCATGCTTGAGTATTGTCATAAGCATAAGAGCAACAACCAATGTATCCTCATAGTTATATATATCTTCAAGCTGATGGGGAGCTGTGCTCCATTTCTCTACATAATCACCATTTGAATGATACCAAACATTCCATTCATCAAAAGAAAGGTTAACTTGATGTTTTGAGTGCTTTTTGCCCTTTATATAGTCACATATGCATACAACGGTCTTTATGAAGTCGTCCATAATCATATTTTTCGCAAGGAAACTTTCTATATCATTAGGACGGTTATCAAAGTATAAATGAAGAGAAACATAATCCACTTTATCATAAGCAAGATCAAGTGTCGTTGATTCCCATTCACCGAAGGTCTTCATGCCCATGTTTGAACTTCCGCAAAGAACGGTCTCGATTGACGGATCTGTCCACTTCATGACCTTAGCTGCTTCTGCTGCTGTTCTTCCGTATTCAACTGCTGTTTTATGACCTATTTGCCAGTCACCGTCCATTTCATTGCCGAGGCACCAAAGCCTGATATTATGCGGCTCTTCATAGCCATGTGAACGACGAAGATCACTCCAGTATGAACCGGACTTGTGATTACAATATTCAACAAGGTTCTTTGCATCAACGGGACCTCTGAGGCCGAGATTTACTGCCATCATGCACTCTGTATCTGCTTTTTTGCACCATTTGGCAAACTCATTGGTACCAAAAAGGTTAGGCTCTGTTACACCCCATGCAAGTTCAAGCCTTTTAGGCCTGTTTTCAACAGGTCCTACACCGTCTTCCCATTTGTATCCAGATACGAAGTTGCCACCGGGATATCTAACAATCGGAACATTGAGTTTCTTGATTTCTTCGATGACATCTGTTCTGAAGCCGTCTGCATCTGCCATTGGATGTCCGGGTTCATATATCCCACCATATACAGCGCGCCCCAGATGCTCTATAAAAGAACCATAAATTCTTTTGTCTATCTTAGCATTTGTAAACTCAGACACAAGGGTCATTTTGGCTTTTTTCATATTGGTCTCCTATCAATAATCAGCTTGCTGTGGTTGTTGTTTCATCTTCTGTGGACTGCTTGTTTGCAAGGAATTCTCTCAAAAGTCTTGCATTTTCATCAAGATCCATTTCGAGAACTGCACCGGCACTTGTCCTTGAATCTTTCCATGTACCGTCTGCAGGAATCTGATGCTGTACAATATCCCATGAGTATATACCGTTTTTGACTGCCTTTAATCCGAGATCTGTCATCTCTTTCTTTGACATGTTGGTTACAACCATCGGAAGTACCTTTTCAGCAAGTTTGATAATCTCCGAATACTTCATCTGGCGTGCTTTTTCTGCACCGAGCATAATAACCTTACGCTGACGTTTGGTACGGTTAAAGTCTGAATCGAGATATCTGATTCTTGCATACCAAAGAGTTTGTGCACCATCAAAGTGATATGTGCCGCCTTCAAGTTTATCGGGAAATGCTGCTTTTTCATGCTCGGTCATTTGATCCTGACTGTTGATATATCTTGCTTCTCTGTCAGTTATCTCAATGTCAAGACCGCCGAGTTCATCGACAATAGTTTCAAAAATTTCAAAATCGATCTTTACATAATACGGAATCTCAACTTTGAAATTGAGCTCCAGCGTATCAATACATGCCTGAGCACCGCCGTAACTGAAAGCTGCGTTCAGTTTATTCATACCATAGTTTTTGTACGCAATGTCAACATAGGAGTCACGCAGGAAAGAAGTAAGTTTAACTTGTTTGTTTACAAAATCAACCGTAACAAGCATCATGGTATCCGAACGTGATACTGTATCTCCTTCACGCGCATCCACACCTATAAGGAGTATATTAACCTGATTTGCATCATAGAAAAGATTATCCTTATCGATGTATTCGTTTTCGCTGATATCTTCACCTTGGGTTATGGCGCCGAGTAGTTTGCTTATAGTGTCGCCGGCATAAAAACCTATGCATGAGCCGATTACTATGAGTATGGCCAGAACCAAAGCGATAATTTTGACAGCTTTCTTTTTGCTCTTCGGACCCTTTTTGCCGCTATTTCCACCCTTGCCACTGTCAGAATAAATATCATTATCGTTATATGAATATTCTTCCTTTCTCCGGTTTGCCGCACTGTTATATTTAACACTGAAGTCTTCCTGCGAGAATTCTTCGGAAGGATTTGAAGATGAAGATATATCCTCATAGTCATCGGACACCGATCCTGCATATTGGTTCAGCATTTCTTCGTAGTCGGAAGAAGTGTTTGAAAAGATATCTTCAAAGTCTTCATTTGAGTGATTATTGTTATCGTTCAATGTAAGGACTCCTCATAAATATATTTAATATATTTTACTACAATTGTATGGAAATAACAATAATTTTGCTGAAAATATTGGACTTTTAAGAATATTATTTTCGCACTTGAAAGATAGCTCTTAAATATGTATAATATTAAACAGTTTAACTTTAGGAGTCGGAACATATATGTTAGGAAAATATGTTGTAGTACGCGTTACTAAACCGATGAACTCCTATGATGCCGATCTTGGAACAATCTCTGAATTGAATTTCGGCAAAGTAGAAAGCGGGATAGACCCCCGCACACCTGTAGAAGGTGCATATATAATCGGAATGAGTCATCCTGTAAGGATGTTCGAAGGACGCGTAATAGCAGTTATCAAAAGAAAAAGCGGAAAGAATTTATTGGTTGTAGCTCCAAAAAGCAAGAGATATATTGTTCACGATATAGAGGATGCAATAGCTTATGCGGAGTCCGCTGAAAAACATAAGCTCAGATGCCTTTATGAATATTCCTGCGGAGCAATTGTCTACAGGATTATTCGCGGAGAACTCAGGTTCCTCATAATACAAAATAAGAAATCCAGCAACTGGGGATTCCCGAAAGGACATATGGAACGCGGTGAGGATGAACATGCAACCGCATACAGGGAAGTTTTGGAAGAAACAGGAATACATGCAAAGTTCTTACCTGATTTCAGATACAAATCCGAGTATTCAATCCAAAACAAGATAGAAAAAAGAGTTGTCATTTTCCTTGCTACAACCGATGACACACATACGATAATTCAAAAGGAGGAAATTAAGGAATATTTGTGGCTGGGTTATGAAAAGGCCATAGAGATACTTAAGTTTCCAAATGACAAAGAAATGCTGACTAAAGCTAAAGAATATTTGCTTAAGGCTGGTATAATGAATGAATCAAATAGTTGAACTTATACTTGAGTTCTTCACAGATAAGATGCCTTCGGAGATTACAGTCTTTATCATATCGCTGATGCCGATACTTGAGATACGCGGCGGTATGATTGCCGCAAGGCTTCTCGAAATGAACTTTTTAAGAGCATTTATTATCTGTTATATAGGGAATATGCTTCCGATTCCCTTTATAATCCTCTTTATACGAAAAATATTCAGAGCACTTGAAAGGTTTCCATTCTTTAAAAGGATTATAGACAGACTCGAGGCAAAAACAGAAAGAAACAAGGACAAAGTCCTGAGATACAAAGCATGGGGACTGCTTTTGTTTGTGGCAATCCCACTTCCGGGTACAGGAGGCTGGACCGGAGCGCTTATGGCTGCACTTCTTGACATCAGACTTAAAAGGGCACTGCCGATAATATCACTCGGTGTTCTTATTGCAGGCTTTATCATGTCAGCAATTACATATGGAATATTTTAAAAAATTAAGGACAAGAGAGCAACTGAACTCTTGTCCTTATATAATTGCAATTTTTAAAAATTATCTGTTCTTTTTCCATGAACTCGGAGAAAGTAAAATAATTATCGGGAATATTTCAAGTCTTCCTGCGAGCATATCAAAGATGAGCACCAGTTTTGTCAGATATGAGAGTCCGGAGTAGTTGCACACAGGACCAACTTTTGAAAGACCGGGTCCTACATTGTTAAGGCACGTTATAACAGATGTAAGGGTTGTTGCAAAATCCAAACCATTAAGTGAAACCAAAAGTGTGGATATAAGCAAAATGAGGAAGTAAATGATGAAATATGAATTTGCTGCTTTTACTGTTTCTGCATCTATAATCGCACCGTCGATTTTGATAGTTCTTACTACTCTCGGATTTAATGTCTTCTTTACTTCATTGTATGCGGATTTCAAAAGAATCATTACTCTTGCGACCTTAAGTCCGCCGCCGGTTGAACCTGCCATACCACCTATAAACATAAGGATTACTATAATCGTTTTCGATAGGGAAGGCCAAAGATCAAAGTCCGCAGTGACAAATCCTGTTGTAGATATTATGGCCGCAACCGTAAAACTTGATTGTCTTAAAGCACTGCCGAATGTTGTTATATTGTCAACGGTTGTATATATATTGAAGGCGATTACGAGAGTGCATGCCACAACAATCGTAAGATATGTGCAAAGCTCCTCGCTCTTGAATGCACGTTTGAATTGCTTTATAAGCAAAAGGTAGAATAAGTTAAAGTTGATACCGAAGAGTATCATGAATATCGTAATGATAATCTCCATATATAAATTATCGTAAGCGGCTATGCTTGCGTTTTTTATTGCAAATCCGCCTGTGCCTGCTGTCGAAAGGGCAATATTTACAGAATCAAAAAGCGGTACTTTGCCGATGCAAAGCAGCAATGCTTCCATAAATGTAAGAAGGAAGTAGAGCATATAAAGAATTCTTGCCGTTACCATCGTCTTCGATACTATTTTACCTACCGAAGGGCCGGGCACTTCTGCTCTCAAAACATGCATTGACTGCATATCTTTATGGGGAAGAATTGCAAGTACAAATACTATAACTCCCATACCGCCGAGCCAGTGAGTAAAGCTTCTCCAGAAAAGTATGCTCTTTGGAAGACTCTCTATATCGACAAGAATAGTTGCACCCGTTGTTGTAAAACCTGATACTGTTTCAAAAAATGCATCTATGATATTCGGTATGGCTCCACTTATAAAAAAGGGAAGACATCCGAAGAAAGACATAAGTATCCACGAAAGAGCAACAATTACAAAGCCGTCTTTCGCAAATATCTTCTTGTTTCTGGGCTTAATTAAACCTGAAATCAGAGAAACGAGAAAAAGAGCGACAATAACCATGATAAATACATATTCAATATTTTCATGGTAATACAAAGATACAAAGACAGGCAGGAGCATCAATGCTGCTTCTACTCGCAAGAGTTGTGAAATTGTCGAAATAATCATTCTGTAGTTCATACACAACCATCCAATTATTTAAAAATCTCATTAATGCTTCTGAATTGTCCCTGCTTTGATACGATGATTACGTTATCACCAATCTCAATTGAATCTTCTGCGCTCGGGAAGGATACGACACCGTTGCGGACAATACTTACGATGATCGTATTTTTGTTGACATTCAGATCCTTAAGCGGGATACCAGCATATTTGAAAGAATCCGCAATCTTGAATTCCATTGCTTCAATCAAACCACCCACAAGCTTATATAGTGTGATTATTTCGGAGTCTCCGGATGCTTCCAAAGCACGGATGTATCCTATGATAAGTTCAGCAGCGATGTCTCTTGATGAGATAGCTGAGTCAACACCGAGTCTTGTGATAATGCTTGCGGGGATATGATTAACTTTTGCTATTGTCTTATTTACGCCCATTGAATTTGCATAAAGAGATGTAATGATATTTTCTTCATCAATAGTTGAAAGAGCAACAAGTCCGTCTATATCTTCCACTCTCTCTTCAGCAAGAATATCCGTATCGTTTCCATCTGCGTTTATTATCTTTACGCCGGGGAGTTCCTGAGCTAAAAATTCACATCTTTCTTTATCTATTTCAATTACCTTGATATTATGGTTGCCGGTTGCGGAAAGTTTTTTTGCAAGATAATAGCCGATTTTTCCACCGCCTATGATCATGACATTTTTGTTCTTGTGTCTGTAAATACCAAGTTGCTTGGAAAGTTTTATCATTTCACGTTGATATGAGGTTAAGTGAACTTTATCACCGGCTTTGAAGACAAAATCTCCTCTCGGAATAATGACATCATCTCCACGCTGAACAGCACATACGATAACTTTTACATTGAACTTTTGAGTTAAATCAGAGAGGGAAGTGTCACAAAGAGGACTTTTTTCATCAAGCTTTATCTCTATAAGGTCAACTGCACCTTTGGCAAATGATTCTATATTGATTGCGCTCGGGAACTGAAGGATTTTGGATATTTCTTTTGATGCTTCAAACTCCGGATTAAAAATCATGCTGACCCCAAGCTGCTCCTTGAAGAACTGGAACTGCTGTGAATATTCAGGATTTCTTACACGAGCTATTGTACGTCCCGCACCTGATTTTCTGGCTATAAGGCAGCATAAAAGATTGAGCTCATCTGACGATGTTGTGGATATGAAAATATCAGCATTGTTTACCTTTGCCTCTTGCTGAATCTCATAACTTGCACCATTGCCGTTGAGCCCAAGGATATCATACTTATTTACGCAACTGTTTATTATGCTTGGGTTTTTATCGATTAAAGTAATACTATGCCCTTCATCTGAAAGGTGTTCAGCAAGACTTAATCCGATTTTACCTCCGCCTACAATAACGATGTTCATAAACTAAAACCCCACTCTATATGATATATGATAGTAGCACGAAAATGCTTTTTTTACAATAATTTTAAGATTCCTTTTTATTTTTTATGACCTTAAGTCTTGAATAATCTTCTCTTTCTTTTTCATCGAGTGCATCAGTTATATATTTAACTGTTTCACGGAATCTTGGTATGATAATGTTGTTTAATGCATTGGCTCTTTTACGTGTCTTTTTTATTGAATCGGCTAGCCTGTATACTCCCGATTCAATCTCTGCAAGAGAAACCGTAAGTTCCTTGGCTTCAATAAAAGCGGCATATGCCATATCAAGATATGAATTTGTATGATGAAATCCGAAATACGGCTGCAACTGACTTTCGCCGATCGATGTCTGAGGAATTTCAACACCCATGACAGACTTGAAATTTATGGAAAGAGATAAATCTATCGGCACTGCGTGAGCAAAGCTTTCGCAGTCACCGATAGTTGTATTGGCGAGTCTTAAATAATGATATGCCTTTTTATATACATTATCGATTTCTTCACGGATAGAGGAAGCGTTGTCAACAAGTCTCATCATTTCGCGGACCAGAATGTTACGCTTTTGATCCATAAGTTCATAACCCATTTGCGCAAGTTCCAAAGATTTTTTGCTGGCAAGCAGGTTTGCTTTTGTGGGATATATCTGAGCCATGACTTCACTTTCTTTCCCTTATTTTTCTTCTATATAATACTTATCAAGAATTTTGTCGTCGATTCGGTCAAGATCGCTCTTTGGCAGTGCCGAAAGAAGTTCCCAGCCTAAATCCAGTGTCTCTTCGATAGATCGGTTTTCTGTATATGACTGGCGGATAAATCTATTCTCGAATTCAGCGCCGAAAGCAATAAGGCGTTTGTCTGATTCTGAAAGTTCATCTTCCCCTATAACGGAGGAGAGCGCTCTCGCATCCTGAACCTGCGCATAGGTTGCAAGAAGCTGGTTTGCCAAATCCTTATGATCCTCACGAGTGAAACCTTCGCCGATGCCGTCTTTCATAAGTCTTGAAAGTGATGGTAAGACGCTGACAGGAGGATATATACCTTTCGAATCCAGATCTCTGTCCAAAACTATCTGACCTTCTGTAATATATCCCGTAAGGTCGGGGATAGGATGTGTAATATCATCATTTGGCATAGTGAGTATCGGTATTTGTGTAACCGACCCCGGCTTTCCTTTTATCATGCCGGCTCTCTCATAAAGAGATGCAAGATCCGAATAGAGATAACCCGGGAAGCCTTTTCGACCCGGAATCTCACCGCGGCTTGAACTGTATTCACGAAGCGCTTCTGCATAAGATGTCATGTCTGTCATTACAACCAACACGTGCTTGCCGAGTTCAAATGCCAAATATTCAGCTGCAGTAAGAGCACATCTGGGTGTCATAATTCTCTCAATGATTGGATCGTTTGCAAGATTTAAGAACATGACAACCCTGTTCATAACATTTGCTGACAGGAATGATGAGTGGAAATATTGCGCTACATCGTTTTTAACGCCCATAGCTGCAAACACTATCGCAAAATCATCACTGTCTGCAAGTGTTGACTGCCTTACTATCTGAACGGCAAGTTCATTGTGTTTCATGCCCGAACCTGAAAAGATAGGCAGCTTTTGACCTCGTATCAGAGTAGCCAGAGCATCAATAGATGAAATACCTGTCTGAATAAAGTTACGTGGGTATTCTCTGGAAACGGGATTAATCGGGGCTCCGTTAATATCCTGGCTTATCGATGAAAAGACGTTTCCAAGACTGTCCGCGGGCCTTCCGAGTCCGTCAAAAACTCTGCCCAGTATGTTAGGCGACAACGGCAAATGCATGCTCTCGCCCAAAAACTCTGTGCGTGTGTTTGTAGCGGACATTCCTTTTGTACCTTCAAATACCTGCAGAGTAACCTTGTGTCCGTCTATTTTGATGGTTCTGCCCGTACGAACGGAACCGTCTGCGAGATGGAAGAAGGCAAGCTCATCAAAGGAAGGATTTTCCACTCCGTCAACAACTGCAAGGGAGCTGTTGATTTCACTTAAAGTCAAATGTTCAATAATCATAAAACTCCCGCCTCCTTACCGCAATAATGAATTGATAAACGAATCAATGTCCGAAGATATTTCTTCAAATATTTCCGGCTTGTCATTCGGAATATCATATTTCATCTTGGCAAGACGATCGAAAAGTCCGCCTGATGTAAGCTGTGAAATAGGTATCTGGCGGGCTATTACTTCGCCTGACCTTTTATATAAATGAAGAATCTCTCTCATCATGAGAAATTGCTTTTGCATAGGTACGTATGTGTCGTCCTGATGGAAGGCATTTTGCTGTAAGAAACCGACTCTTATGACTCTTGCTATCTCAATTATCAGCTTTTGATTGTCAGGGAGCATATCGGCACCTATGAGTTTTACAATTTCCATAAGATTGCTCTCTTCAGCCAATATTGCGGAGATTTCCGTTCTGTATGTGAAAAAGTCCGGGCTGACATTCTCGTCATACCATGCCTTTAAGTCATCCGTATATTCACTATATGAATTCATCCAGTTTATGGCAGGGTAGTGACGTGCATATGCAAGTGACTTGTCAAGTGCCCAGAAACATCTGGTGAATCTCTTTGTATTCTGGGTTACAGGCTCAGAAAAGTCTGAACCCTGGGGAGAAACGGCACCGATAAGAGTGACAGAACCCTCACTGCCGTTAAGGTTTTCAAAATATCCGCTTCTTTCATAGAATTCGGAAAGTCTTGAGGGCAGATATGCAGGGAAACCTTCGTCTGCAGGCATTTCCTCAAGTCGTCCGGATATTTCTCTCAAAGCTTCCGCCCAACGTGATGTCGAGTCTGCCATAAGGGCTGTATGATAACCCATATCACGATAATATTCAGCCAAGGTTATTCCGGTATAAATAGAAGCTTCTCTGGCTGCAACAGGCATGTTTGATGTGTTAGCTATGAGTATGGTTCTGTCAAGAAGAGACTTTGCAGTTCTCGGATCAACAAGTTCTGAGAACTCATTGAGCACCTGTGTCATCTCATTGCCACGTTCACCGCATCCGACATATATGATAATATCTGCATCGCACCATTTAGCGAGCTGATGCTGAGTCATTGTTTTGCCTGTACCAAAACCGCCCGGTATTGCTGCTGCTCCGCCTTTTGCAACGGGAAAGAGTGTATCTATGATTCTCTGACCTGTGATGAGCGGACGTGTCAAAGGCAAACGATTTGCGGTGGGTCTGGGCCTTCGTATAGGCCAGCGCTGGGCAAGACCGATTTCATGTGTCTGACCTTTCTCGTCCTTTATTTCGATAATTGTATCATTGATTGTATATTCGCCGGCTTCTGCAACTTTTGTAACTTCTCCGCTAAGCGTAGGGGGAAGCATTGATTTATGTGCTATGACATCAGTTTCAGGACAACTTGCAAAAATATCTCCGCCTTTTATCTTGTCTCCGACTTTGACAAGGGGTGTTACTGACCAAACTTTCTTTTCGTCAATGGAAGATAAGTTGATTCCTCTTGATATAAAGGGACCGGAGACATCTTCAATTTTTTCAAGCGGTCTTTCAATACCGTCAAAGATATTCTTGAGCAAACCGGGTCCTAAAATTACACTCATAGGGGATCCTGTCGGAGTTACAGGCTCACCCGGACGAAGACCTGCCGTCTCTTCATAAACCTGGATGGTTGTAAAGTCTTCATCTATTTTAATTACTTCTCCTACAAGTCCTATCTTGCCTACATAGACAGTTTCCATGATTTGCAGAGAAGTCTTTCCTTTAATTGTGACTACAGGCCCGTTAATGCCATAAATTATATATTCTGTTGACATGTTATCACCTTAAATGTTGTCAAAATCTACGCTCTTATGGAATTCCGTGCGTTGTTGAGATACTCTGCAGTCGATGGTATCGTCAGCCCGTATAGCAGCAGAACTGTCGGTTGCTGCAATGCCGCCCAATATAATGGTGGCATCTTCGGAGATTGATACATCGCCAAGTATCTTCTTTAATTCATCGCTGTATTTAAGATCGTCAGCTCTGAGATAATATTTGCCATTTTCACCGACAGCTTCTTTAAGACTCAGTGCGCTTTTTTTAAGGAATTCAAGATATGAATCTGAATTTGTAAATTCAGTAATCTTAGAATCAAGCTCATCAAAAACCTTGTCTATATAATCATTTTTGATTTTGAGAAGAGATGTCTGCTTCTGAGCTTCATATGTCGTAATTTGATTATTGACGCCCGAATCTATGCGAACTTTTTCTGCGGAAAGGCGTTTTTTCATATCTTTGCTTGATTTTTTTTGATATATGGAAACACTTTTGTTATATGTGTTCTGGGCCTTGTTATTTAAGTCAGTACACTTCTTGTTTGCGTTGTCATTGACTGTTTTTAAGAATATATCAAGACGTGATGCCAAGATAACGCCTCCTTAAATCTTTATTCCGACTGCGTTACGGATGTATTCCGTAACAGAGTCTGATGAGCTTGCATCAGGGTTGGAATCAGGAATTTCCAATATGAGAGGGAACTTGTTCTTTTTTAATTTCCAGAAGTACTCTTTGCACATATTGTTTACGGTAGGAGTAAGAAGCAAAATGCCGACTTCCGGATCTTTTAGTATCTGCTCGGTCTTTTCTGCCACTTCCTGAGCGTTTGAGACAAGCGCTCCTTCAATGCCTGCAAGTCTTAAACCTGTAAGCGCATCCTGATTATCCGATAATAGATAAAGTTTCATCTTTATACCTTCTGGAGAATAAGAATTGAAATAACAACGCCATAAAGGGCAATTGATTCTCCAAGGGCAACAAATATGATTGATTTACCGAAGGATTTAGGATCTTCTGCCGTTGCTGCGATAGCTGCAGGAGCGCCTGCGGCAACTGCGATACCGCCGCCGATACCTGCAAGGCTTGTAACGACTGCTGCTGCAAGAAGGCCCATGCCCTTTGCAAAACCGCTGTCCTCGCTTGTCTCAGCAGTTTCAGTTGTATCAGCTGTCTCTGCCTTTGTTGTATCTGAATCACTGCTTCCTGCTGCATATGCAAATAGTGCAAGTGAGGATACCAAAATTACAATGATTGCTGTGATTAAAACCAAATTCCTTAATTTTTTCATTTTTTTATACCTCCGATAGAGAATTGTTTATTTGTGAATGGGATAAATGGCCTTCCGTCCCCTTTATAGAACCTCGAGAACATCTCATAATATTCAAGCCTTAATGCCTGAATTCCGGTGAGAAGACCCTCAAGGGCAATAACTAAAATGTTGCCGAGTATGATTACAAATATATTTTCGTTTTCTCCCGCAAGTGAGAATACAACCATCATCATGCCGGCATGTACAAGTACGAATGCGCCGACTCTCAGGAAAGAAACTGTATTACTCAGATAGGAGAGGACACACTCAAGAAGTTCAAAAATATTTTGAAGGAGGAAGTCTCCTATGCTTTCGGGTTTCCAGTCAGGATGTTTGTCGATTATACCTATGGGGATTTCTTTAATAACCAGAATTATGAGACCGGTTATTAAAACAGCAAAACACACTTTTGTAGGAATAGGTGAATATGCTTTCATAAAGCCCGATGCTAGGTTTACTGCAGATATGTATACACAAAGTCCTACAAGCCCGTTATGGCTGAAGATAGCTTCGCCGATTTTTTTGTTTTTGATTGATGCATAGGTTCCAAGACAAATAGCCAAAGCCGTAAGTGCAATGCCAATGCAGATTGCAAAAAGAAGTACAGTGCCTACAGAGTCCATGACTGACAAGGGCTTGGATGATAATCCAATCATCTTGTATACCGGATCGAGTAGTTCTTCATAGCCGAAGACGCTTCCGAATAGGAAACCGAAAATCATTGAGGACAGTCCGCACGGAATAAGAATCTTGCCAAGTCCCATATGCTTGAATTTGTACATTAAAAATCCTATTAAGGCAAGTACAAATCCCTGTCCCATATCGCCGAACATGATGCCGAACATCAATGTATAAGTGATTGCCACAAATGTTGAAACGTCGATATCTGTATATGAAGGGGTTCCGTACATATCAACATAGAAGTTATATGGATCAACCAGATATTTAAGCAAACCGCGTTTTCGTCTTATCTTGACGGGAGGTGAGTCTGTATCTGTGTTTGGATCTGAAAACTCAAGTTCCAGTGAAGGAATATCGGAAAGGATTTTTTTGATCTTTTCTTCTTTTGAAGAGGTCAGCCAGCCTGCCAGCATGAAATAGTGAGGGTTACTTACGGAATATGATTTAATCTTCTCAATCTTGTCATATGCGTAAAGTTTTGAATATGCCAGATTTATAAAGTTTGTTTCGCTCGCAAGTACATCTGCGACTCTTTTATCTATTTCCGAGAGCTGTGACTGAATGATTTTCAAATTGCTTTTAAGTTCATCAATCAGCTCTGCGATAGTACCGGATGCACCGGGGATTTCTATCTTTTCAAAAAGAAGAAGAGCAAACACACCGTCAACTTCGTCCAGCCTGTTCTTAAGGGCGAAATATGTACCCCAGCAGTCTTCTTTATCAGTCTTGCAAGGCACAAAATAGAAATAGGGATATTTCTTGAACAAAGCATCAAGCTTTTGCATATTTTCTTTCGGCATACGTCCGAAACGTACTTTTATGTAATCAAGCTTCGCTATATCGTCCAGTTTTGCGGGAAAATCAGAAAAATAGTTCAACTTTGTGATTGTTTCTTCGCATAAATCTTTCTGCTGCATAAGAGTTTCCTGCTCTTGTGTTACTCCTATGCCTTGCTTTTGAAGACTTGCAAGATGCTCGCCTTCTTCTTCCGTGAAAGGACTCAGCGCCGTGTCAGGCATATATGTGATTTTTAAGTCATATTGTTCGCTTGCTTGCTCCAAAGCGTCAAGTATCTCTGTATATCTATTGCTTTCACCATATGGTATAAAGCCAAGAGATGATGAGATATATTTGCCTATCTGCTCAGGTTGAAAACAGCCGGATTCAAAAAGCTTTACTGCTACATTTTGCAACTTGTCGTTATTTCCGCTTATCTTCAGCAAACGCATTTTTTCAACAGACATCAAATCCCTCCTTTCACAAGTATTTCGTCTATTTCGTCAGGGCTTAGTCCGTATTTGATGCCCTCGATGATATGTATAAGATTTTGTACTTCGTATTCCGAGTAAGTGTGGTATGAGAAAACACAAAGCAACGGATTTTGACTGTAGCGTATGTTTTGTTTGCTGACACTGACCAGAATCTGATTTAAGATCTTGTCTATATGTTCAAAATCATCTATGCCTTCAAAATGCTTTCTATATACCGAATTTTTCAATACATCGACTACTTCATCAGCCGTATTTGCATCATATAAAGTCTGGATTTCCTTGTCGCTGAAAGCAGTGACGGATGTAACAAGAAGCCTTGATTTATATATGTTGCTTTGAGGATAATTTGCGACACTCCTGTAAATTGATTCTATCGTTTTTGCATCCGACAGCAATTTAAGGTAACTCAGCAATTCATCTTTGCTCTTGCCTTTGATTTTATCTTCAATTCTCTTGACAGCATTCTCATAAATGAAATTGAAGAGAACACTTTCAAGCGGGGCCAGACCTATATTTTCGATACCATGTGAAATTAAAGGACCTACACGTTTTTTGTATGGGGTGTTATCAAGTGTACGATAGAGCTCATCAAACGATCTTGCTCTTTGAAGTGTGTAGCCGTTCACGGATTGATTTTTGGCATAAAAGTCAGGCCTTACGAAAAGATCATCTATGGTGTCTGTATCAAGATATCTTGCACAATAGAGGATCATTTCCACTTCATCACACTCTATAAAGTATCTGTAGAGACTTTCACCCAAAAACATCTCCATCCTGCAAAGCGAAGAGAAAATTTCAAGTTCGGCATGCTTTACGGCAGATTCAAGACGTTCCGGTGTGACTTTTGTGCCCGGGCTTAGCTTCAGGTGAGGCCCATATTGAGAATTTGCTTTTAAATAAGCTAGAATCTCATCATTGCCCTTGAGCCCCGAAAGTGCCCGGTAATCATCGTCTGAAAGCCTTCTTGAATACATTACATGAACTTTTGCCAGCAGTGCGTTTTCTGTTTGTTTCATTTCCCGGATCACTTCCTTTTGCAAAAGCTTATGTCCTATTCGATGACCTTGGCAAAGAGTTTGTCGGATAAGTCTTTCTGACCAGACTCTAATTCTTCCAAGAGATTTGCCTCGATCTTTTCATATTTTTTATCGATTCTGCTCATTTCACTTTCGAGTCTTGCAGCAGCTTTTTCACGGGTTTCGGCAACACTGCTTTCATACTCGTCATTGAGCTTTTTATCAATATCTTTTTTGGCAGCGGAAATCTCATCCTGAATATGATCAAGACGGTCTTTTTTTTTGCTTATTTTATCTCTGATATCTTCTTCTGTGTCAAGAATTCTTTGAATGGTGTCATCCATGAAAAAAACCACCTTTCCAGATAAAGATAATTATACTCTTTTTATATATATCTAACAAGGGCAATTTATACAAATTTGAGCCTTAACTTTCTACAAAAAGCAAGCACTTTTGAGACTTTTTTGTTTGTATCATCTCTATAATTATGGTATACTAAGTTAAATATATGTTGAGAGGTGTTTTTGATGGATAACAATTGGTATAAAGAATTAGTCGTATATCAGATTTGGTGCAGAAGTTTCAAGGATGGAGACGGGGACGGAATAGGAGACCTCCACGGCGTGCTGGAGAAACTTGATTACATTCAGTCGCTGGGAGCTACAGCAATATGGTTCTCACCGATATATCCATCACCCAATGCTGACTACGGATATGATATTGCGGACTACAAGGACATAAATCCGGAGTATGGAGACCTGAAACTTTTCAGGAAAATATTGAACGAAGCCCATAAACGCGGAATGAAGGTCATAATGGACCTTGTTGTAAACCATACATCTGATGAACATCAATGGTTTATAGAGGGCAAAAAGTCCAAGGACAATCCTTATCATGATTACTATTTCTGGAGAGACGGAAAAGGAGACAATCCTCCAAATAACTGGCTGTCAACATTTGAGGGTGGCGCATGGGAGTATGATGAGAATCTTGACCAATACTACCTACATGTTTTCTCCAAGAAACAGCCTGACCTTAATATGGATAACCCGAAAGTCAGGGAAGAAGTCAAAGACATCATGCGTTTCTGGCTTGATATGGGCGTTGACGGCTTCCGAGAGGATGTTATCACATTTATATCAAAGGCAGAAGGTCTTCCCAACGGATTCCCGCTGCCTATTGCAACAGGTATTGAGCATTACAAGAAGGGACCTCATGTACATGAGTATTTGAAGGAGTTCAGACATGATGTCATAGACAAATATGACTGCTTTGTAGTCGGTGAGTCCCCGATGTCAAATTCACAGGACTGTCTGGAATTCACTGCCGGTGATGACCATGAGCTTGATATGATGATAGGATTTGACCAT
The DNA here is from genome assembly GCA_937884995.1 of uncultured Clostridia bacterium. Classification (GTDB taxonomy): domain Bacteria; phylum Bacillota; class Clostridia; order Oscillospirales; family Acutalibacteraceae; genus Fimenecus. The sequence continues at coordinate 96,642 of CAKZZL010000037.1, forward strand.
ATGGAAGCAGACTGCTTTATGACAGATACCATCCATATGCCGTTCTCACTTAAAAAACTCAAGAAAGCATTTACACATTGGCAGGATGACCTTGCAGGCAAGGCGTGGAACTGCCTATATATAGAAAACCATGATCATCCTAGAATCGTAAGCAGATACGGTTCAGAAAAATATCATGATGAAAGTGCAAAGATGCTTGCAACCATGTGCTATATGCAATCAGGCACACCCTTTATTTATCAAGGTCAGGAAATAGGAATGACCAATATAACCTTAGACAGTATTGATCAGTTTAAGGATGTAGTTACATTCAATAACGAAAGACTTTTCAAGAAATTAGGCCTTTCCGACCAAAGATATCTGAAGATCGCCAACAAAACATCAAGAGAAAATGCAAGAACTCCGGTTCAATGGGATTCGAGCGAAAATGCCGGCTTCTCAACAGCAGAGCCCTGGTTTAATGTAAATCCCAACTATACTCAAATCAACGTTGCAAGTCAGGAAGAAGATCCGAATTCAGTACTTAATTACTACAGAAAACTTATTAAATTCCGTCAAAGCCATAAGGTTGCTATCTATGGTGATTATAAAGAGCATCTTAAAAACAGCAGCCAGCTTTATGTTTATGAACGTAATCTCGACGGTGAAAGACTCCTGGTTGTCAGCTCGTTTACAGATAAGAGTGTAAAGTTCACTGCACCTGAGGGCTTTGATCTTTCAAAAGGAGAACTTGTACTTACAAACTATACAATTTCACCTACACAGGGAACCAGCTTTGTTACACGTCCTTATGAAACACGGGTATATTATTTCAAGTAATCAAAAGGTGAGAGAATGAAAAAACTTACTGGACTTCAATGGTTTAACCTTATACTTTTCGGCCTCATGGGACAAATCGCATGGGCCGTTGAAAATATGTACTTTAACACCTTCCTGTATAACTCGGTATACGGCGGGGCAAGCCAGACCACAGTGGACGGCGCCATCAATGTTATGGATGCCATAAGCAGGATGGTCGCTTTCAGCGCAGTTGCCGCAGTTGTCACAACCTTTATCATGGGAATACTCAGTGACAGGGTTAATACAAGAAAATGGTTTATTTCAATCGGATATATTCTTTGGGGAATTGTCACTGCCGCATTCAGCCTCATAAGCAGAGATAATGTTGCTGCACTTTTCCATCTTTCCGATGAGATAAAGATACTCAATGCCACCGTCACAGCTGTTATTGTCATGGACTGTATCATGACATTTATGGGTTCAACCAGTAATGACTCAGCCTTTAATGCATGGGTAACAGATACAAGTAGCAGTGAAAACAGAGCTACGGTTGAAAGTGTACTTTCACTTTTGCCTGTTTTTGCCATGGTAATAGTTATGGCAATGGGCGGACTTGTAGGTTCGGTAGGTTATCCTGTTTTCTTTGCAAGTCTAGGCGGATTTGTCAGTCTGTGCGGCATTGTTGGAATATTTACCATCAAGGATAACCGTGAAGGAAAGGCAGTAAGCGAAAGACAAAGCTTCATAAAAGAGTTTATTTACGGATTCAGACCATCTGTAATCAAGAAAAACAGAGGACTTTATCTGTCACTTCTTGCCATCTTCATATTCAATACCGCATATCAGGTATTCTTCCCGTATATTTTCATATATCTGCAGCATAAACTTGACTTCACAATGGATAAACTTATAGCCGGACTTACACCCATAACAATAGTTATAGGCCTCATTGTTGTGATTGCTGCAGTAGCCCTTATCATTTCAATGGGCAAACTTATGGATAAATTCGGCAAAGACAAATTCATATATATATCTGTTGCCTTTTTCGTTATAGGGCTGGTGATTACAGGCTTCCAGAAAACACTCGGAGGCTTTGCAATCGGTGCTGCTGTTACACTCATAGGCTACGGACTTTTGATGATATTGCTCGGCGCAAGTATCAGGGACTTTACTCCTGAGGACAAGACAGGTATGTTCCAGGGCATACGTATGATATTCGTTGTCATGCTGCCTATGATTATAGGGCCGATAATAGGAAAAGAAATATGCAGAATATCAGAAATTACATATACCAATGAATACGGTGTGGTACAGGCTGCACCGGGATCTGTTATGTTCTTTGCTGCTGCAGTTGTCGGTATCTTCATACTGCTGCCTGTGGCTTTCTTAAAGAAACAAGGCTTGAAGAAATAAAAGGAAAAACGAGAAGGACGAAAGACTAAATGACGAAGGTTGCAATTATAGGCGGAGGTGCATCCGGACTTGCTGCCGCAATTGAACTTTTACATTGCACAAAAGATCCCCAGAGTGTTGAAATTACAATACTTGAAAAATTGACAAGAGTGGGCAAAAAAATTCTTGTCACGGGTAACGGCAGATGTAATATGACAAATATAAATACAGATAAAAAGGCATACAGAGGCGACAGACAGTTTGCTGAATATGCCTTGGATCTTTTCGACCCGGATTCAAATATATCCTTCTTTAATGAAATGGGGCTATACACCCGTACGGAAGAAGAGGGAAGAGTATATCCTTTGTCAAATCAGGCATCATCCGTCCTGGATGCCCTCAGATTCGAAGTTGAGAGACTGGGAGTAAAAACCATTTGTGACTACAGGGCTGTACATCTTAAACTCCTGGAAACAGAATATTCGAGAAAATTGGTTGTTAATAACAAGGATCGCTTTGATTATGTCATTGTGGCATGCGGCGGTAAAGCAGGCAAAGTGCATGGTACAGACGGAGATTCCTATGAACTTTTGAAAATGATGGGTCACAATATCACCGATATTGCGCCTGCGCTTGTATCCTTAAATTGTGATAACTTTACAAAAGCACTGAAGGGCATAAGATCCATATGCAATCTAAGACTTTTAATAGACGGGAAAACTGCATATGAAAACTACGGTGAAGTTCAATTTACGGATTACGGACTTTCGGGCATACCAATCATGCAACTTTCAAGATTTGTATCTATGTCTGATTCTGAAGACATATATCTTGATCTGGATTTAACGCCGGATTTCAGCAATGAGCAGCTTATCGAATATATATGCAAAAGAAGAGAACTGTCACCGGGAATCAACGAAAACCTGCTGAGCGGAATTATCAACAAGCAAATATGCATCACATTGCTCAAAGAATGCAATATAGCCGTAAACGGCAAGATAGCACAGCTTAGTGATAATGAAATATCCGCATTAAGCAATATATTGAAATGCTGGCACATAAAGATAAAAAATTCACGCAGCTTTGACTATGCGCAGGTAACCGCAGGCGGAGCTGATTGTTCGGACTTTGATTCTAAGACAATGGAGTCGAAACTTGTTAAAAATCTCTTCTGCTGCGGGGAAGCACTGAATATAGACGGAGATTGCGGCGGCTACAACCTGCAATGGGCATGGAGCAGTGGCAGACTTGCAGGCAGAACTATAGCTGAAAGGATAAACAATGGTTAGAATCAGAGAGATTAAAATAGGCCTTGATGATGACGAGAGCATAGTTCGGCAAAAGGCAGCCAAGGCTTTGAAGATAGACCTGTCAGAGATCTCCGATCTTGAAATTTTCAAAAGAAGCATATATGTAAAAAATTCGGAAATTTATTTTGTATATACAATCGATTTGTCTCTCAGCAGAGATGAAAAAAGACTCGTCGAGTCACTTTCCAATGATAAAGTCACATATCTGGAAAGATATAAATATGTCCTGCCCGAGTCTAAGAGAAAAAGTAATTTAAGGCCTATTGTTGTAGGATTCGGACCTGCAGGTATGTTTGCCGGCCTGCTTCTGGCAAGATGCGGAGCCAGACCTCTGGTTATAGAGAGAGGCCGCGACATTGACAAGAGAACAGAAGACGTAAACGCTTTCTGGACCACAAGACAACTTGACACAAGGTCAAATATTCAATATGGTGAGGGCGGAGCAGGAACCTTCTCTGACGGCAAGCTCACAACAGGCATTAAAGACAGCCGTTGCAGATTTATACTTGAGGAATTTATGCAGCATGGCGCACCTGAAGACATACTTGTTAATTCCAAGCCTCATATAGGGACTGACAATTTAAAGAAAATAGTAAAAAATATACGCCAGGAGATAATCTCACTTGGCGGCGAAGTGCTTTTTGAAACTAAACTCAGCGACATTATAGTTGCCAATAATTACATACACGGCATCAAAGTTGAAGATAAAAACGGACTTAAAAGTGATATTGAGACCGATGCTTTGATTATTTCAATAGGGCATTCGGCAAGAGATACATTGGAAGTATTGAAGGCTCACGGCATCAATATGATGCAGAAACCCTTTTCTGTAGGTGCCAGGATCGAACATCCGCAGGAATATATAAATGAGAGACGATATGGCAAATATGCAGGTCACCCGAAACTTCCAGCTGCCGATTACAAGATGGCATGTCATCCGCCTCACGGCAGAGGCGCATATACTTTTTGTATGTGCCCCGGAGGTGTGGTTGTATCCGCGACATCCGATGAAGGCCATGTGGTGACAAACGGCATGAGCGAGTATTCAAGAAACATGGAAAATGCAAATGCGGCAGTCCTTGTAGGAGTTGAACCTGAGGATTTTCCGTCAGACGATGTACTTGCAGGTTTTGATCTGCAAGCAGAGATAGAGAAAAAAGCATTTGTCATGGCGGGTTCTGATTATTCTGCACCTGCTCAGTTGGTCGGAGATTTTCTTGATAAAAAAAAATCAGATCATCTGGGCTGTGTAAAGCCCAGCTTTACAACAGGCGTAAAGATGAGCGATATATCACTTTGCCTGCCTGCAAAAGTAACCAATACTATGAGAGATGCTTTATATAAGATGGACAAGGAGATAGCTGGCTTTGCAATGCATGATGCTATCTTGACTGCACCAGAGACCAGAAGTTCATCTCCGGTCAGAGTTTTACGTGATGAATTCTTCCAAAGCAATATACGCGGACTTTTCCCTTGCGGTGAAGGCGCCGGCTATGCAGGCGGTATCGTTTCAGCTGCGGTTGACGGAGTTAAATGCGCAGAAGCTCTTTTGTCTAATGAGAGTTAAAATAAATTGACATTAAAGTTTTTAATTGATATTATATAAATCGTTTAAGAAAGGAGTGGACAATATGGGTATAGACGACCTTTGTATGGGCTGTATGTCTGAACTGTATGGAGAAAAACAATGCCCAAAATGCGGATTTTATGTAGATTCTCCTCAAATATCCCCATTCCTCCCGCTTAAAAGTCAAATCGGAGACAAATATATCGTAGGCAAGCTGCTCTCTTCAAACTCGGAAGGAGCAACATATATAGGATATGATACCGAACGCAGATGTCCGGTTATTGTGCGTGAGTATTTACCGGAGCGTTTTGCTACGAGAACAATAGATTCTGCATCTTTGATTATAAAGGAACATTGTGAAGAAGAATTCAGCAGATACTTTGATGAATTCCTAAGCCTTTGGCGCGGCCTTGCCCGTCTGCGCGGACACTCGGCACTTGTGCCTGTAACGGATATTGTTGAATGCAACAATACGGCATATGTAATATCTGAATATGTTGAGAGTATATCACTCAGGGAATTCCTCTTAAAAAGCAAAACAGGATACTTAAACTGGGATAAGGCAAAAGCACTTTTTATGCCCGTGCTTACTTCACTTGAAACTTTACACAGTGTCGGCATCATACACGGCGGTATAAGCCCTGATAACCTTATGCTCGGCAGGGACGGAAAACTTAGACTTACATCATTTTCAATTTCGGAAATCAGACGGGAAGGAACGGCATTTTCTCCTGAACTTTTCGACGGATATACACCTCTCGAACAATACAGGGTGAATATGGAATATGGTAGCTGGTCTGATATTTATGCCTTTTCCGCAGTTATATACAGGGCACTTGTGGGAACTGTCCCGCAGGATGCTGTTTCAAGATCCACAAATGATCAATTGATAATTCCTGCCAGGTATGCGGAAATAATACCGGTTTATGTTATCAATGCTTTAGTGAATGCTATGCAGCTTGAGGTTGAGGACAGAACAAAGGATGCTGAAACTCTCAGAGAAGAGCTTTCAGCCACACCTTCAAATGTTATTTCTTCATATTCGGGTGTTAATATTGTGAATGAGGAAAAGACTCCTGCCAAGGAGCCGGTAGTAGTTCAAAATGATACACCTGCATGGAAAATTGTACTTATCACATTCCTGATAATTGTAGGTATAGGACTTTTGGGACTTGGCGGATATATGCTCTATAGCAACGGCTTCTTTGACAAAAAGGAAAGTACCATTGTGGAAACTGTGAGCGAAGAGGTTGAGATGATAGAAGTTGCAGACTTCACCAACACATCATATGACATGATTGCTCAAAACTCTGTCCAGAATGAGAGATTCACAATCAGTTGCAAAATGGAATACAGTTCCAGTGTGGAAAAGGGATACATAATCTCACAGAGTATTGAACCCGGAAAATCTGTACCGAAAGGCAGCCCGCTTGTATTCACAGTCAGCCTGGGACCGGAATATGTGGGAATACCGGCAGTTGTCGGATTTACACAAGAAGAAGCTGAAAGCCGGCTTGTTGCTTCAGGCTTTGAGGTTACGGTTTTGACAGTCAATAATGATGGAAGCCACACAGAGGGTGAGGTTCTTGAAGTAATACCTTCACAGGGCACAAAGAAGATTAAAGGTGAAGAAGTAGTTATCAAGGTATACGGGCCTGCACCTGTAACAGAGGCAGAAACTGAAGAGGAAACAAGCACCGAAGAAACCAGCGAATTCAATATTATCAATATATTCGGATAAGCAATTTGTCTGACTTCTTAAAAAAATAATAAATAAATGCTCTCCATGGCTGAAGAATGAAAAACCTGGGCCGAGGAGAACTTTTTTGAGGTGAAGGATATGGAAAACAGGAAAAAATTTGGAAAACTATTGCCATTATCGCGATATGTCTGCTCCTAGTAGTCAGTAGCTTTTACGGACTCGGAGTAGCGTATATGAAAAAAGGAGAAGAGAGTCCGGAACAGACAGATACGCAAATCGTCGAAGCGGATGCACTCAGTCTTTGGAATGATGATGCCAATGCCAAAAATGAACTTCTTTCATATATAGAAGCAGTTGCTGATGAGGCTTCTGCAGATTTTATTCCTGTGGAGAACAGAATTGCTGTTTTTGACCTTGACGGGACACTCGCTTGTGAGACAGATCCTGTATATTTTGATCATTGCATATTAAAGTACAGGGTTCTTGATGATCCGAAATACAAGGATAAGGCATCTGACTTTGAGATAGCTGTTGCAAATGATATAGTTCAGTGGATAGATACGGACGTATCACCTGACGATCTTATGCAAAGGCATGGTAAAGCTGTAGCATCTGCTTTCTCAGGACTGACACCGGAAGAATTCGTTGACTATTGTGCAGAATATGCAAAGACCGAAGCTCCGGGCTATAACAACATGACAAGAGCCGAAGCTTTCTATAAGCCAATGCTTCAGGTAATTGACCTTCTTGAGAACAACGATTTTACGGTATATATTGTAAGCGGAACCGACAGGTTTATTGTCAGGGGACTTGTTAAGGCTTCTCCTCTTGACCTTCCGGCTGCTCAAATTATCGGTTCTGATGACAGCCTTGTTGCGACAGATCAAGGTGACACAGATGGCTTTGAATATGTTTTTGATGACGATGACCAGCTTGTTATGGGCGGAGATTTTCTTGTTAAAAACCTAGATATGAACAAAGTTACTGTCATTCAGCAGGAAATTGGTGTTCAGCCTGTACTCGCTTTTGGAAACAGCGGCAGTGATTTCAGTATGGCACAATATGCATTAAATGATAATGAGTATAAAGCTATGGCATTTATGCTCTGCTGTGATGATACAACTCGTGAAAACGGCAACCCTGAAAAGGCAGAAAAAATGCTTAATAATTGCAAAGAAAACGGATATGTTGCCATTTCAATGAAAAACGATTGGAAAACCATTTACGGCGACGATGTAGCAAGAAAGTAAAAATTCTGTTAAAGGACTGTTCAATATGATAATCAAAAGAACAAGCAGATAATTAAATAAAAAAAGGAGTAAAAAATATGGAAAAAACACTTTCCGTAATTCTCGCACTTGTGCTTGTACTTGCTCTTTTTGCAAGTTGCTCAAAGGGAACTGCTACCGGCGATACAGCTGCATCAATTGACTCGCTTAAGACCATCGGAGATATTCTTGATTTGAACCTTGATGGCGAAACTCAGAATGCTACTTATGAGAGCAAATATGTCTACGTCTTTCAGATTGATGATGTTTACTACCGTGCAATAGCAAACATTGATGAGACAACAAGTCAGGCAATTTTTGATCTTGATTTTTCTGATCCGGATTATGAAGAAAAACAAAAGGAACTCATTTCACCTCTGGAGATTGAAACCCTTGAAAATATAAGCGAAAACATCCTTTCTCAGGAAGAAATGGATGCATTCATCGGAAAAACAGGTGAGGACCTTATAAATGCCGGTTGGGAATCAGGAATGGGATACAACATTGAATCAATGGAGTTTTACCTTGACTATAAGCTGTTTGAATATAATGTAGAATTTGAAGGCACAGTTGACTACAACGAAGACGATTTCGATGAAAATGAAGCAATCAAACCACTTGTTGTTAAATCCATTAGCTTTAACAGCATCGGCGACGCAACAAACATTGAAATTCCTGAGGAATAATAGATGATATATAGTTGAACAGTTCAGCAGAAAGAATAAAAAATACCCCTTGATCACCTGAATCAAGGGGTCTCTCTTATGTATTAATGAATATGCTTTTCTCTGTTATGACACCTTCAAAGCATCCCTCGCGGGTATGGTAATTCCGCCGATTGAGATATCTTTATCTGAATAATTCACATAAACCTTTACGCTGTTATTGTATTCCGTGCAATAGCAGTTTTCCTTTACCTCATTATGAGATGTCATACGGTTGTCTCTCAAATCATTGAAGATATCATTGGCTTTCAAATAAAGGCTTACGATGTCATTTATGTTATTGTTGTAATAGTAAGGATCTTTTGAATCGGATTCATCACAATACCAGCTGACAGTCGGAAGGCAGCCGTATTCAATAGCCTTTAAGAAAGCTGTTGTCATATCATCTGTGCTGTTGGCAGCAGAAGTTGAATATTCATATGTGCCGTGGAGCATGAGTTCTACAAATGGTATGGCAACATATGCCTGAGACTCAGGATTAGCATAGACCGTTGTAGCTATATTGTAGATATAGTCTGCATTCTTTATGGAATAAAAGTTACCGTTATCTATCATAACTTTCTTGTATGATGCCAAAACCGGAACCTGTTTCTTTATCTCTGCTTTTGAATTTGACCGCGTGTAAAGATCTGACGAATAGTCAGAATAAAGGTAGTTTCCCATGTCATTGAGCGCATAACCGTCAAAAGATATTGAAGATCTGTCAAGAATATCATCAATGGATTTTTCGATAGCATTCATTTTTAAGAATTTCTGCTTTTTAACAGGGGAGTTTAAGAGTAAACCTTCTTCCGGTGACATGAATATATTCTTTCCATATATATTCTTGGCGCTTGTATTTACTCTTGAAGAACTGAGTATGTCTGTATCAAGAAAGAGAGAAAATTGCTGCGTACTGATATAGTTATATAGATTTTCATAATCTTTGTTCTTTCCAAGTTCTTTATAGAAATCAGCAAAAACAGTATTCCCGTTATTTGCTTTTTTGCTGAGGCCGTTGTATCTGAGAAATACATTATTGACACCTTTGGCCTTAAGCAAAGTTATCAAAGAAAGAGCTTGGTTGAAGTCAGATTTAACCTGGTATTTTCCACTTTGTGACACATATCCGGCCTGTAATGAAACTATCAAAGGTATATTCTGCTGTGATATTGACAAGGTCCTGGAAGAGAGTGTTGAATTTCTGATTAAAGTTTCTCTGCATGCAGAAGCAAATCCGGAATATGTCGCTGATTTACCTGAAAGAAATCTGTAGCAAAGATCAATTTCCTGCTTATATTTATTGCCATAACGAATACTTTTTTCTGTTTCTACACTGTCACAGGTAGTGAAAACAGCACCTACGCTGTTAAGAGTTTCATCACTGTTTCTGTATGCATTTATTGTTGCAATCTCAGCACCATTCAGTATTGTGCAAAGGAAGGCACCTGCGCCGTGCTTTATTCCGTAAGCTCCGAAAAGACAAGGACCTGAAGAGAATGAGTTGTCAAGAGCAAGATCATTTCCGTAAACTTTGAGGGAAATGGGCGTAAAGTTATCATCCTTTACAGATGTGTATATGAGAGCACCGGATCCGTCAGGCACAAAGATGAAATCTCCGTCTGCAGTTTTTTCGTAAGCACCAAAATCGTTTAGCAGTTCTATTTTTTCAAGGTATGTATTATCAGGCAAATTAACAGAGTTCATGCTGAAATTTACGTAGAAAGTGCCATCTGCCAAACTGTATCTCAAAACACATTCGGCCGAGACCTTTTCATCTTTTGAACTAAGCTTATATGTAACGGTTACACCGCTTTCGCCTATAAGATACTTAGCCTGCTCAACGGCAATTGAATTATCCTGAGTGTTGAGTTTATACCTGTTGCCTTTGTTATCACAAAGGATTAATGACAGGGGAGCATATTGCAAAGATTTGCTTACACTGCTTTGAGGTATAGATGTCCAGAAGACATTTGAAACAGTGTCTTTGATGCCGACAGACATAGTCGTCTTATCAAAATACATGATAATAAGACCTGAAGATGCAATCACTTTATAATTCTTGCTGTCTGACATGTGGTATTCTTCTCCGGCATTGTCAGGGCTTATTATGCCGGAACGTAAAGATATACTTTTGCTGTTTGTTCCTGCACAGGATGTGAAAAGAATGGAAATGAGCAGGATAAGTGATATAAGTTTAAGTGGACTTGTTTTCGAAATATTCAAAAGGAAGTCACCTCCGAAATACTTATTGATTGTAGCATATATATAAAAAAATATCAATCAATCCCGCATTTTGAAACGGGCGAAAAGGCCCAGGGCAACTAGAGCACAAAAAAACCTCCGGACGTCATTTTGAAGCTCGGAGGTAAAAGTTATATATTGTGGTCAAGCATTAAGATTCTGCTTAACTTCATCAAATGTTCTTGTTACATCATCAGCAGGAGCCTTTGTAAGAAGACTTACAACTACCATAGCAATCAGACCTGTGATGAAAGCGGGGAGGAGTTCATAAATATCGAGAACTGTGCCTGCAAACTGTACACGTATAATGAACTTCCATATAAAGATCATTACGCCGCCTGCGAGCATACCTGCGAGAGCACCCCATTTATTGGCTCTTCTCCAGAAAAGAGAAAGCAAAACAACAGGGCCGAAAGCGGCACCGAAGCCTGCCCATGCAAAGGATACTATGTAGAATACAGAACCATTTGGATCTCTTGCAAGGAAGACTGCTATTATTGATATTATAACAACAGATACTCTTGCGATAATCAGTGTCTGTTTTTCTGAAAGTTTTACTTTGAATGTATTTACCAAGAGATCCTGAGTTATGCTCGATGATGCAGCGATAAGCTGTGAGTCAGCAGTTGACATTGTTGATGCAAGTATACCGGAAAGGAATATGCCTGCTGCAAAAGCGGGTATCCATCCTCTTGTTGATAAGAATTTTGAAAAATCAACGATTATGGATTCAGCTGCTGAAGCAGTTTCATAATTAACCCCTATAACACCGGTCTTCATTAATGAATAACCTGCAACACCGATTAAAACTGCAACGCCCATTGAGATAACTACCCAAACTGATGCAATTCTTCTTGAAAGTTTAAGTTTTTTAGGATCCTTTATAGCCATGAATCTTAAAAGAATATGAGGCATGCCGAAATATCCGAGACCCCACGCAAGAGTGGAAGCTATAGTTATCGGACCATATTTCCCGGTCGTCATGGTTTCAACACTGAAGCCTTTGAAAAGATTAAGATATCCATCCATTTGTGAGGCATTATCGATAATGTTGTGGAAACCTCCGATTATTCCCTCGGATATGCCGAGAACTGTAATAAGAGCAAGGCTCATAATGATACTTTGTACAAAGTCAGTAGTAGATGCGGCCAGAAAACCGCCGAGAGTGCAATATATGATTATAACGGCTGCACATATTATCACAGCTGTGAGATAATCCATGCCGAAAAGGCTGTGAAAGAATTTGCCGCAGGCTGAGAAACCTGATGCTGTATATGGAATAAAGAATACAATGATTACAAGTGATGCAATAATTGAGAGTATATTTTTCTTGTCATCAAACCTCTTTGAAAAGAACTCAGGTATGGTTACAGCGCCTATTTTTTCTGTATACTTTCTGAGTCTTTTGGAAACAAAGAGCCAGTTGAGATAAGTGCCGATTGCAAGTCCTATTGCTGTCCAGCTTGCTTCCGCAAGCCCGCACATGAGAGCAAGACCCGGAATACCCATAAGAAGGTAAGCACTCATATCCGATGCTTCTGCGCTCATTGCAGTTACGAACGGACCAAGCTGTCTTCCTCCAAGATAGTAGTCAGAACTGGTTTGGTTTCCTTTTGAAAAACGGAATCCCATTCCTATCATCATTGCCATATATAAAATGATGGCTACGATGACGATGATAGTGTTAACTGTCATTAAAATCAATCCTTTATAGTTAAAAAATATCTAATGGCATTATCCGAAGACTTTGCTCAAGATTTTTGAACCCTTCTCAAATGCAGGACCTGCAACCTCCATAACGGATTTAGTAGATGCAACCACAATCTTTCCAAAACCGTCCACGAAGTTAACAAGTGCTTCATGTGTGGTATCATCTGCAACTTTGTACATGCTTACAATCTGCCTGGCTTCATGAAGCGGGTGCATTGCAAGCTGAGAAAGATTTACGAGGTCTGAATTCTCTATAAGTTCGCCTGCGAATGAGTCGATAAGTGAACCTTGCTCGTCACCGACTCTGTATATGAAGGTCTTAAGGAACTGGTCAGTAATTTTTGCCAGCATATTAACATCACTTCTTACATCAAGATCAGGTCCGTTTGTCTTCCAAAAGCCGAGATCGTGCTGAATCATGCCGATTAAATGCTTGTTTTTTACAGCAATATAATCATCATCATGGAAAAGAAGCATACCTATAAATGATGAAGTCGGGACAAAATGATGATAGCTGGGACGTATATCTTGATAAGCGCGGGTGTACATAAAGCTGTCATTTACAAAGCCCGGGCCGTCATTATTGTATATGCCTATGAATCTTTCACGGATTTTCTTATCACAATTCAAAGCTCCGTAAAGAGCAACATTTCCGCCTTTTGAGTGACCACAGATTCTAATCTTACCATCAAATTGCGGAGCAATGCGGTTGATATATTCAACAGCAAGCTGATGTGAAGGAATGCCTTTCCTTGTGTAAAGGTCAAGGTCTTCTTTCCAGCCTACGAATGTATCATCTGTGCCTCTGAAAACAATTACTGTTGTTCCGTCAGGAAGAAGGTATGTGATGGCTGCGAACTGAACTGCAGGTTCTCTCTCAAATGCTGTTTCAAGAGCATATGCTTTCATTTCCGAGAATCTTTTGGACTTTGCAGCTTCCATCATCATTACACTGATTTCTTTTCTTAGCATAAGTGCCGGAGCTATGTGCTTATGTCCGTTGTAGGCAAACATTTTTTCACACATCTCGCCGAAAGGAATAGGATTCATGCTCGGTGGAACAACTTTGTCAAAAGGCATATAGAAAAGGTTGCATAAAATGATATTATCAACATTTCCAAATGGCATTTCTTCAAAAGACTTGTCCCCGTATTCTTTAATATAATCGAGTGCTGTAGACATATATATAACCCCCTCAGTTTCTTGTGTCTGTATTTACATCTGTATCTGTGTTTTCAATCTTATCGTTGTCCTGATTGTCGGTATCTTCTTTAATTTGAGGTGCCTCAAATTGTTTTCTGTGTTCATCGGCAAGTTCATCAAGCCAGTCAATGATATCTTCAGTGACTTCTTTACGGTTTATCTCATTGAGAAGCTCATACCTTGCGCCTTCATAGACTTTTAAGCTGACATTTTTATGGCCTGTTCTTTTCAGCGTCTTATATACTTCATTTACACCTTTGCTGTAGTTACCTGCCGGGTCATTGCTTCCTTCTAAAAGAAGTATAGGCATACTCAATGGAATCGAGTTATACCATCTTCTCGTTGAAATCTGCTTTAAGATAGTGAAAATGTCTTTAAGAGCGCTTACAGTATACATAAAGCCGCAAAGATCATCATCTATATACTTATCAACTTCTTCTTTGTCTCTTGACAGCCAATCCCAGTCAGTCCTTTTTTCTGTCTTTCGGTTATATGAACCGAATGCAATGGTATCAAGAACTTCCGAACGGTATCTTGTGCCGTTCTGCTTTATAAAGGTGTTGGCAAGATGTATACCTGTGGATATTGTAGGATGTTCACCGCTTGTGGATGAATAGATGACACCATCCAAAAGATATCCGTATTTAGCTGTGTATTTCCTTGCAATCAAAGAACCAAGTCCGTGGCTGAACATGTATATCGGCAGGTTTGCATACTCACTTTTGATAATATCTGTCAAGGACTTAAGATCCTCAACAAGAACATCGTCTCCACCGCTATCACCGAAATAACCAAGCATCTCTTCGTTGCTGACGGAAGAACCATGGCCTAAGTGGTCGCTTACAAATACGGCATAGCCGCGTTTGCAGAGCTCAAATGCGAATCTCGCATATCTGCCTGAGTATTCAGCAAGACCGTGTGATATCTGAACAATGCCTTTGATGGAGCCGTAATCCATAGGAGCCGCACTCTGGGCATATATATCACAAAGACCTGATTTTGAAGGAAATGAGTATTCATTAGTCAGAAAATCCAATAGATATCACTCCTATATTAAGTATCTATTATAACACTATAAGACATCAAATACTACATTTTAGTTAGTTTTTGTCTAAATATATTTAGGAGTACGAAAAAAGTGAAAAAACAGAAAAATCAGCTCTATTTATATTGGATTTGCCTATGTAAATTCTCTTCTGTCAGCCGGTGTCAATTTTCTTGATTTTAACCTTTAAGTATGATACTATAACTTGATATCTTTTTTTGTGAAAAAACTTTCTTCAAAGGAGTAGTTTTAATGAAAAAATATGCAATCGCAACAGTAACAAGTATGGGACTCAGGATCACTCCTCAGGACCGTATGGCTGTACAAAACAGCAACCTTTTTTATATGCAGGCAACATCTGCTGAGACTAATGTCTTAAATGTTTCGTCAAGCCTTGGTAAAGAGTGCCTTATCCTTACAAAATTTGTAGAAGGTTCACCAATGGCTGACTTTATAAAGAGACAATTACGTGCTCGCAATATCCGTTTTGAAGGAAAAGAGGTTCCTCAGGGTGGGCCATGGGGATACAGACATCAATTCAATATAGCTGATTCCGGTTTTGGACTAAGAGCACCCAGAGTATGGAATGACCGTGCCGGTGAAATAGGAAGAACTCTTTCCGCAGATGATTTTGACCTTGACCGTATTTTCGGTGAGGAAGGTGCATCTATCCTACATCTTTCCGGCCTTATAGCCGCAATGAGCGAAGAGACAACAAAATGTTGCCTTGAGGTTGCTAAAGCAGCAAAAAAATACGGCACACTTGTAAGTTTTGACCTTAATTACCGCGCCACTTTCTGGAAAGGCCGCGAAGAGGAACTTAGCCGTGTCTTCCATGAGATTGCATCCATAGCTGATATCCTTATTGGAAACGAGGAAGACTTCCAGCTTTGTCTCGGTTTTAAGGGACCTGAGGCAGGAGGGACTGAACTTAAGTCCAAGATTGACAGATTCAAGATAATGATTGATGAAGTCAGAAAAGAATATCCACAGGCAAGAGCATATGCGACAACGTTAAGACAGGTCGTTTCAGCAAATGAACATCTCTGGGGTGCATTACTCTGGGCTGACGGCGAATGGTATGTTGAGGAGCCAAGACCTATACAGGTTATGGACCGTATCGGCGGCGGTGACGGTTTTTCGGGTGGACTGCTCTATGGACTGCTTAATGGATGGTCAGCAGACAAATGGCTGCAGTTCGGCTGGGCAAGCGGAGTTCTTGCTGCAAGCAGCTTAAATGATTATGCTGAACCGGCAGATGAAAAACAAGTTTGGGATATATACAAAGGCAATGCCCGAGTACAAAGATAAAAGGAGTATTCATTGATATGAAAAAAGCTGATATAGGACTTATTGGTCTTGCCGTTATGGGTGAGAATCTTGTAATGAATATGGAGTCAAAAGGCTTCACTGTTGCAGTATACAACCGGACCGTATCCAAGGTTGATAACTTTATAAACGGACGCGCAAAGGACAAAAATATCATAGGCTGTCATAGCCTTGAGGAACTTGTCGGAAATCTTGAAAAGCCAAGAAAAGTTTTCATGATGATAAAAGCCGGTGCATCTGTTGATGCAATGATAGACCAGCTTCTTGATTTACTTGAAGACGGAGATATCATTATAGACGGCGGAAACTCACATTTCCCGGATACAATCCGCAGAACAGAGTATGTTGAAAGCAAAGGAAAGTTATATATCGGTACAGGAGTATCAGGCGGTGAAGAAGGCGCATTGAAGGGCCCGAGCATGATGCCCGGCGGGTCTCCGGCTGCATGGCCGTATGTTAAACCGATTCTTCAGGCAATATGCGCCAAGGTTGAAAACGGTGAGCCATGCTGTGACTGGGTAGGTGAAAACGGTGCCGGACACTTTGTTAAAATGGTTCATAATGGTATAGAATACGGCGATATGCAGCTCATATGCGAAGCTTATCAAATGATGCGCGATTTGCTCAAAATGTCCTATGACGAAATGTATGAAACTTTCAAAGCATGGAATGAAACGGAACTTGACAGCTACCTTATTGAGATATCAAGGGATATCCTTGCATACAAGGACAGCGACGGTCAGCCTCTTGCCGAAAAGATTCTTGATACAGCTGGACAAAAAGGAACAGGTAAATGGACCGGTATCGCAGCAATGGATGAAGGCGTGCCGCTTACATTAATCGGTGAAGCAGTATTTGCAAGATGTTTGTCTGCAATGAAGGATGAACGTGTAGAGGCAAGCAGGGTTTTCAAGAGAGAAATCGCTCCTTTCGAGGGTGATAAGGCAGAAATGGTTGAAGCTATCCGTCAGGCGCTTTTTGCTTCAAAAATCATTTCTTATGCACAAGGTTATACATTGATGCGCACTGCAGCTGAACATTACGGCTGGAAACTGAATTACGGCGGAATTGCTTTGATGTGGCGCGGTGGCTGTATCATACGTTCTGTTTTCCTCGGGAAAATTAAGGAAGCATATGATAATAACCCCAACCTTAACAACCTTCTTCTTGATCCGTATTTCAAGAGCACAATAGAAAAGTTGGTTCCTGCATGGCGGAAGGTTGCTTCTGCAGCTTTACAATATGGTGTTCCAGCACCTGCCATGACATCGGCTTTAAGCTATTTTGACGGTTATACAAGTGAAAGACTGCCTGCAAATCTTCTTCAGGCACAACGTGATTATTTCGGAGCTCATACATATGAGAGAACAGATGCTCCCAGAGGCGAATTCTTCCACACAAACTGGACAGGACACGGCGGAGATACCGCAGCTACTACATACAATGCTTGATATACGACTTATTGCACTCGATCTTGACGGCACATTGCTGAATTCCGATAAGAAACTTTCTGAAAAAAACAGAAACGCACTGGAGCGGGCTGCTGCAGAAGGAATTGAAATTGTCCCTGCCACAGGCCGTTTCTACCGCGGAATGCCGCAGGTAATCCGGGATCTGCCATTTGTGCACTATGTTATCTCAATCAATGGCGCGCAAGTCTATGATGTGAGAGAAGATAAAAGCATATTTGTATCTGAAATTGATTGCGATACCGCCATAAAGGTGATGGAGCAGCTCGATAAGGCAGATCTGATTTATGATTGCTATCAAAATGGCTGGGGTTGGATGACTCAGGCTTTCTATGACAAGGCGCAGGACTATGCAGCAAGTACTCACAGCCTTGAAATGATACGTAATCTCCGCAGCCCGGTATCAGAATTAAAAGCTTATCTTAAAGAGAAAAATGCCGGTGTACAAAAAGTACAGGCATTTTTCAAAGATATAGAAGAACGAGCTGAATTTTTCACTTTGATTCAGAAAGAATTCCCGGATTTAAAAATCACAACATCCATGGTAAATAACATAGAAATCAACAGCAATGAAGCAAATAAAGGGAATGCGCTTAAAAATCTGGCAGATTATTTAGGATTTCCTCTTTCAAAAACTATGGCTTTTGGTGATGACCTGAATGATATTTCCATGATTGAAACTGCAGGCATAGGAGTTGCCATGGGCAATGCAGATGATTTCGTAAAAAAAATCGCAGATTTTGAAAGCTGCGATTGTGATAATGACGGAATAGCTTTTGCATTGGAAAAACTTTTGTGGGAGAAAGATATATGAAAGACATATATATGATTGCCAAAAATGAAGACGGCCTGACTAAGGAAGAAATAAAAGAAGCTCTTTTTGATTCCATAAAAGACAGGCCATTGAAAAAGGTACTTATTCTCCCTCCGGATTTTACACGTTTTCACTCAGGTGCAGGATATATTACAAATATATATTACCATGCATTGACTGAGAAGGGAGTTCATGTTGATATAATGCCTGCTCTCGGCACACATGTCGCGATGACTGAGGAACAATGGAAACTCATGTACGGAGATGTCCCATATGAATCCATGATTGTTCATAATTGGCGCAGCGATGTTGTAAAACTTGGTGAAATTCCTGCTGATTTTTTATCAGAGATCACAGAGGGATTGTGGGCTGAGCCGGTTTCTGCCGAAGTCAACAAAAAGGTGATGGATGAAAGTTATGACCTGATCATTTCTCCGGGTCAGGTTGTGCCTCATGAAGTTATAGGGATGGCAAATCATTCAAAGAATCTCTTTGTGGGAGTCGGCGGCAGTGAAATGATAAATAAGTCACATATGGTCGGTGCAGTCTACGGCATGGAACGTATGATGGGCAAGGACTATACTCCGGTAAGAAAAATGTTCGATTACGGCATGGAGCACTTCTTAGCCGATCGGCCGATTCTCTTTGTACTGACTGTTACAACGGCTCCGGGCGGAATTATCCATACTCATGGACTGTTTATAGGAGAAGGCAGGGAATGCCTCACTAACGCCGTTAAACTTGCTCAGGAAAAAAATATCGACTTTGTTGAGCACGGACTGAAAAAATGTGTAGTATATCTCGAACCTTCGGAATTTAAAAGCACATGGCTAGGAAATAAAGCTGTATACCGCACAAGAATGGCTATGGCAGATGACAGCGAACTTGTAATCCTTGCACCGGGAGTTGAACGCTTCGGTGAGGATGACAAGGTGGATAAGCTTATTCGCAAATACGGATACAGAGGAAGACTTCATACTCTTGATGAGTTTAAGAAAAAAGAAAATGAAGACCTCAGGGAAAACATGGGCGCGGCAGCCCACCTTATTCATGGTTCCTCCGACGGCAGATTCACAATCACATATGCTGTAAAAAGTATATCCAAAGAAGAGATTTCTTCAGTCGGATTTAATCCTGCCGATTATGATGAGCTTGTAAAAAAATACGATCCGGAAAAACTGAAATACGGATACAACACAGTCGAAGGCGAAGAGATATATTTCATACCAAACCCTGCGTTGGGATTATGGATAAACAGAGAAAAATTTGATGAGTAAAAAAATGTCCCGGATCGAAATGTTCCGGGATGTTTTTTCTAAGACACGCCTTAGTTTTTGTATTTTTCAGCCTGAAGCCTGAACATATATGCATATGTTCCGTTTTGTTCCATAAGCTGTTTGTGAGTACCGCTTTCAATGATTGAACCTTTTTCCATTACATATATCTTATCGGCATTAACAGTCGTTGAAAGCCTGTGTGAAATAAAGATAACGGTTTTGTGTTTTGCGGCTGTTATCATTGACTGATTCAAATTATATTCAGCAATCGGGTCCAGGTTTGCTGAAGGTTCATCAAGTATGATATACGGACATGATTTATAAAAAGTACGGGCTATTGCAACCTTTTGGCTTTCTCCGCCGGACATCATCATACCGTTGTCATCAAACTCACGCAAAAGCTGAGTTTCGTTTCCTTTGGGCAAAGGCTTTGTGAATCCGCTTTGGCTAAGTGCATCAGTTACTGCATCATCGTCATAGCTTATGTCAAGAGATACATTTTCACCTATTGTGGATGCGAAAATCTGGAAATCCTGAAAGACTGCTGCAAAACGGGCACGGTGGCTGTCCAAAGTCAGCTTTGAAATGTCTTTATTGCCTATCTTTATTGAACCGGAACTTGGATCATATAAACGAAGGAGGAGATTTGTAAGAGTCGTTTTACCGGCTCCGTTATAACCTACAAGCGCTATTTTTTCGTATGGCTTTACAGTAAGATTTATATCTTTTAATGCAAATTCTTCGCAATTTGGATAAGCAAATGAAAGGTTTTCTATTTTTATTTCCTGAGGTTTTTCCTCGATATCCTCAATGCTTCCTTCTTTTATCTTGTTTTCTTTTGCAAGAAAATCTCTGTACTTTTCAATTAATTTTGCTCTTTCAGAGAACATGCGCATTACGCCGACAGTCAGGAAAGAAAAGGATGCAGCAATTTGAAAAGCACCATTGAAGCTGGCTACGAAGTCACCTGCAGAAAGGGATTTGCTCTCCAGCACGCAATATCCAAGATATAGGGGAAGGACGAACATGAAGCCAAGTATTTGCACGCCGCATTCCTGCAGGAAATATATAATGGAAATCTTCTTCGCATAAAACTTCTGGTTGGATATTACTTCATCTGCAGCAGAGTTGTATCTCTTTATTAAAAGAGATTTTATGTCATTCATACGGACTTCTTTGCAATAATCCTGCAGATAGAAAATCCTGGCAAAATAGTCAGCTTTGCGGTGACGTATATTATTTTCAATCTGTCTTTCGGCTTGCAGCCTTCCTATCTTTCTTCCGACCGGAGTGAAAATAGCAACTATTAGGATGATTATAAGCAGGCATATGGGGTCGATCGCAAGCAAAATTCCGCCGATGGTAACAAGAGAAACAATTTCTCCTATATATCTTTGAACCATTCCAAGTACACCTGTGATACCGCCGGATGATGCCTCTATAACCAATATAAAATTGTTGTAAAAGTCAGGATTGTCATAATTCTCAAAATCCAGTTTCCTTGCTTTTTTATATAGCATTTGGGAGATGCCTTTTTCAAGTTTTTCTCTTTCAACCTGGAAAAAGATTTCTCTATATAACCAGTTGATGCTTTCGGATATAACCAGAATAATCCCTATAAGGATAACAGCATGAACGATTTTGCTTGTATCATCACCTGAACTTATTACGTCAATAACATATTTTACACCTAGTACCGATATTATCTTTGTGGGCAGGCGCATAAGCGCTCCCCAGAAACACTCACCAATAACCAGCAGGGGAGAAATCTTAAACATTATCTTCAAAAAATAGAAAATGTTTGAAAAAGTAGAATGCTTAGGTTTTGACTTCAGCATTTCATCCATGCCAAGAGGCTTTTGACCGGGACGCCCCATCATAGGTCCGCCCGGAGGTCCCATATCAGGCATCTTTTTTCACCTCCCGTCCATTGTATGAACTGGCTTGTAAGGAGAACATCTTTGCATATTCTCCGCCTTGCTCCATAAGAGTGTTGTGTGTTCCTTCTTCAACAATTGTTCCGTTGTTTAAGACAAATATTATGTCACTGAGCACTGTGCTTGAAAGCCTGTGTGAAATATATATGACTGTTTTTTCATTTGTTGTTGCGACAAGATTTTCATACATCTTATATTCTGCGATTGGATCCAGAGCAGAACTGGGTTCATCCAATATTGCAATGTCAAAATCTCTTACAAACATACGTGCAACGGCAGTCTTTTGAATCTCACCGCCGGACAGGCCTGCACCGTATTCATCAAACTCTCTTGTCAAAACAGAGTCTGCTCCTTGCGGCAGAGTGCTGACTTTATCCCACGCTCCTGATTTTATAAGGGCATCTTTTGCAAGTTCCTTTTCATCATCAGAGCATTCATGACAGATTACATTTTCGTTGATAGAAAGCGCAAATGTCTTGTAATCCTGGAAAACAGTTGCAAATTTTCGTCTGTAACTTTCGACCGTGTATTCACGTATGTCATGCCCGTTATATATAATCTGACCCTCATCCGGATCATAAAAGCGAAGCAGTAACTTGACAAGTGTACTCTTACCTGCACCGTTTACTCCAACCAGCGCAACAGTCTGGCCTTTTTTAATTTTGAGATTGACATTTTCAAGTGACGGCTTTTCTGCTCCCGGATATTTAAAAGTGAGATTTTTTATTTCAAGACTTTCGAAGTCGGATGCCACAAGCAGACCATCGGTCACTTTCTTTTCATAGTCGAAAAAGTCTTTAAGGTTTTGAAAATAGAGAGCCATATTTGCAAGATCGGATATGCAGTCAGCAATATTCATTGTTGTCATCCTTACAGAGTTTATTGAAGAAAGAACGACACTGAAGCCTGATATATCCAGACCTGCGTTATTGATGAATTGATATGATGCCAATGAGTAGGTTCCTACTACAGGTATGAGTTCACCAAGCAGGGACGCAGTTATGCTGTAGAAGAAGAGTTTCCAGCCATATTGCTTTATGATGGAAATATTTCGCTGAACAGCCTGAGAATATCTGTTAAACATAACAGCAAAGATATTTGATGTACGCATATCCTTGGCATAATCTTTTAAGAAGACAGTTCTTTGAGTATATGCCTTGATACGGTTGTTTGTAGTCATATCCATATCCCGTTTATACAGTATCTTGCTCTTTTGAAGCTCAACTATGAAAACCAAGGCGCATGGCAGTAAAAAGAAAAGGTATTTCGGGTCAATGGTTAGGATTACACTTATGATTGCAATAAAGGATATGAAGGCCCCGATAACTGTTGCAAAATCACTGCAGAATACAAAAAGAATGCTGCCTGTCAGAATCTGTGTTGCTCTTTGGTATGAATCATAGAATGCAGGATCTTCATAGCAAGCGACATCAACATCCGAAGCTTTTTCAAAAATCATATTGTTAAGGTTCTTGTAGACCCTTTTCTGAGATACACTTGAGATATAGCTGCCGATATAGGTCAGCATTTCACATACAACACCGACTGCTAAAAAGGCAAGCAAGGCCTTGACGAAAGTCTTGAAACTTCCGCCGTCCTGTACGATGATAAGCAATATCCTTAAAAAGAGAACACCTTGGAAAAATGTGATGAAAAGTATATTGAAAATTTGCTGGATTACTGCCATGGGCAGTATGAGTTTGTCAGACTTGGATATAATCTTGACAGCAAAAAGCAGATTCTTAAATACCGGTACTTTTACATCAGGATGCATAAGCCATCTTCTTCTGGGCGGCATAAGGGACACCTCCTTTACACATAATTTAGCCCAATTATACCATATATAGCCGAGATTGTACAAGATTCAAAGCATTGATAAATCAAGATATTTATGGTAAAATTAGGAAAAGTTTTTGGAGGACTAAAATGGAAAAAATAACTGACAGCCTCTTTTATGCAGGGGTTAATGATTATGATATAGATTTGTTTGAGGGACAATATCTCGTTCCAAACGGAATGGCATACAACTCATATGTCATAAAAGATGAAAAAACAGTTGTATTTGATACTGTAGAAAAAAGATTCGTAGATGAATGGCTTTCAAATCTATCGGATATTCTGGGAGAAAAGGCACCTGACTATCTCATAATTCAGCATATGGAACCTGACCACTCGGCAAACATAGTTGCTTTTGCCGAAAAATATCCTGATGCCAAACTTGTCGGAAATGCAAAGACTTTTAACTTCATGACTCAGTTTTTTGGCAAGTCTTATCCTGAAAGACAAATAGTGGTTAAGGACGGCGACGAGCTTGATATAGGAAGCAGATCTTTGAAATTCATTTTTGCTCCCATGGTTCACTGGCCGGAGGTTATGTTCACATACGATCCTAAGGAAAAGACTCTTTTTTCTGCGGATGCTTTCGGTAAATTCGGCGCATATGATGCGGATGAAGACTGGCTTGATGAAGCGAGACGCTACTATATAGGTATAGTAGGCAAATACGGAGCGCAGGTGCAGTCACTGTTGAAAAAAGCAGCAAGTCTTGACATAGAAAGAATATGCTCGCTTCATGGTTCGGTAATTGATGAAATGAAGGATGAAGTTATATCAAAATATATGATATGGTCTTCATATGAAGCCGAAAAAAATGGTGTATTGATAGCATATGCATCAATTTACGGAAATACAAAATATGCAGTTGAGATTCTTGAAGAAAAACTAAGGAGCAAAGGACTTGATGTCAAGACGGCAGATCTTTCAAGAACTGATATGTCAAAAGCGGTAGCAGAGGCTTTTTCATATTCTAAAATTGTTATTGCAAGTCCGACATACAATAATGAACTTTTCCCGCCTGTAAGGGATTTCATTTCCGAACTTAAAGAAAGAAATTTCCAGAAGAAAACAATTGGAATTATTGAAAACGGCACATGGGGACCTCAGGCTGCAAAGAAAATAAAGGATGCTTTTGAAAACAGCAAAGAGATAGTCTTTGCCAAAAACATTGTCAGCATAAAATCTTCTGTCAGCGAGGAAAACTCAGAACAAATCAGAATGTTGGCTGAGGAAATGAGTATCTAAACGGAACAACTGCCCGCTGTAGCCGGGCAGTAACTTTGTCTAAAAAGAATATTGTTTTGTCAATATGCGTGTGATAAAATACATATGTTGTGTGAGTACACCGTTATAAGCGGTGTATTAATAATGCCCTGTCAACAAAAAAGGAGAGTTTATGGAAGCGTATGCCATCTTCAGGAGCCTTTGTATAATTGTCATTACGGCAAAACTTTTAGGGCTGATTGCCAGAAAACTGAAAGCTCCGCAGGTTGTCGGAGAAATTGCTGCCGGTGTATTACTCGGACCGAGTTTACTTGGCATTGTGGAACAATCTGATTTTCTCGCGCAAATGGCTGAAATCGGTGTTGTGCTGCTTATGTTTTCTGCAGGATTGCAGACAAATATGCGTGACCTTATAAAGACAGGACCGAAGGCGCTTCTTATCGCTTGTGCCGGTGTCTTTGTTCCGCTTCTTGGAGGCAGCCTTCTATATTCTGCTTTTTATGGTTTTTCTCCAATCGGAAGTCCGGACTTTTTCAAGGCAATCTTTATAGGTGTTATCATGACAGCGACAAGTGTCAGCATAACCGTTCAAACTTTGAAAGAACTTGGTAAGATCGGCACTGAGGTGGGAACAACAATCCTCAGCGCTGCCATAATTGATGACGTCATAGGAATAATAGTTTTGACATTTGTAATCGGAATAAACGGAGGACAGGTAAAGCCTCTTATGGTTGTCTTAAAGACGGTTCTCTTTTTCGTATTTGCATTTATACTCGGTCATATCATATACAGAATATTCAAAATATCCGACAAGAAGTGGCCTCACACAAGACGTATACCTATAATGGGTCTTGCTTTGTGCCTCGGGCTTGCATATATTGCCGAAAAATATTTCGGAATTGCAGATATCACAGGCGCATATGTTGCGGGAATAATCCTTTGCAATATACGGGATTCGGAATATATTGCAGAAAAAATGGATATAAGCTCATACATGCTTTTCGGACCGATATTTTTTGCAAGTATAGGGCTTAGAACAAATTTCGACAAGGTATCGTCACAGCTCATTTTCTTTATTATAGGCTTTGTTATAACAGCAATGATTTGCAAGGTTATAGGTTGCTATCTTATGTCGAGAGCATGCAAATTCAAGAGACTTGATTCCTTGAAAATAGGCGTCGGAATGATGACCAGGGGAGAAGTTGCCCTTATAGTTGCTCAAAAGGGACTTTCCAGCTCCATAATTTCATCAGCATATTTCACGCCTGTCATTTTGCTTATATTGACATCTTCGATTCTTACACCTATTATTTTAAAAATCCTTTATTCCAAAGACAAAGAACAAGAAAAAGAAGTTGCATGATAGAATGGTCATAGTTAAAAAATATCTATAAACAGTTGATATTTACATAAAAGACTGTATAATAAAGGTATATTAATATTTCTCCGGAGGACATCGTAATGAGAGACGAAACAAAATGCCTGCATTCAGGATATACCCCTAAGAACACGGAACCAAGAGTTGTGCCGATTGTTCAGAGTACAACATATGTATATGATTCAACGGAAGAAGTTGCATCTGTATTTGATGAACCTACAAAGTCATTGATTTATTCCAGATTTGCAAATCCCACAGTTATGGCTGTTGAGGAAAAAATTGCAGATTTAGAGGGCGGTGTGGCTGCTATGTGCACATCATCAGGTCAGGCTGCTACTCTTCTTTCAATACTTAATATTTGCGACGCAGGGGACAGCTTTATAAGCACAACAGAGATTTATGGCGGAACTGTAAATCTCTTCGCCTTTACACTCAAGAAACTCGGTATTGAATGTATATTTATTGATAAGGATGCAACGGACGAAGAAATCGATAAAGCATTCAAGCCTAACACAAAACTTGTTTTCGGCGAGACAATAGCAAATCCCGCATTGGTTGTTTTTGATATTGAAAAATTTGCAAATATCGCGCACAAGCATAATGTGCCACTTATTATAGACAATACCTTTGCAACTCCTGTTTTATGTAAGCCTTTTGAATTCGGTGCTGATATAGTTATTCACTCAACAACGAAATATATGGATGGACATGCAGTCCAGGGCGGAGGAGTAATCGTTGACAGCGGAAGATTTGACTGGAAAAGCGGTAACTTCCCGGGCCTTACCGAACCGGATGAGTCATATCATGGAATTGTCTATACCGAAACATATGGAAAAGCAGCATATATTGTTAAAGCAAGAATGCAGCTGATGAGAGATTTCGGCACATATCCTGCAGCACACTCTGCATTCCTTCTTAATCTTGGACTTGAAACACTTTCAGTCAGAATGAAACAGTATTGTGAAAATGCTTTAACTGTTGCAAAATATCTTGAAAAGTCACCATTCATTGAGAAAATAAACTATCCGGGACTTGAAAGTGACCCATATCATGAGCTTGCAAAGAAATACCTAAAAGGCTCAAGCGGTGTTATTTCAATGGTAATCAAAGGCGGACGAGAGGCTGCCATGAAATTCATGAACGCATTAGAGCTTGCTTCAAATGAGGTGCATGTCGCAGATATACGTACTTGCGTACTTCATCCTGCCAGTGAAACACACAGACAGCTTACGGATGAACAACTTGTTGCAGCAGGCATAGAAGCCGGCATGGTACGTCTTTCCGTAGGTTTGGAGAATGTGGAGGATATAATAGCTGATCTTGAAAAAGGATTTGCTGCTATAGAAAACTAAAACGGAGGGGATTATATGCAGAAATACGAGAAGAAAAAGAATATAGTAGTTGGACTTATTATATATTTATGGATGATGGTTATCTATATTATAAGCATTTGCAGACTTATACCGACTTTAGTAAGAGGCTGGGCAAATTCCTTTGCTATAGCCACATTGGTTGCCGATATCATAATTCTTTTACTGGCAATTACCGCCTTAGTAATTATGCTTGTTAGGAAAAGACAAAGCGGATTTGGTTTGGCACTCCCCATGGCAGCTACGCTTATTGCGGAAGTTTGTTATTTGATAGCTCTTATGGTTGAGAAATCCAGGTCTTATTACAGCTATGGCCTGAGTCGTCTTCAGACAATGGACATTCTTACCTTCTTTATGATTATCCCAATTGTGCTAATAATCATATATTTCTTTGTACCAAATCTTGTGACAAGAATCCTGGCTGCAGTAGGAACGGGATTAACCATAATCGTAGCGATTGTCGGCGACATTATCGGAATAGTAAGAATGCTTTCATGGTCTGTAGGCAGTTATGTATTGTTTTCTGTCATTTCAATGCTGATGACTGTAGTGCTTTATTCCCTTGTAATGATTCAGATTTTCTTATCATTCAAGGCCACTAATGCTCCTGCAAATCAAGCTCCTGTTTATGCACAAGCGCAAAATTTTGCATATACTCAACCGCAGACTTCTGCTTATGCACAGCCACAGGCTTCTGCTCAAGCACCGACAATGGTTAAGAAAATTCCAAATGAGCAGGTACTTGAAAACTTCAGGAAACTGCTGGATCAAGGAATAATAAGCCAGGAGCAATATGATGCAAAAGTAAAAGAACTTTCAGAGTAAAAAAACAACGGGCAGTTGATGAGCCTCAATTGCCCACTATATATTTTAAAAGAGCTGTTGCATACAGATATTTTATCTGCGGAATGCAACAGCTTCATCTTTTTTATTTAAGTATTTCTTCAATGTATTCTCTTATTGTCTCTTCATCCATAGCACCGACCTGTTTTTCAATCAAGTTGCCGTCCTTATCAATGAAAAGGGTTACGGGTATGGCATTTATGGAATATGCTTTTGTACCACTGTAATCAAGGTCGTAATAAACCGGAAAACTGTATCCGTTGTCACTGATAAATGCTGCCACATTGTCCATTTGACTTGCATCTTCAGTGTTTACCATCATAAAATTGACGCTGTCTTTGTAGTAGTTATATAAGCTGTTAAAGTGAGGAAGTTCACCGACACAGGGAGGACACCAGCTTGCCCAGAAATTGACAACTGTAGCTTTGCCTTGCATTTGAGCTAAACTGAATTCTTTTCTGTCATAGTTATATACCGTAAAATCCTGAGCCAAGCCGGAACTGCTTTTAACGGCAAAACTGCTTGCAGTCAAATTATTTTCGTTTGTTATTTTGTCATAAGCATAGACTGAGCCGAAAATCACAACTGCGACTGCAATAAGGATAATCAATAAAGTGATATATTTTTTCATAATAAACACCTCATGCTAAAATGGAGACAAGTCTGCTGAAAAGTCCTGTTGCCATAACCATTCCGACAATAATCAGGAATATTCCGCACACCCTGTTTATAACCAGATAATGTTTTTTTATCAGATTGAAAGTGGTATTGAGCCTGTCAATAAATATTGCTGACAAGATAAACGGGATTCCGAGGCCCAAAGAGTAGATGAGAAGCAGGAAAGTTCCTTTGAGAGCATTGGCTGAACTTGAAGCCATCATCAAAGCTGAACCCAAAAATGCACCTACACATGGAGTAAGACTCACAGAAAAAACTGCTCCGAAAAGAACGGCTGAAAAGAAAGAAGTCACATTCTTTTTTTTTGTCATTCCTTTGAAAAAAGGCAATGGAATAATCTCAAGATATGAGAGCCCGAATATGATGACTATTATACCGCATATGATATTTAAGATTTTGTCGTGACTTGAAAATATCTGACCGATTGCAGCTGCGAAGGTCCCCAGAAGCGTGAAGGCAAGAGTAAAGCCGCTTACAAAGCCGATAGACCTTACCAAAGTGTTGCCTTTTCTTTCAGCATCACCTGAAAGATAGGTCAGGTATGCAGGGATTAAAGGCAGCATACACGGAGATATAAAGGAGATTACTCCTTCAAGAAAAGTGACAATATATTCCAGAACAATCACTCCTTGAATATAAAATAGCATATATGACTGCTAAATACAAGATTTATAAAGATGTGAAATGTTTACAAAATACCGGGATTATGATAAATTTAAATATAGCTATTTTTGAATCGCAGGTGGATAAAGATGAACAAAAAAATAGAAGCAATTGTCAACAATATCGAAAAATTGATAGTCGGAAAACGCGACCCGATTATTATGGTAATATCTGCGATGCTTGCAGAAGGACATATCCTGGTTGAGGATGTGCCCGGTGTTGGTAAAACCCGACTGATTTCGGCACTCGCTAATTCAGTCGACGGCAGGTTTAACCGCATTCAGCTTACTCCGGATGTTATGCCTTCGGATATAGTCGGCTTTTCCATGATAAATAACAATACAAGAGAACTTGAGTATAAGCCGGGTGTAGCAATGTGTAATTTCCTGCTTGCGGATGAGATTAACAGAGCATCCCCAAAAGCTCAGTCTTCCCTTTTGGAAATAATGGAAGAACATCAGATTTCACTCGATGCAGTTACAATGCCACTCCCGAAACCTTTTATGGTAATGGCAACTGAAAACCCGGTTGAAACTTATGGTACATATCACTTGCCGGAAGCACAAATGGACAGATTCCTTATGAGAATATCAATGGGATATCCTACTTACGAGGAAGAAGTTGATATAGTAAGACGTTCTGAACAGGTATATTTCAATGAAAAATTGTCTCCTGTGGCAACAATTGATGAAATAATGGAGCATATTGAAAATGTGAAAAAAGTCACTTGCACGGATTCAATAGTGGATTATGTAATAAGGCTGGTGGATGCTACCAGAAATTCCGACCTTATAAGCCTTGGCGCATCGCCAAGGGCCAGCATATCATTGCTGAAGGCTGCCAAGGCATATGCATATATTCAGGACAGAGATTATATTGTCCCGGATGATATTCAAAAGATGATGACAAGCGTTTTATCCCATCGTCTTATACTTTCTCCGAAAGGTAAATCTTCATTTGACAGTGCGGATGAGCTTATGAGAGAAGTTGCATTGACAGTGACAGCACCGACAAGATAGGAAGCAATTATGCGCAGAAGTTTTTCAGCCTTATTAAACTATTTGGGCTGCATAGCTATGGCTGTCTTTGTTACATTGATAATAGACGGAACCATAGGTATGGTCCTTACATATGCTTTGGTTATCGCGCTGGTTTTATCGCTTATTATGACTTTATTGCTCATAAAAGCTGTTAAAGTAAAACCGGTAATGGCTTCACGTGCCATTTCAAAGGGCGATAAATTGGAATGTGAAATATGGCTGGAAAACAAAATGATTTTGCCGGCGTCTCTCATTGAAGTCGAAATTGATGCTTCGGCTCACTTTTCAGTTGATGGAGAGAAAAAGCTTATAGGTTCCGTTTCTTCAAGATCGGTAAATACCCTGAATTATCAGCTTATCGCAAAACACTCAGGACTGGGACATGTGCGCATTCAGAGTGTAAATCTGACTGATTATCTGGGTATTTTTTCTTTTAAAATTAAAATTCCGGAAACGGATTCAGATTTAACAGTCCCGATATATCCCGATATTCCGCTTGCCAGTGTACAGACTAATATGATAAAAAATTCATCGCAATTTTTAAGCAGCGACGATGAAGAGGAATCGGATGAAACGTCTCTTACACCTACAGGCCTTGCTGGCTATGATCACAGAGAATACGTAGTGGGCGATCCGATAAAAAGAATAAATTGGAAAGCCTCATCAAAGAGAGATATTTTGCTTGTGCGTCTTGATGAGAGGATCAAAGGCTCGGGACGTACCTTTTTACTTGACCTTCCCTATACACTTGACAATGATCTGGAACTGACAGTCAGAGATAATGTTATAGAGGGGACACTTGCCTTGTTAAATTCCCTTTTGGCTGAGGGCAGGGAAGCAACGGTTTATTATAAAAAACAAAATATGTGGATATCTGCAGTTATACATACTACTGCCGATGTATATATGTTGCAGGAAGAAATGTCAGATTTTGAAGCTGAGGACAGCTCAATGGATTTGCCACCAAAACTTTTGAGCGGCAAGTCATTGATTTGCCTTAGTTCTGCCATGGATTACAGCTATATGTCTGCCGAGAACGTCATTTCACATTTCCCGGACAGTATACTTATAACATCATATGCAGCAACACTTCCGATTATCAGTCAGAATCAATGGGTTATATCCGATGATTTTGACATTAACAAGGTATAGGGGGATTCTTTATGGTTAGACAAGATGAAAAAAGAATCCTTGGTTTCAGCAAAGAGCAGATAATCAGGTTTATCTGTCCATGGATGCTGGCTGTTGCTGTCTTTTTTGCAAGTATATATACTTTTCATAATGCATCCGCATATCTTCTTACTCCGATTTTTGCATTTCTTTCTGCTCTTCTCTTCAAACTTTTTGACAAACTGAAAGTCGAAAAGGGAGGAACTCTCAAATACATTTTGATTATGCTTTTGGTATTTGCAATATCATTTGCGTTGCTTGTATTTCAGATGGTCATATTCGGCTATTACAGTCCGATGAGGTGGTTTTATGCCCAGGCCAATATTTCAAATTTCCAACCCCTGTTAATAGGGGCTTTGGCCATTGGCGGAGGATTTTTCCTGATATCTGTCATATACTATTTCACAATGATAAGATATCGTACATTGGGCGTGATGCTTTGCACAATGTTTCCCTACTTCTTCTTCGCCAAGCGTTATGATATAATGCCGGACATACTTACTACGATAATTATGCTTTTGACTTTGGCAGTCATTATACACAACAAGCGTATAAGTGATGCAGGTAAAGACAAAAGCAAGGCAAAAGTTCAGGTCGATAAAGCATACATTATTTGTATATCAGTCTTTATACTTATTACGGGCACATTGACCATGGCTGCAAATAAGCCGGTCTATGAGTCATTCCTTGAAAGAAATTCAACATTGTTTGACCCATTCAATATGAACCTGGAAGGCCTTACAGGCTATGAAGAATTATCTAACAAATCATCTTCCAGAAATGCTCAGCCTGAATATAACTACAGACCTTTGTTCTATATGAAAACAGATTCTGACAGTGAAGAGATCTTTTTGAGGACCAAAAGTTATAATTACTTTAACGGTGACGTATGGGAAGTCACCGACATGGGCCGTTTCTATTATTACAGTCAGCAGATCCCCGAGTATTCCACAGATGATCTTGCAAGGGATATATCAGTACTGGAGAAAAGCGAAAACAAGGGCCTTTATAAGATATGCATAGCGCATGTTTATGATGATGACTTCTCGCCTATGTATCTTCCTGCACCTTATGGTGTTGTAACAGATAAGCAAGCTGCAACCGATCTGACTTATCATAAACTTTGTACAGATACATCCGTGTTAAGAACCATGACTTTCTATAATGCAAAAAAACTGGATGATGAATACACATTTATAGAAGCAACGGATAAGCTGGAAAACATTGCAGAAAAACTTAATTTCAGTTCTGAAGAGTATATTTCTTATCTGGAATCCTCTGAAAGCGATAATGCAAAGGCATTGAAAAAAGCTTATGATGAAGCCAGAGCGGATTATCTGGATCAATCCAATATCAGTGATAAACTGAAAAATCTGGCTAAAGAGATTACAAGTGATTGTCACAGTGATCTTGAAAAGGCACGAAAGCTTGAGAGCTATTTCAGTGAGAAAGGATATGAGTATTCTCTTGAATATCTGCCGGCAGATATTTCCATAGATTATTTTGTCTTTAACAGTAAGACGGGATATTGTGCAAACTACGCAACAGCAATGGCCCTTATGGCAAGAAGTGTGGGCCTGCCTGCGCGTTATGTTGAAGGCTTTACTGCTTTTGAAAGGGATAGCAGCGGGCAGATAATTATACGGGATTCATATGCGCATGCTTTTGTCGAAGTATATATACCTGCTGCAGGATGGATGACATTTAATCCCACTGTTGCCGGATATCAGGAAATACCGGATAATATTCAAAACGGACCAAACTACGAACTGCTGTCAAGACTCATAAGCCTTTTCAGCAGAATATCAGTGGTTGTGGTTATTGCGGTTGGCCTTATAGTCTTGTCATTTGCAGACAGGATAAAAGAAATCTTTGTAAGATTTATTCTGATTTTCAAATCGGTTAATGAGAAAATCATCTATCTTTATGCAAATATGATACGAGTCCTGGGCAAATCGGTTGGTAAAGATTTTAGGTCATATACTCCCGATATGCTGAGAGAGTATATGAAGACTAACAGAGGTGTAGTGCCGGAAAGGCTGATTTCCTTATTCGAAAAAACAGCATTCGGCGCTTACCAATGCAGTAAAAGCGAGTATCAGAAAGCATACTCGGAATATGTAAGGATTTATAAATATATCCGAAAGCAAAAGAAAAAAGAAAGCTAATACTTACACATATATAATACAAAAGGAAAACAGGAAGATAAAACTATGGATCGGATTATAACAAAGGATATTTTTTTCCTTGATGAAAAGGGGAGAGTCCGTCTTTTCAGCGGATACAATATTGATGATAAACTCCTTGACCAAACTGAATTCAGATACAATCTTGATGATGAGTTTTTTAAGAAATTCAAGGCTAACGGATTTGATATAATACGTCTGGCCGTAACATGGCAGAACCTGGAACCTACTATGGGAAAATATAACGAAAGTTATCTTAAATCCATAGATAAAATATTTGATCTTGCGGAAAAATACGGCGTATATATTCTTCTAGATATGCATCAGGATCTCTATTCCGGCTTTGACGGAAAAAGCGTAGGCGACGGAGCGCCTTCCTGGGCAGCAATTACCGACGGAGCAAAGCCTAAAAAGCCTCTTTTTGTCTGGGCTGAAGGCTATTTTTGGGACAAGGCCGTTCACAAATCCTTTGACCACTTCTGGGATAACAGCCCCATAGCCGGCAAAGGAGTTCAGGACAGATTTTGTGATCTTTGGCAGATGCTGGCTGACCGTTATGGTGACAAAGCTGCACTGCTCGGATATGATCTTCTTAATGAGCCTTTCCCGGGTTCCGATACAAAAAGGATGTTTGTTTGCTTAATAAAGGGCGCCGCAAAGGAAGTCTTCTTCGGAAAAGAATTTAATCGTCTTTCCTTTATAAGCTCGCTTTTAAGACTGGACATACCTAAGGCTTTTTCAAATATCAGCGGCAAAATGATGGCAAATATAGCGAGAAATGTTGATGCTGTTGCCGAAAAATTTGATATTAACAAGTATTCGCCCTTCTTAAATAAGACATCTTCCGCTATAAGGGATGTCAGTGACAAGGGCATTATCATGATGGAACAAAGCTATATCGGAAATATAGGGGTAAAGCAATCTGTTCCGCTGATAACCGTAAATGGGAAAAGAGAAGGTCAGCAGTGCTTCGGTCCTCATTCATATGATATTGCTGTTGACACTCCTTTATATAAATATGCAAGCACAGACAGAGTAATCAGCTTCTTTTCAGAAATGCGCAATACTCAATTAAGACTTAATGTTCCCGTAATAGTAGGCGAGTGGGGCGGCTGCAGTGACAACAGTGATACATCATGGTTCCCGCATGCTTATGACCTCATGGCATATTTTGATTCCAATCAATGGAGTCAGGTTTACTGGGACTATCACGGCGATGATCTTGATAAGCCTGTAATGAAACTATTACGCAGAACTCATCCTGTTGCAGTGGCCGGGAAAATAATCAGATACGGCTATGACAGGGAAAAAAGGACATTTACTTTGGAATATGAATCCGACGGGAAAAATGATACTCGCATATATGTGCATAATAAGTTTTCCATGTATAAAGGAGAAAGTCGGGATATAAAATACAGAACGGTAGAGAGATATGAGAACGGCGCCTCTTTGATATCAGTAAAAGCGGGAGAGGGCCTGAGGAAAATAGTCATACATATAGAGGAGAAATAAAAAAGATGGCAAGAATATTAGGTGAAAATATAGAAAATTTACCATGGGAAGAAAAACCGGAAGGATATAAATATCCTGTCTGGAGATATTCCGGAAATCCGATAATAACAAGAGATAATCTCTTTTTTGCAAACAGCATATTCAATTCAGCCGTAGTTCCGTTTAAGGACAGCTTTGCAGGGGTTTTCAGAGTCGATGACAGAAGAAGGAACCAGGTTATTGTTACCGGTTTCAGTAATGATGCCATCAACTGGGAACTGGATGACAAAGTTATATTTAAAGGTTATGATCCCAGAATTTGTAAAATTGAAGATAGATACTACCTTAGCTGGGTTAATTTGACTCCACACGGAACAACAATCGGTATTGCCGAGACAAAGGATTTTAAGGTTTGGGAGCAAAAAGAAGATGCAACCTATCCTGTAGCAAGAAATGGAGTCCTCTTTCCGAGAAAGATAAACGGTGAATACGTTTTGTTGGTTCGTCCCTGTGACAGAGGTCACACGCCTTACGGAGATATCTTTATTCAGAGAAGTCCCGACCTGAATTATTGGGGCAATTACAGGTTTGTTATGAAACCGGAAAGAAACTGGGAAATGACAAAGGTGGGAGCAGGACCTACTCCCATAGAAACGGATGAAGGATGGCTTCTTTTCTACCACGGGGTTATAACCAGCTGCAACGGCTTTACCTATTCAATGGGAGCTACCGTTTTGGACAGGGATGAGCCCTGGAAGGTTCTGCACAGAGCTGACAGCTTTCTTCTGGCTCCCCATGAAATATATGAAACTGTCGGAGATGTTCCGAATGTTGTATTTCCATGTGCAGCTCTTTCTGATGCGAAAAGCGGCAGAATAGCCATTTACTACGGTGCAGCAGATACATCGGTAGCTTTGGCATTTACTACTGTTGACGAAACAATGGAATATATTCATCAACATGATCTTTTGAAAGAATAGATATTGATATTATTGAAAAAACTTCAGAAATAATACCATCTGAAAGACAAATAAAATGGCAGGAAATGGAATATTATGCTTTATAAAGAGGAAAAAGGGATATAGTAAAAAGAGTCGTTTGATTGCTGAAAAAAGCATTTCAAACGGCTCTTATATATTTTTTAGTTTTTGACTTTTTCTAAAACAGGTTTTGCAGCTTTGTAGACAAAAAGCGCCAGCAGTAGTTTTAATATATCCGGGATGATAAAGGGAATTACACACATTGTAATTGCTGCTTTGATAGTTATGCTGTCATCTCCCAGATTATACAGATGAATGAACCAAACAGTGCCGAAGATATAGCAAACTATCAAGCCCAAAAGAAGAGAGATAACTTTTGCAGGAGTTTTGTCGCTGATAAATCTTTCAGTTAAGAAATAAATGAAAGCTATAAGAAGAAAGCCGAATATATAACCGCCTGTAAGTCCGAACAGTGCTGCAGTACCGCCTTTGAATGAGGAAAATACAGGCACACCTATGAGACCTAAAAGAATATATATCAGAATTGAAAAAGCACCGTTTCTTCCTCCGCATACCAAAAGTGTCAGAAAGACAGCAAATGTCTGCATAGTTACGGGTACGGTCATTGGAATTGACATCCATGAACAGACAACTATTATGGCTGTCATGAGCGCAATAATACAAATATCTTTAATGTTTATTTTTTTCATTTTCATTCATTTTTCCTGGTATCATACTAAAGCGTTATTAATTCTGTAACTTAAATCAAGTGCATCAAAACCATCGACTGCCTTGTCTTTATCAATGTCTGCTGAGTAGTATTGCTGTGTTATGATTACACCTTCGCCGTAAATACTTATGAGTAAAGCATATCTTTCTGCATTTAAATTCGATGTGGACATAAGATCTGTGTTGCAAAGGACATGCTGTTTAACCATGGCATAATCCGCAGCATTAATCTCATTATCAAAGTTTATATCTCCAATGGATATGTCCGGATAATATTGAAGCCTTTCAACAGCAGCTGCATCAAAGGCATCCACTAAGCCGTCGTTATTCATGTCTGCAATTTCAATCTCTTCAGCAGAAAGGATATTGTTGCCGGCTGCCGCGGATAATATGAGCGAAATATCATTCATATCAACAATATAGTTCATATCAAGATCGCCTTTTTGAAGGAAATGTATATCTATATTCTGAGCGTCCTGACTTATATTTATATTTGCTTCATAAGGCATATGATTCTCTTTATATGCCTTTACTGTGTAGCTGCCTTCAGCCAAATCTTCAAAGTTATATAAAATATTGTTGCCTGACAAGCTGAGCTCATAAACGGGATCATTCGAATCAGTTGTGAAAAGCTGAATGAGAATCGCATCATCCTCGTAATATCCGCTGGTTACGCTGCCGTAGATTGCATGATCCTGATTTGAAATTGATATAAGTCCTGAAATTTTGTCAATTAACTGGTATGTTACATTGTCAACTTCAATTTGACTCGGAGCACTGAGTTCAAAATTCTCATAGCTATTTATGAGTGACTCAAGAGGAGAGTAGGAAGCATTTGTATATGCATATCTGTCTATATCTACTGCCTGGTCATATGCATCATAAAATGCTGTAAAGTCAGAAGCAATGTCTCCTTTAAGTTGACACAAAAGATAACAGTTTTCTGCTGGAGTAAATGTGAATGAAGAAGAGGATTCGGCAGTTGATATTATCTGACCCGAGTCGCTGACTAAAAGCCATCCCTTTACTCTCTTAGACCCTGTGTATTCTGCTGTCACAGAACTTCCTGCTGTCAGAGATGCATTATCATTGAGTATCTCTGAATTGCATGTCATGGTAATTTCCGAATTGCATGAAGCCTGTGGGACAAATAAGACTCCGTCTCTACCTTCTTTATTTAAGTATAACTCGCATGCACCGCTGTAAAGAGCGGGCATAGAGTCAAACTCCTCAAGGAAGCTGCTGATGCTTGTCCCTGTCTCGTGAAGGTAAAGAGAGTATACTTCTGATTCTTTAAGTGCTCTTGTGTAGCATGAAACATTATCAAGCGAAAGAGTGCAGGTTCCCCAATATGCAGTATATGAGCCAAAATATAAATAGGTATCACTGCTAGTCAAAAAGTCCATAAGTCCGCCACTTGACTGATAATTGTCGGTTCCCGTTACCGTGATGGACTTGGAAAGTTGTCCGTTGATATATACATTAAAGTTATAGTCATCAATGACTTCAAGTGTTATATACTGCCATACTTTATTTTGTATATCGGAATTTGCATTTGTATAGTCAAAATAGAGGCCTGCGGAACTGAGACTTGAATCACTGCCTCCGTCACCATTATTATAGCGAATATAGCCATCGGTCCCTATGCAGAAATATTTTTTTGCATCTAAGTCCCCCTTGGCAAAGGTGATGGATTCAAGGTCTCCGTAATAGTTACCGTTTATTCTCTGCCAAAAACTAACAGTCAAACCATTTGAACTGTCAGCTCCCGCAAAAGGATTTGCGGATGTGGCAACGTAATTCGTATATTGACCGCCGTTTTGTGAATAGGGGAAATATACCGTGCCGCTTCTACCGTCGTTATCAGTACTATCAAGACCCACGGTTCTGCCACCGTCTTCGTGTCCGGTCACTGCTGTACCGCCGAGTGAATCCGTAAATGTGTTTAGATAAGCGCAGCTGCTTATACCGGTTATCTCATCCTGAGTTTTTGCATATGTAAGAAATTCTGCTTTGTCAAGATAAGCATCGGCCGTACCTGCCATAGTCGGATAGATGCTGAATGAGGCACCGTAATAAAGGTTTATATCACTGCTTGACAGGAAAGAGAATATACCATCGCTGCCGCTGTATCCGTTAGGGTAGCCGGAAGCACAAATGTCATTGAGCCGATATTCTTTAGCAAGACTTTGGTTAATATAATATCTTAGTATATGATTGCCGGATATATCTTTATCAATGCTGATGTCTATATCAACCCACTGAGATGATGTGCTATTGACTTCAGCAGTTGAATTTATATCAAAATAGCATCCGTTCCATCCTCCAATTCCGCCGTTTCCGTCATTAAACAAAATTGTTCCGTTTGCCATGATAATAAAGTAACGGTTATCCGTGTTTTTTCCTGTGGAGAATGTTATCAGTGATGTGTTCCAGCCAAGGTCGCTGTTGCATAGTTTGCTGAAACTGATGGTTACGCCTTTTGAAAGATTCTGTCCCGAGAAGGGATTTTGACTTTCCTTTACACAACTGCCGACTTTTGCATTAACTGTATATTGGCTGAAATCAGTTACTACATAAGGAATGGAATGACTGTTTGCATATGTTTGAGAATATATGTCAGCAGCGCCGTAGATCGTAAGGGCGGGTGTGTTGGTAAAAGCATTATCCGCAATTGAACTGACCTGAGATGATGTATAGAAATGACTTAAGGCAGTACAATCCTTGAATGCGTAGCTTCCGATTGTAGTGACTGCTTTATCATGAATATCAATGCTTTCAACTGAACTGCATTTAGCAAACGCACCTTCTCCTATAGATGTGATAGTTGACGGCAATGAAATTTCAGTGACATTATCATATCCGTAAAATGCATAAGCGCCTATAGTCGTGATGCCTTCACCGACTGTAATTTTACTTATGATATCTGTGTTATATTGCCCATCGAAAAGTGAATCTTTAATTTGATCTCCCCAGGGAGCAGTAGAGGCCATGCCGTTGACACCGTTTGCGGAAGTAAATGCATAATCGTTCATAGCTCCGCTTCCGCTGAGTGTGAGTTCACCTGTAAGTCGGTTGAGTGTATATGATATATTGCCGTCCGTACCTGTGACAATTGTGGAGACAGCTTCATTATTCAGTATTATGTATCTTGTAAGCTCAGTAGTGGCAAAGTCCATGGCAAATATGCCGGACGGCTTTGTCTTGATATATGTGAATGTGGAATATCCCGCATTAACTTTTGATGCCAGGTTACTGGGATTAGGTATAGTGGAGTCGGAAACAGTTGAAGAGAAGTTGAAATAGTATTCTCCTCTGTAGTGACCAAGTGACAGCATCTCCTGTGTAGCAAGTTTCTTGCTGTCTGTGTTCCACTTATAATGGTCCTGAACATGGAATGTACCTACACCGGTGTTTGTGTTTGTGAGATTTACATAAACAGGACTTGCATATGTTGTATCGGAATAATCAAGCCATTTTACTTTCTGACCCGACTCCTCTTCACTTGCAGTCGAACCGGAGCTTGCGATTATTTGGTCAAAACGATTCATAAGGACACATTTTCCTCTGACTTCGTCAAGTGTGGGAACAGTTTTGCCCAGATACCAGTAATCGTTGTAGTTATAACTTTCACCATAAAAATATTTACTTTGTCCGTAGCCGTGAATATACTCATAAATGGCTGAAGTAAACACGGCAGCGCCGGCATCTCCGTCATCTTCTTTTATGGAAACAAGTACGGTCTCACTTGGATGTGAATCCAGCCATGTATAGATATCCTGGAAGACATAATCAAGATAGTAATAATCGTTTCCGTTCCAGCAGTCCACAGAACCATGAACTGTCTTTACGGAATAAGTAGATGAGTCAACTTCACAGCGTATATCCAAAAATCTCACACCGGCATCAAGCTGACCGGGGATATTTAAGTCCTGACATTTTGCAACGCTCGAGTATAGAGTGTCATTCTTGAACTTGCGGGCACAGCTGTCATGTGTACCGGGTATCGTTATTTCGGTCAGTTTTGTCTCACCGCGTATGGCGCTCATCCATGAATCGGAAGCAACATTTTCAAGAGTCGTTGCCGTTTCATATGAGGATGAAGCCGCAACCGTGATTGGCGGTATAATGCTGAATAAAAGCATAAGAGAAACTAAAACGGATAAGATTTTGTTTTTCATATATTCCTCCAAAAATAGCAACACTGAACTAACTGAATTATCTTAAAAACAATATATTTTATTATACTATATATATTGAAGATATGCAATTTTTAACCGGTTTTTAACTCCTTAAACCAAGTTAGTAACATGTATATGGAAAGAAAAAGCGAGGACTTTATTAGCTGCCTCACTTCCTTGATTATATGAATTATTTCTTGCACAAATCGGACAATACTTTGTCAATGTCATGTTCGAGAGTTATTGTCTGATTGCTTATTTGTTCGGGTACCGGCATTTTCTCCATATTGATGCAAACATATGTGGAGTTGGGATTTCCAGCAGTCATCTGCCAGAAAGGATATTTTATTATAACCGGAGTATTAAAACCAACGCCGAGTTCCAGGTAAACTATATTTGCATCTCTGTGGCTTTCAATATATTCCTGGTAATTGCCGTATGCCAGATTCCATCCGTCATCTTCAACAAACTTTTCATCTGAGCGAAGATTCATTGTCATATTCTCGCCACAAACGGGACATTTGGGTACAAGCTCGGAAGGAATTTCCAGATTGCTTTCTTTTTCATACATCTCCCGAACGATTTGCTCATTGTCATAAGTCTCTTTATGACATGGGACAGAGCATTGAAAGAGTCCATAGTCACCTTGTGTATAGAAAATGCGGCTTTTATCAAAACCCGAACGCTGGAAACAGTGATCCACATTTGTTGTAAGGACAAAATAGTCTTTGTCTTTTACCAAATCCAGAAGCTTTGCATATGTGTTGCCGGGAATCGGCATATATCGGTTGATGTATATGTATCTGGCCCAGAATGCCCAGAACTTTTCCTGCGAATCATAGGGGTAGAAACCGCCGGAGTACATATCATGAAAACCGTATTTTGCTTCGAAATCTGAAAAAAATCTTTTGAATCGTTCGCCAGTATAAATGTAGCCTGCTGCTGTTGAAAGACCGGCACCTGCACCCACTAAGACAGCATCTGCATCCTTGATTTTTTCTTTGATCAGTTCAATTTTCTGCGAGTAAACTTCCATATATCTCCTTATCTAAGTCCTTAAAAACATTGAAAATAACCTTTATTTTAGAACCTGTCTTTTGCTTATATTCCTGCACTGCTTTTATTGCAATCTCTGCTGCAGGCTTATTCGGGAAACCGAATACTCCTGTTGATATGCAGCAAAAAGCAATACTTTCAAGCTTGTACGCATCTGCGAGTTTTAAGCATTCCTCATAGCAGGAATATAGGAGAGATTTATCCTCTTCCGATACACTGCCGGAACAAATCGGCCCTACGGTATGAATGACATATTTGCCGGGAAGGTTGTATGCCTTTGTAATTTTAGCTCTGCCGGTGGCCTCCTCGTGACCCTGTTCTCTCATAAGCTTTGCACATGCTTGCCTGAGCCTTATACCTGCGAAAGTGTGTATGCAATTATCTATGCAACTGTGGCAGGGGACGAAACAACCCAGCATTTGTGAGTTTGCGGCATTGACTATGGCATCAACCCGGAGTTTTGTAATGTCACCTTGCCAAACATATATATCATCTCTTACGGGAGATAAGTCTTCTATATTTGTTGAATTTGCGTTAACGAAATATAGGAATTCATCTTCAATTTTAAGATATTCCTCGCTTATATCGGCCGGCATACGTATATTTACAAGTGACCTGTAAAGCTTAAAGCGACTTTCGAAATCCTCCGGAACAGGGTATTTTGCAGCTTCCGGATTTTCAGTTAGAAGGTATTTTATAAGCCATGCGCATCTTTCATTTTGTGTCATAATGTCACCAATCAATAATCTCAAATACAAAAACTCTTATCGAAAGAACGGTAAGAGTTTTATCTCATCTATCATGAACCGAAGTCCATTTTAACGTCGTCTCTCTTTTCTTCATCTGCCTGGAAGAAATCAGCTTTTACAGCGCCGATATTATTGGCAACGATTGATGAAGGAAAACGGACAAGCATCTGGTTATATAAGGAAACATTTGCGTTATATGCTCTGCGTGCCGCACTTAAATGTTCTTCAACATCTGCAACTGTAATCTGAAGTTGTTTGAAATTTTCACTGGATTTCAATTCCGGATAAGCTTCTGCGGTAACGCGTATGCTTTTTGCAATTTCATCAAGTTTGTTATTAACTTCATCGCGCTCCGAAACTGTCATACCGTTTCTCATTTTGATAGTTTCTATCAATGTAAATTTTTCATGATTTGCATATGCTTTTGTAATGTCAAGAAGTTTTGTGA
The DNA here is from genome assembly GCA_937884995.1 of uncultured Clostridia bacterium. Taxonomy (GTDB): domain Bacteria; phylum Bacillota; class Clostridia; order Oscillospirales; family Acutalibacteraceae; genus Fimenecus. The sequence goes on from CAKZZL010000037.1 coordinate 140,415, forward strand.
GCATATCAAAACGCTTTGTAAGTGCTACATCAATACCTGAAAGAGATTCATCAATTTTTATCTTTGTTGATTTTATCTTGTTATTTGTCTTTATATACCAGATAATAACAGCAATTAAAAGTATAAGTACAGCTAAAAGAACATATTTCCACATAAGCAAAACCTCCTTTTCCTACTTTATTTATTTTACATCAAAAGGATATATCAGTCAATTCTGTATACGTTTTCATCCAAGCTTAAAACATCTACGAATTTTGTTATCAGATTGATGTCCTGCCTTATTGCAACCTGAATTTCGGCAATGTCAATTTTTGAGAAAATCGGTGGTTCAAAAGCCCATCTTCCGCAGTTGACTCCCACATGAAGCAGGTTGTTCTTAAAGCACATGAGAAGTCCGCCGTTTGTATTTTTCCGAATATCCTCAATGGACTCGATAAGATGCGGAGTCAAAAGATAAAAAGCCTCCGTCTGGTTGTCTGTGTAGCAATTGAAATGCTTGTTGAATTCAGCATTTTCAAACTCTACTTTTTGATATCCGTCAGAAGAGAAAAGAGAAAACTTTGTATTTGAAAGCACGAAAGTGTTCTCATATATTTTCAGATTGCATTTGAATCTTTTATTGAACTCAAAAATCATCCACCTGCCCCTGAAATATGTTACGGGCTTGGATTTTATATATGGAGTGATACTTGTTCGGTCTTCCATAAGTACATCCGACTGCATGAAAGCCACATCTTTATACTTGCCTTTTAAATAGTCATCAGCCTTAAAACTGTTGCCGGTGCGTATCATACCCGTCGCCTTTATATCGTGCTCGGGTATGCCGTAATCTGAATTAAAACTTTCAATTTCAAAATATTGTTCCAATGAAGATCTTACGATCACAGCATTATATAACTTCTTGTATTCTCTGCGGATTCGTTTACACATTATGAACATTTCGGCCGTGAAGGGTCCCAGCAGAATGAAGAACAGATATTGGAAGTGGCTGTAAGCGAAAAGATAGCGGTTCCTTGATAAAAGGAAAAAGACAAATCCAAGAAAGATAAAGTATATTACAACAGATATATATGCATTTCTTGTTCTTTTGCGTAGCTTTTCAAGTTTTTCAAGGTTATGCGCTAATTTCTCTAAATCCGTTGCCATATTATGAATCCTCCTTTCTCAGAATTTTCTCATATATTTTATCATTTGCCTGCCTTAAAGACCATTATTTTCCCCAAAAGACAGATGTCATATTGTGTCATGCTGGTTATTAATTGAACCGCCGGTCAATATATAGTCTGCAAGCGATATGAGTTCCTTAAAATCTTCATTCTTTTTCTTCAGCTTTGAAGGAATTGTGAAAACAGCCATGACCATCTTGTAATATACACTGTCTCTTGAGTATGTCTTTTGCTGGCCGTCAAGAAGATTTAGGAACACTTCAAATACCATTTCTTTAAGAAGCTTGTCTTTATATAAATCTGCCTCTGCATCGGAAATATTCCTTGCAAAGCCCATATGCTTAAGCAAAAGGTAGGCATCCTTGCAGCTTGCTGTGTCTATCTTTTTTATAAACGGCTTTAGTAAAGGCCAGATGATATTTGAATGTGACAGTTTTATGCCAAGCGCAGCACAGCGTTTTTCAAAATCACTTTCATTTCTGCATTCCAGAATCCTACCGATTATATCGCATGCATGTTTTGCAAGATATTTTTGAGCATCGACTTTTTGCCCTTCCCAGGAAAACTCAATTAAATGATTTACCGTATATGTGAGGGTTAAGTCTTCATTTACAACGACGTCAACAATGGGGGCTGGGTATCCGCAAAGTGAACCGACATTGATTTCCGTAATCGTATTTCCGGCAGGGGATGTGAAAGAGTCTGTCGCCTGCATATGGCTGTGTCCTACAAGCATGTATTTAAGACCTGCATCAGCAAAACGCGAAGCTACAAGTTCATGGTCAGAAATGCAGACAGAACCTTTAGTCAGAAGTCTTGATGCATGGGGCATAAGCAAATGATGCTCAATCCCTATAAGCAGGCAGCCGTCATTCTTTGCATTTTCGATCTGTTTTTCGATCCATTCCCAGCAATCTTTTGTGTATCCGGCATGATCATTTTCATTCTTATCATCATTTAGGCAAAGGACACGTACTTTTTTACTTAACTCAACTGTATAGCAGACAGTGCCGATGGCTGTTATGAAGGAGTCGCTTGCCTGCCTTGGGCCGAAATCTTTGTAAAAGTCAGCCAGATCTTCACTTTTCATAACTTCTACATCAGAATAGGTATTTACGCCTTCAAAACGGCGCGGGTTTTTATCACAGCACCAATCGTGTGTTGATGTGATGATATATATCGGTTTTTCTTTCTGCAATGTATATAACTTCTCACGAAATTCAAGATGGGATACCATCTCACCGTCATTGGTGACATCGCCCAAAATAAAGACGGCATCGCTGTCGCTCTCTGCTATCTGACTGAAAGCGGCATCGATAATCGGACCCGTTTCCGCAAGACATTTCTGGTCAGAGCCTGAGCGAAGCTCATATGCCTGCCCGCTCATGCCAAGCGTTTGTGAATAGTGGTGAGTATCTGCAATAAATGATATTTTCATAAATTATGCTTCCTGACTTTCGCTGATTTCTTCATTTCCGTTTTCTTCGTATTCAGAACTGTTTACGGAGGAGTCAAAAGACTTGTCCCTGACTCTGCGCTCCAGGATTTCCTTCATCATCTGTCTGTGGCTGTCACCCGTTATGTTATAGAAGTGAATCGGTATAAGCATAAGGAGATATCCTATGACAGGGAAGATGGTTGTCATAAGGAAAAGTGCCATCTGGGTTTCGTGGTTCTGAATTGTGGATACATCTGTTGTGTGCTCGATATAGTTTGTGTGAGCAAGGAACTGCAGACAGATAAAGGAAGAAAGAGTAGCTTCAAGCTTGCCGGTGAAGCTCATGATAGAGAGCATTGTTCCTTCAACGCGCTTACCGCTTTTCCATTCCACATAGTCAACAGTTTCTGCTTCCATCTCTTTTTGCATCAGGTTCTTAAACTCGAGCGGGAATGTGGCGAGAACTGAAAAGATAATAACAACAATACCGGTTGTGATTGATACTGAAACTCCGTCCGGCTTGTTCATTATCCCGTTATATGTAAGTGCTGCGAATGACAAATTAATGATTATTCCTAATATGCAACAGGCTTGATAAAACTTTTTAGAGTCAGATTTGCGTCCGAGACGTTCGACTATCATCGGCACAATTATCGCAGCCAGGAAAGACCCCGGCGCTTTGGCTATGTCCAGAAAACCATTGTATTTTGCATTAAATAAAGAATCATATGCGAAATAGAAAGACGCCTGTTCGGATACCTTGATAAGGACAAAGAAAATATTGCCCAGGAAAAGCATCAAAAGGGGACGGTTGGTCAAAAGAAGATGAATGCATTCCTTTAGGCTCGGTGTTTCCTCGTGATGCTCGAGCCTTTCTCTTGTGTTTTTGAACGTGAACCTTGTCAGCAGGATTATGAAGAATGCAGATATTATGGCTGCAGTAAGATAAGCTTTGCTTAGGTGGCTGTTAAAATACGGCAGCCAGGCAGCAAAAGCAACGAGGGCAGCGGGGATAGAGCCTAAGATCATTCTGCCTATGGCAGCGATACCGTAAAGCTTTGTTCGTTCGGTGGAATTGGGCGTCATACTGAAGGCGAGTGCGCCCATCGGAACGTCAAAGGCAGTGTAAGTCACATCAAGACCGACAAAGGCAAATATTGTCAAAAACATCTTAAAACCATATGACAAACTGTCACTGCCAATAAAGAATAAAAGCATGAAAAGAGAAACAAAATACGGAGATATCTTTATGTATGGACGCATCTTTCCGTATTTTGTACGTGTCTTGTCAACGATAACTCCCATAATAGGGTCATTTATTGCGTCGAATATTCCGCAATAAAGACGGATAAGAGCAGCATGACTTGCCTTGATATGCAGAACGTCCGTAATAAAGAAATTTACATACTTTGATGCAGTCATGGAAGTGCTCATACCCTGCGCACCGCGGCCGAGTGTATATGACAGAGCTTCGCGCCATGTGAGATAGGTCTCTTCAACTTTATCTTTTGTTACGATTTTCCTGTCAAGGAATCTTTTTATTGCTGACATAAAGGCCTCTCCTACTTTATCTTGGTGATTTTATCTTTTTTTACAAGATAAACGTTCTCTGATATATCCATCATAGCCTTATCGTTCATTGAATCTGTATAGAAATTTTCAATTTCGGCATCGGGATATGCTTCTTTGAAAATCTTTACTTTATTCTCCAAAAAACACAGCTTTATAAATTTTCCCGTTTCTTTGTCAATGCTGGAAGAAAGCCAATGCTTAAGACCGATTCGATTTGCAATTTCCCGGAGTATAAAGTCAAGAGTTCCGGAAACGATGATATCGTCATCTTTTTGAACCTTTGCATACCATGGCTTTATTTTCTTTTCGTTTTTATTCCAAAAATCAACAATGTTTTCTGCAGGGTCGTCCAGCGTCACATAGTATCCTTCCAAAAAAACGGCATAAGCTTCCACTGCCTGCTCGACAGTGAAAAGATGAAACTGGTCTTTAAGTGCGATAAGCAGAAGTTTTGGAATATATTTCCATATTTTCGGATCGTGTCTGACATAATACAATATATAGTCGACGAGTGTTTCACCATCATATATTGTATTGTCAAAATCATATACATTTACTTTCATGGAAACAGCCTCACAGCATCAAAAAATATCTGAGTAAATAATACCATGATAGCAGGGTAAAGTAAATATAAACCAGAAGCGAAAATAAATATATGAAAAATCAAAAAATACTATTGACATGAAAAAATATCTATGTTAATATGTATGTGGTTAGCGGTGGCTAACCGATTATCTGCCTGAAGAGTTAAAAGCATATGCCGTTTTTTACTCTTTCTCCTATTTCCTATTCCTAATTTTCTATTTAGGTTAGCCACACTGATTAACCATTGAATATTTTTAAACTAAATCGGGAAACCGATTATATTTTTAGAAAGGCGGTTAGCGTATGCTAACCTATGGTGAACTGATATGAAAGTTGCAATTGTTTATTGGAGCGGTACAGGAAATACAGAGGAGATGGCTAAGGCTGTGGCTGCCGGCGCTGCAGAAGCAGGCGCAGAAGTAAGCAGCTTTTCGGCATCAGACTTTAACAGCAGCATGATTTCCGACTATGACAGTTTCGCTTTCGGTTGTCCTTCAATGGGAACAGAAGAACTGGAAGACTGTGAATTTCAGCCAATGTTTGACGATGTCAAAGATTCTTTAGGAAATAAAAAAGTTGCTCTTTTCGGCTCATATGGCTGGGGCGACGGTGAGTGGATGAGAAATTGGCAGGCAGATTGCGAATCCTCAGGCATTTCACTTGTTGCAGACGGTCTCATTGTAAATGATGCTCCGGATGATGAAGCAATTGAAAACTGCAAAAATCTAGGTAAGGCTTTAGTCTAGTTAAGATTATGCAAAGGGCTGTGCATTATGTCATTTGATAAATACTTATTGCGTCATTGTTCTCCCACTCTTGCATGTTTAAAAACGGCAAATATGTTTTCATGTTCATATGAGTGTGAAAAGAACTTTGACAGCAGCGTAAAGGCATGGAATGAAATTTTTAACTCCAAGGGTATTGAACTTATCGTCCTGAAAAAGAAGAATAATACTGCCTTGATTTATGTCTGCAGAAAAAGTCGGTTAGCTGATGATCTTGCAAAGGACGGAGTTGCGGAATTCCTTGCAGGCTATGGATATAACTGTATTGATGTGGATAAAGCTATCAATACTTTAAGGAAAAGACTCTTATGCATGGATGGCTTTCCCCATGAAATCGGGCTTTTTCTCGATTATCCGCTTGATGACGTTAAAGGATTTATAAGCAATGCCGGAGCAAATTCTAAATGTGCGGGATGCTGGAAAGTCTATTGCAATGAGGCTGAAGCACAAAAGAAATTTGCCCAATACAAAAAGTGCAAGGAAGTTTATTCCCGCCTTTACATGGATGGGAAAAGAGATATTATGCAACTGACGGTTAAATCAGCATTTTAGTTTGTTTGAACCTCTTTTTTATCTATGCCGGAGTTATTTGACTAAAACATATATTTGTGGTATTTTAAATATAATTTGCTTAGATAGTTTCAGGAGGAAAACCTATGCATGAGTCAGGCGAAATGTATCTCGAAACAATATATATTTTATCCCAAAAAAGTTCTGCAGTCCGTTCAATAGATATTGCCACGGAAATGGGATTCTCAAAGCCCAGCGTAAGCAGAGGTATGGGTTTACTCAAAAAGGGCCAGTTTATAACGGTTGATAGCAAGGGGTATATTGAACTTACCCAAACAGGCCTTGAGTATGCAAAGAAAATCTATGAGAGACATACCATTCTTACAGAGCTCCTTGTAAACATCGGAGTTGATGAAGAAACTGCTGCGGAGGATGCATGCAGGATAGAGCATGTTATTTCAGATAAGACGATGAATTGCATCAAAGAAAAAATAAAAAACAGTTAAACGTAAAATAGTAAGAATTACAGCCCTGAAAGCAAAAAGTCAAGAAACTGCTCTAGGGCTTTTTGTGAGAAATATATAGCTAAATTTACTGAAAAGAGAGAAATACAAAAAACTTCTTTTTCTATTTATAAATTTTTGCGATTGTGGTATAAATATTTAAGAGGTTAGCATAAGACAACTAAGTCAGGTCAGCATCGCTGACCTAAAATTAGGTATATAGGTTAGACTAGGCTAACCATATTCGGAGTTAAAAATGATACCCATTACAGTAAACGAAGACGGCAGCGAAGGCATTATAAAGAAGACCGGCGGGAGGCCTGACGTAAAAAACACCTTGAGGATTTGGGCTTTATTGTCGGTGATACAGTTACTGTAATTACCGAGCAAAACGGAGATAAAATAGATATAGAAGAACTTTCCAGACAGCTTGCATGTCCGGCTCTAAAGATTTCTACGCTTAAGGGAACAGGTATTGACGAAGTTGTCGATGCAGCTATAAAAGCGACAGACGGAGAGCCTGTGGTACCTCAACACTCATTCAGCGGTGTAGTAGAACATGCGCTTGCACATATTGAAGAAAGACTTCTTCATGACATGCATGCTGAACAACAACGCTGGTATGCAATAAAACCTTTTGAGAATGATGAAAAAGCAATTGAAAAATTGAATGTCAGTAAAGAAAATCTTGAGCATATCTCTCAGGATATAAAGGCGGCTGAAGATTAACTTGATGATGCCGAATCCATTATAACAAATGAAAGATATGTGACAAGGACTTTAATAAGCTCAAAAAAGTAGAATACAATTTTGATTAATATATACGTAAAGAGGAAAAAAATATGAGTTTTGTTGAAATTACCGGAATTAAAAAACATTATGGACAAGATGATAGTTTCGTACAGGCACTCGATGCCGTTAATCTTGAAATAGAGAAAGGCGAAATCTGTGTGCTTTTAGGTCCTTCGGGTTCAGGTAAATCCACCTTGCTGAATATTATCGGAGGTATAGAAACAGCAGACAGCGGTGATGTAAGTGTAGACGGCGAAACCATCAAATCAATGAATGAAAAGCGTTTAACCCAATACAGAAGAAAGCATCTTGGCTATGTCTTTCAATCATACAACCTCATACCGAACTTGACGGTTCGTGAAAATATTGAAGTTGGTGCTTATCTCGGTAAGGATTCACTTGATGTTGATGATTTGATGAAAACACTCGGTATATATGAACAAAGAAACAAGATACCGTCACAACTTTCAGGCGGTCAGCAGCAGAGAACTTCCATAGGCAGAGCAATAGTAAAAAATCCCGACATTTTGCTTTGTGATGAGCCTACGGGAGCACTTGACTATGCTACATCAAAAGAAACCTTGAAACTAATTGAAGATATAAACAAAAAATATGGTAACACAGTCATTATGGTAACTCACAATGATGCCATAAAGAATATGGCAGATAAAGTATATAAATTGAGAGACGGAAAGGTCGTTGAGACTATAATAAACGAAAATAAGATTCCTGCAGCGGAACTTGAATGGTGATATGGAGAAGGAAGAATGAAAAATCCACTTAATAAGAGATATCCCAGAGAACTTAAAGGGGATATAGGAAAATATATTGCAATCTTCCTCTTTTTAGTTTTCTTTATAGGGGTTATGTCCGGTTTCATTGTTACAAATAACAGTGTTGCCAAAACCTTTAATGAAGGACTTGAAAAATACAAAGTTGAAGACGGGCATATCACTTTTAATAAGCAGCCTGATGATGGTATTCTCAGCGAACTTGAAGAGAAAAATGATTTGACATTTTATGAACTTTTCTATAAGGAAGAGGACATAGGAAAAGAGAATCATACTCTGAGGATCTACAAAAACAGAGATGAAATAAACCTTATGGCTTTTCATGAAGGAAGAGCTGCGCAGGCATCAGATGAAATAGCCATTGACAGAATGTATGCCGCCAACAACGAAATTGGTGTGGGCGATAAAATATCAATAAGAGGCAAGGAGTATACAATCACCGGACTTTCTGCAGTCCCTGATTATGAATGCCTCTATGAAAACAATTCTGATATGATGTTTGATGCAATGACTTTCGGAGTTGCATTTTTGAGTGAGGAAGGCTATAGCGAGATGTCAGATGCACATGAAAGCTATAACTATGCCTGGGTATACAATACTGAATATGCAGATGATACAGAAGCAAAAAACAGAAGTGATGATCTCATAGACTCTCTTGAGGATGTACTTAAGAAATATGATGAGGCCCAGATACAGGCTCAGGTAAACGCCCTGTATGATGATGCAAAAGAAATAGCAAAGGATTTGGAAACGCAATTTGATGATGCATCTGATATTATTGAGGCAAAAATAGAAAGAGCTGCGACAAGAGCAGCTAAAAATGCCATTTCTTCACTTTCAAGTGAGGAAATAATGAATGAAATTGTTTCGAAATCAGGAAAAAGTAAAGAAGAACTATCTGAAAAAACACTTGCTCTTCTGAAACTGACTGATGAAGAAAAATTGCAAATTCAAACTATGATCATGTCAGGTCAAATAAGTTCTGATCAAACACTGGCTGTTGCACTGAAAATGAGTGGAAAGAGCGAAAGCGATTTAATGCAGTTGTTCATTAAAGCCAGTGGCTTGTCAACATCTTCTGTTTCGAAGGCTTTGATGCAGAAAGCAGCGAAAAAGCAAGGCACAAGTGTTGATGGCCTTATTGCAAGACAACTTGGTACAACAACTGCTGCATACAAGGATATGGTTAATGCATTTGAGGATGCTGAAAATATGCTTGATGATGTTGATGCTGACAATATGGAAGCTCCCGTAATCGATTTCGATGAACTTGAAAACGAAAAAGATTATGAGAATGAGATGGATTTCAATCTTGACAATATATATGACATCCTTGATAAAGTTGATGCAACTGCAATTTATGATACAAGTGAGATCCGCGAGAATCTGGATAAGCTTCAGGCTTTGATGGATACAAAAATAGATGACAGCTCCATAGTGGATGTCAATGACTATATACCGAGATATCTTAATAAGGCTATTAATTTCGTTATAGATGATGCAACGGGTGATGAAGCAGGGTCAATGCTTATGCTATATATCATAATAGCAGTTATTGCATTTATGTATGCTGTTACAACATCTAATACAATTTCCAAAGAAGCAGGTGTAATCGGTACATTACGTGCTTCAGGATATACAAGAGGGGAATTAACACGCCACTATATGGTATTGCCAATGATAATAACACTTGTTGGCGCATTGATAGGAAATATATTTGGATATTTTGTCTTCCCTTCAGTCTTTAAGAAAGTCTACTTTAAAAATTACTCTATAGCACCTTTTGAACTCTACTGGACTTCAAGAGCATTTTGGCTTACTACGCTTATTCCTCTGGCAATAGTCTTTGTAATTGTTTTATTGGTTATAAGCAGAAAGCTGAAAATACGTCCGCTTAATTTCCTGCGCGGAGAACTCAAGAAAAAAGGTAAAAAGAAACTCGTACATCTGTCATCTAAGCTGCCTTTCTTCGGCAGATTCAGGACTAGAATATTTTTTCAAAATATACCGTCATATTTTGTATTATTCATTGGTATTTTTGCAGCTGCTATCCTGGCTGTGTTCGGCTCTATGTTCGGACCACTGCTTGATGACTACACTGAACTTGTTCAAAAAACCAAAATTGCAGAATATCAATACATACTTATGGATCAGGTCGAAACCGAAAACAAGGATGCTGAAAAATATTGCATAACGACACTAAATACAACCGATGAAAAGTATGTGTTGGACGATATAGGCATCTATGGTATATCTGAGAACAGCAAATACATAAAATCCGACATTCCAGAAGGAACTGTTCTTCTATCTAACGGCTATGCTGATAAGTTCGGATTATCAGAAGGTGACAAAATCAGCCTTAAAGAGCCGTATGGAACAAAGACATATACATTTGTTGTGGGCGGAGAATATACTTATGATGCAGCTCTTTCAATATTTATGAACAAGGCAGAGTATTTGGAAACCTTTGATGAAGATGATGACTACTTCACAGGATACTTCAGCCATGAAAAGCTGGATGACATCGATCCGGATGACATCGCTGCCGTTATAACGGAAGAGGATCTTGCAAAAATAGCAACTCAGTTGGGCAATTCAATGGGTGAAATGATGGCTGCTTTTGCAGGACTGGGAGTTGTTTTGTTCCTGCTCCTTATGTATATACTCACAAAGCAAGTTATTGAGAAAAATACTAGATCAATTGCACTTACAAAGATACTCGGATTCACAAATATTGAAATCAGTAAGCTGTATCTGCTCATAACTTCGCTTGTTGTAATCGCATCTCTCATTCTTTCCGTTCCACTTATTGATTTAGCTCTTCGCTGGGCATTCCATTCATACATGTATACAGAAATGTCAGGCTATATTCCATATGTTGTTGACAATTCCTGTTATATAAAGACGATTATAATGGGTATTGCTTGCTATGCGGTTGTAGCTGCCGGAATGATGCTGAAACTAAGCAAAATACCGAAGGGCGAGGCATTAAAAAACCAAGAATTATAAAGATGAAAATGCCGTGAGCAATTAATCCATTTACACTTAATGACCCCGAGAAATCAATTTTCTCGGGGTAAGTTTTTATCCTTCTAATAGCCAATCTATCGCATTAACTACTTCTATTCCTTCATAATTTCCAAGCGTAAATCGATCCAATGTTAATATAGTCTTAGGATAATTATCATTAATACTTTTTAGCGGTGATATTTCTCTCTCAAATGTTGATTCTTCAACCATCGATGCCGTAACCTGATAATAATGAACATCATCATTTTTCCTTGCAACAAAATCTATTTCTTTCGTGCCGGCTTTTCCGATGTTAATACTGTAGCCTCTTCGTTTAAGCTCAAAAAATATTATATTTTCAAGAGAGAAGCTCAGGTCATATTTTTGCCTTGCCAACAGATGCCTCTGAAGGCCTAAATCAACAATGTAAAGCTTTTGCTTTTGCTTCAACAACTGCTTCCCAAGGACATCATATCGATCAACAGGATAGAATATATATGGTTCAACCAACGCCTGAACATAATCATCGACCGTGTTTTGAGATACTTTTCTTCCGCTTGAAACAATATAATCCGCTATGCTCTTTACGGAAACGGGATTGCCAATAGAATTTGCAAGGAATTTAGAAATATTCTTCAAAAGAGCTATGTCGGTAATCCTTCGTTTATTCGGATCTTTTTCCTTGCGCTTTTGGCGTTCCTCTATATCTTTAATGATGATCGTATTATAAATACCTTCGAGATAGGTATCGACCATATCCGTTTGCTTGTTTAGTGTTGCCACATAAGGCATGCCGCCTGTTGTCATATACTCAGCAAAAAGATTATCTTTGTCTTCTCTATCATTTACTTCACAGAACTCTCGAAATGATAAGGGCAACATATTTATTTCGACATATCTGCCGGATATTAGTGTTGCAAGTTCACCTGAAAGCAGATATGCATTTGAACCCGTGATATAAACATCAACATTTTTCTTTACATAAAGGCTATCTACAACTTTTTGAAAATCCTCAACCTGCTGTATTTCATCAAGAAAAACATAGGTTTTCTTTGTTTTATGCAGTCTCTCTTTGATGTATTCGTATAAGGACTTGTAATCTAAAAGCGAATCATATTCCAACTCCTCAAAATTGATTGATACTATCTGATCATCCGATACACCCAAAGATTTCAAATAGTTTTGAAACATTTCAAGAAGTGTAGATTTACCGCATCTGCGAATACCGGTAACAACTTTTATCACCGGTTCATCTTTCCAATTAATAAGTTGCTCTAAATATTCTTTTCGTTGTATCATTCAACCGCCTCCAATACATAAGTATTATTTGCGATTTGATTGTAATATATTATCACAGTAAAGTCAAATAAATATTCCGAAATCGGAATATTTATCGCATTAGCAAAACAACATTGCCGAAATCGGAACTTTTAATACAATATAGTCTTATCAAGTGTGCTTGATAAAATAAGCGGATCACAGTTCGATATAAACGACGTGTATACCTTCGCCTCAGGAATGAAGATCGCAGAAATACATAATAGGTAAAATCAGAAACAAGGGGGTGGCTCATGAAAATGAGCCACCCCCTGTTCAGATTCTTTTCATAGAACTATAAAAAGGTGCTTTCAGAACAGAAAACAGTTTATTTACTGTATTTCTCAAACTGTTTCTTCATGACGTAATGTACGCGATTAATAATATCATCGTTGTAGTATTCTTTCATCTCTTTAAGTATTACATCAACATCATCAATGTTAAATTTAATAATTAATTGATTCCCATACAAATCGCGTGCATCAGATACTTGAGATTTGAATGTTCCAAATGGCTTTGCTGAAACACGCAAAATATGTTTATCGGTATCACCATCAAGCCAAAATCCGTCAAGATCGGAAAGCAGTGACAGACCTTGATCAAAATACGGGCACAAACTGAATTCATTTGTCTGCGGATTTCTGATAATTGCAATATTATTAGTGTGCCTATCCTCGTTAAGAAACAGTGCATCAATTTCAAGCATTGCAGTAAGATATTTGCCAAATTCTTTGAGTCCAGTCGTTCTTTCAACAAAGTCAACAGTATATTTTATTCTGTCTTTTGAGATGTCAAAATTTCTAATCTTTTGGCTCAAACCGATACCTTCAAAGCTTCTGTGGAGACGCTCAAGAGGAATCAGCTCCTCACCGCTTTTTAAAAAGTTATAACTATAGCAACCATTTCGTTTATTATATCCAAATTCGATTTTTACAGGATAGTATTTTACAAAATTAGTAATATTCGTTTTTGCAAGCAATTTTGAGACAACTATTTCTGCAAGTCCTTCATATCCCATATGATCGGCTTTGTAATACTTGCCATCAAAAAACCACTTCGGCTGGTTACCCTTTGATGAACGTCCGGCGCTTTCGAGTATATCGTTTTCAGAGAGTTTAATTTGTTCCATAATTATGACCATACCTTTCCGCTGCGCTCCAAGGCACAAAAAGGCATCAAAATGTCTTGACTTTGGGAGCACAGCCTTGTATTCTTGTTATAAGAACAGAACCTTCCCGGCGTTTGCTTGCGGATTAACCGCCGATCTGCTTGTTAACGTGCAGGTGTTGTGGCAGAAGCCTTGGCCTGTTCGATTCCAGCGGGCGGAATAGCGTTCAAAAACGGCTCAGTAGCTGGGCTTTGTTTTTGTACGCTTTTTTGCTTTTTGCCGGTTTTTGAGGCTATTTCTTATATTTCAACCTTCCTCCTGTATTTGAACTTCATCCATTGTTTATCTTCATAGGTTTTGCCTTTTGTTTTCTCTACTATCTGAAGTGGATCGTAACTATCAACACCTAAAACTTTGAGCAATGTTTTTTTGTCGCCCCTTGACTCAGGAAAACATCTGTCTTTTAAGAATATCATAAAATCATCCCATGACGGGTTATCCTTGATTCCAAAGGCACGATGAATAATATCATCTGTTTTATTGATTATCTTTATTTTTTCACTTTTAAAATCGACAAAAATCGTAGTGCAAACAGAGGTTCTGTACATATAATCGATTTGCATATTATAATCTTCTTCAAGGTTTTCGTGCAGGTAACGTACAACTGTCTGTCGTGATGTTCCAAAATGCTTTGCGATTTCCGCTTGAGAAATGTTTTTAGCCTGCATTTCAAGCATTTGAGAAATCTGTTCGTCTGAGAATTTTCTTTTTCTCCCTGCTCCGCGGTTGTTCTTAACTTTAACAGAATCAGAAATAGCTTTTAATTCATCCACATCGGTTGTACCAAATAATTCTTCACAAAGCTTCTTATAATTAACAGACATCTAATCACCTTTTTAATATATGTAATATAATTAATTACGCTACACATATAATACATCGTATATTTGTAAAAGTCAATAGATAATTTCTAATTCACTCTTCTCCATGGCGATGAAGATAATGATTGAAATACAAGGATAATTTATGCCCTCGGCTTACCGAGGTCGTTGCTTTTTCACTACCCGTAAACTTTACACAGAACTATTACAAAGGCGTTTTTGTGGATTTTTGAAAATTTAAAAGTGAGTATTTTCAAAAGTTTTAGGACTCGGCCTTTTGCAAATCCCGTTTGTAGACGATAGAAATCTTCAAAACAACCGTTACCCCATCCGAGAAAAACTAAACGGACGAAAGTGCTTTAATACAAATCGTATAAGTATTTTGAATTGTAATATTCGCTGAAAAACCGCTGTCTAAAAAACGGATACAGAACAAGACATACTTGTCTTTACGAAGAAGATCCCTCAAAACTACTTTTACAATAGAGTATAAAAATACAAATAGTAATCAAGAAAAGAAAATCTTAAGATTTCGTAAGGTTTGTGTGACTTTTCTTGATACCGCAATTTTAATATGTTAAAATATCAGCGGTGATAAAATGAGCAATATTATATTAGTTGAAGATGATGCATTTATCCGTGACGGACTGCGGGAAATGCTTGAAAAGGAAGGCTACGCCGTTGACGCTGTGCCGTGCATTGCAGATGCAATGGCGGCACTTGTTGCAAGAGGCTATAACCTTCTTATACTTGACGTTATGCTGCCCGATGGTGACGGCTTTTCTTTCTGCGCTGAGGTGCGCGCCGGTGGTAACAATATCCCGATATTATTCCTTACTGCGTGCGATGATGAAATTCAGGTAGTGCGCGGACTGGATGCAGGTGCGGACGATTATGTGACCAAGCCGTTCAAACTTCTGGAACTTCTCTCCCGTGTGCGTGCGCTCCTTCGCAGAAACACAAACAGCGTGTATAACACCGGCAGTCTGGCGATTGATATTAACACAATGACCGTTAAGAAGGACGGCGAGGTTATATTCGTAACCCCCACCGAATTTCAGATTTTGTCCACCCTTATCCGCAATAACGGCATTATAGTCACAAGAAATATTCTTCTGCAGAATATCTGGGATGACGCGGGCAACTTCATTGACAACAATACCCTGTCCGTGCATATCAGCCGTCTGCGTGAAAAAGTCGGCGCAGAGCATATCAAAACCGTACGTGGCGTTGGTTACAGATGGGAGGACAAAGTATGAATACTTCCTTCCTGATAATGCTCATTGTAAGCGCAGTGCTACTGATGATCAGCGTGATTTTGCTTATCAATAACCGCAAAATCCATAAGGATATTGATAGATTATCCGCTGCCATAGAAAACGAAAAACTCACGGAATACAGCACGGCGGACAATCATTTTTCACGCCTGCACAATGCGGTGGCGGATTTGGAAAATCGGCTTCGCCTTGAAAAAAGCAGCACGGCTAGGGAGAGCAAAAAGAATTCGGAATTCATTTCCGATATTTCCCATCAGCTCAAAACGCCGCTTGCGGCAATGCGCCTTTACGTTGAAATGGAGTATGGCGAAAGCCCGAACGAGCATACGGAAAAAGAACTACAGCTCATAGATAAAATGGAAAATCTTATTTATAAGCTCCTTCGCCTTGAGAAAATCAAGAGCGATTCCTACGTGATGGACTTTGGATTCTGCGATATTAAAGAGGTTGCCGACGAGGTAGTCAGCGAGTTCAGACCCTTGTTTCCGAACAAGCAGTATATTGTGACGGGTGAAAGCCATTTCCGTCTGGATAAAGCGTGGCTCAGCGAGGCGCTCGGCAACGTGATTAAAAATGCAAGCGAGCATACCGACGACAACGGTAAAATTGAAATTACGATTGAAGGCAGCGAGCAGTCAACCACCGTCAGCATTAAGGATAACGGCGGAGGCGTTCCCGAGGATGAACTGTCAAAGCTGTTTCAGCGTTTTCACAGAACAGAAAATGCTAACCCGAACAGCGTAGGCATCGGTCTTGCGATAACAAAAGCGATAGTCGAAAAGCACCACGGCACAATTACAGCTGAAAATACGGGCGAAGGACTGAATATGATTATGTGCTTCCCGCATATTGACGGAGCAATAGCGATATAAATTTCCAAATATTTCTACACAAAATATGCCTAATGTATTGACAGCAGGCATATTTTTGCATATAATATAAGTGAACTCAAAGAAAGGATATGATGATATGGCTAATACAAGTATGAACATTCGCATGGATGCAGAAGTAAAAAGTCAGGCACAGCAGCTCTTTTCCGAACTTGGTATGGATATGACAACTGCGGTTAATATCTTTTTAAGACAGGCAATTCGCACACACTCTATTCCTTTTGTCGTTGCCACTGATGTTCCTAACGCTACGACGATTGCGGCGTTTGAGGAAGGCGAAAGAATGTTAAAGGACACGAAGGCAAAAAGATTTACCAGCGTTGACGAGCTGTTTGAGGAGCTTGATTCCTGATGAAATACAAAATTCAAAGAACCTCGCAATTCAAGCGGGATTACAAGTTGGCAAAAAAACGCGGTTGTGATATGCAGTTATTAAAAGACGCTATCGCAATACTTGCAAATGGTGAACAGTTACCGACAAAATACTTTAATCACAATCTTTCTGGTATTTATTCCGGCTATCAGGAGTGTCATATTGAACCTGACTGGCTTTTGGTTTATAAAATAACCGAAAGTCAACTGATACTTACCCTTTATCGTACCGGAACACATAGCGACTTATTTTAACAGGCTGTCTCACATTGAGACAGCCTGCCTTTTTGCGGAATAATATAACTGTTCGGAATTTCCGAACAACTGAATTTTTGAGCAAACCTTACGATTTCTTAAGATAAAAGTCACTTAAACTTAAGGTTGACACGATATGATTACGATTGTAGGGGCGAGCATTGCTCGTCCGCGGACGACTTGTGGTTGTCCCTACGTAAAAATCATCCCTAAAAGGAGTATGTTATGAACATTATCGAATGTACAAACTTAACAAAGGAATATATCAGCGGCGAGAATATTGTTAAAGCCGTTGACGATGTTACCATAGCTTTCGAGCAGGGAGAATTCTGTGCGATTACAGGTCCTTCGGGCTCCGGTAAATCAACCTTTTTGCACGTGCTGTCAAGCCTTGAAAACCCGACAAGCGGCTTTGTAACCTACGGCGAAAAGAAGCTTAGCGATTATAACGACAATCAGTTATCTATCTTAAGGCGCAGACGTTTCGGATTTGTTTTTCAGGCGTATAACCTTGTCAACGAGCTGACGGGATATGAAAACATCCTCCTCCCGATTATGCTGGATAAGAAAAAGCCTGACGAGGAATATCTGAACAAGATTATTAAAATCCTCGGCATTGAGGACAGGCTGGAGCATCTGCCCTCCGCACTTTCGGGCGGTCAGCAACAGAGAATTGCGATTGCAAGAGCGCTTGCGAATAAACCGTCAATACTTTTTGCAGATGAGCCGACGGGTAACCTTGACGGCAAAAGCGGACGAGAGGTGCTTTCCCTTCTCAAATATGCTGCCCGTGAACTCGGCGTTACGCTGATACTCGTTACCCACGATTTACACGTAGCGGAGCAGGCGGACAGAGTGCTTACGCTTGAAGACGGATGCATTGTACGCGACACCAAGTCGCCTGTAGGGAGCGGCGCCCTCGACGCTCCGCAAAAGGCGGTGAGCAAGTAATGAAAAACCTCACAGTAAACCGTCTTGCGCTCGGCAACCTCAAACACCGCCGCAAGCAATATACAATAATGATAATCGGCATCATTCTTGCAATGGTGTTTTCGTCAAGTATCATCTATTTTGCTTTTAGTGCCTACTCAACCTTTAAGAATATTAAAGATCTTGATTATGGCAAAGCGGACTTAATCATGATGAATATGGAAGATGACAAACTAAACGACTTAATATCTTCCGGTGCTATCAGTAAAGAATACGGGACGGCACACATCGTAGGTTATGCCTCAGGTAGCGGAGAAAATGAAAATAACGGTGCCTATATTGCATGGCTCGACGATAAAGGAATGGAGCTTGCTAACCCCGTATTGCTGGAAGGCGCATATCCTGCAAAAGAAGGCGAGATTGCCATTGAAAGCACTACGCTTGTCCGTCTTGGTATTAATGCAAAAGTCGGCGACAAAATAACGCTTGATTATGCCGAAATGATGGGCGAGGAACCTGCGGCAGATATAAATAAAAAAACATATACACTTACGGGTATATTGCGCAACAAAGTTGCCAATATCAACGAAATGGAGTATAGCCAAACAATCCCGTCTGCGTTTGTGTGCAAAGGTACTCAAACCGCAGTCGGCGGTAAAGAGAATTTGTGCCGATATGGATTTCTGAAAAACAATTCTGCACTGGATGACTTTTACACATCAAGAAAAATAGATTACGGTGAGCTTATAAGTATCGGTCAAAGGAACTTAATGAATTACAGCATAGGATGGGATCAGATGCTTGCCGTTGCATTTTACGGAATTATTGCTTTTGTACTCGCTCTTGCTTCCTGTCTTGCCGTGATTAACTCGTTTAGTTCAAACCTGTCGCAGCGTAAGAAGCAGATAGGTATGCTCCGCGCAGTCGGTGCTACAAAGCGCCAAATAATAAAAATATTTGGGCGGGAGACCTTTATTATCAGTTTGGTATGCGTTCCCGTTTCATTGTTGATTTCTTATTTTGCAGCAAGGTCTATCCTGAAACTAATGGGAGATGATTATGTTGCTAATCAGAATATCGGGGTGTTATTGATTTGTGCATTGTTCAGCGTGTTGGTTATCATAATTGCTTCCTATATTCCGCTTAAAAGCGCATCAAGAGTAACGCCTATGCAAGCGATACGCAATATTGACAGCGGCAGAAAAATGAAATCCAAGCATATTAAATCAAAGAAAGAGTTTGCGGTTCCGTCTCTCATTGCTAAACGAAGCCTTGTGTTCAGCAAAACACGGCAAATTGTTGTCAGCGTGTTTTTAGTCATTTCTATTATCGGTTCTTGCTTTATGGTTTCCTATATTACCTACGCAAAAAACGAGGAACATAAGCTGGACTCTGACTATGAAATGGTACTTACTCAGGAAACTCTATATTACGGTATTAATTATAAAAGTGAAAACGTAGGCTTTTCCGAAAGTGTCAGACAGTCTGTGGACGGCAATCAACATATTGCAAAATCCTGCGGGCAGAAATGGGCAAATGCTATTTGGAATCTGAAAGACGGATATAACGAATATATTCAATTTGCCTCCTGCACAGCTGACGAAATATACAGTAACGATACGTATGAAAAAACTGTTACAGCGGATAACTATCAGGATTTATTGTTTTCAAAGATAAGTGACGAACATCTCGGACTTCAAAAAAAGGTCGGTATCGGTGATTATTGCCGTATGCGTCTTTCAAGTCTTGACAATGAATATGTAAAAATGCAAAGCGCTTATGACGGTGAAATCAATGTTGACAAGCTCAACGCAGGTCAGGAAATCATCCTGATTGCACCGAAGAATTTAGTGCTTGCCGAGTTTACAGAAAATTACGGAAGTCGAGGCGGAGGCATTCAGACATTTACGCATGTTGCAACTGAAGAATATGCAAAGAAAAATAACGCAAAAATAATTGCTTCAGTAGAGTGTCCTTATCATGCAGGAGATGAAATCGAATTAAGCATTTTAACGGCGGATAAGACTGACGATAATTATGACTATGAAAAAAGTGAGTTCGAATTCAGCAATGTAGATATATCTAAAAAGAATTATAAAGTGAAGATAGGCGCAATCATTAATGAAATCGATAGCAGTACTCACGGCTATTTCAATTTTTTCGGAAGCAGTTTCGGTTTCCTTACAACAAACACCGGCTTAAATCATTTTATTGAGGGTCAGAAATATAAAGAAATCTATTTTTGGCTTGACGGAAAATGTACGGAAGAAATCAACAGTGAAGTAATGGAAACAATTAAAGCCGGCGCTCAAACCGTGCCGCACGCATATTATTCTTCAAACTACGAATTTAATAAAGAACAGCGTGAAACGATGAACAAGCTGATGATTGTTATGTACGCCGTTATCATCTTGTTATTTACGATTTGCGGAAGCATTATTAATAATGCCTTGTCTTCAGGAATTCGTGATAATAAACGACAGCTTGGAACGCTACGCGCAGTTGGCGCTTCCGAAAAAGAACTTGTAAGCTGCTATATTAAACAACTGCTTTCTATGTTCGGTTGGGGAACAGGAATAGGCTTCATCGGTTTTGTACTAGCCTTTATTGGTTTATACTGCAAACAACATTTTTCAAATATGCACGTTTTGGACTGGACTCCAAGTTTCGAGTTTATTTTCAATCCGTTGCCCACGGTGATATTAGTTGTTTTATTGTTTGCAATATGTTCATTTAGTCTTTGGTCAAAAATCTGTAAGGAAATGAAAAACAGCATTGTAGAAAATATTAGGGAGCTTTAATATGAAAAAGATAATTACATTTTTACTTGCTCTTATCTTCTGCTTTGCGTTTGGACTGACTGCCTTTGCGGAGGATGAGCCGAAGGAAGAAAATATTGACGCTTCGCAACCGCGCTTGATGGTAACCGATTATTCACTTGATACCAAAAGTCTGAAACCCGGTAAAGAGAGCGAACTGAAAGTTACGCTGAAAAATTATAGCGGCACGAAAGCGCTCCGTAACATTAAACTTTCAATTACCGAGGAAAGCGGTGACATTAAGCCTGTCGGCACAGGCACGCAGTATGTGGAACGCATTTATGCAGGCTCAAGTTACACCTGGACGGTAAAACTGACCGCAGCGAGCACCGCCGCTATCGGCGAGCACGCCGTGACAATCAGCAGCGAATACGAGGATAAATATTATACCGCATACAGCGGCTCCGACGTTCTGCGGCTGAACGTGAAGCAGAAAACGGGGCTGGATTACAGCGGCGTGCAGCTGCCTGCAAAGGTGGTTGAAGGCGATACGGTTACGCTCGACATGAGCTTTATGAATACGGGCAAGTGCAAAATCCGCAACCTCAAAATGGATTTTGATATTCCTAATCTGGAAAGCGGCGGCACGACATTCGTTGGCGAGATTGAAGCGGGCGAAAGTGGCGCAGGCAGCGCCAACCTCCGTGCAACGAACACCCTCGGCGAAACAAAAGGAACAATAACCATCTCCTACGAGGACGAGTTCGGCGAGGAATATACCAAGACGGTTGACGTAGCAACAGTGATTGAAAAGAAAGTGGAAGTTAAAACCGATGAGGATGAGGAGGAAGAAAAAAAGAATCCGCAGTGGTGGCTCTTTCTTCTCGGCGGTGCAGCTGTTGGCGGTGGCATCGGCTGCGCAATTCCGCTCTCCATCCATTCCCGCAAGCAACGCAAAGAAGATGAATTAAGATTATAAATGCAAAACCGCTCTGCGAAAGCAGGGCGGTTATACTTTGTAAAGGAAGAAATAATTGACTATTGTAAATGGGCTAACATAACGCACCCGGAAGATCTTGAGATAAAAATAATTAAGGATTATAATTGCAAATTGGATGTATGTGATGCTGATAGTGATGTTATATTTGAAAGCGAAAAGAAACCACTAACAATGCAAGAATACGAGATGCTTAAGGCACTCTGTTTAAAATCTGCACTTGACTTTCTTGAACTTTATAATTCTATCCCCGGTAAAGATTACTCGAACCTACCAAACAGAAAAACTTTCTATGGTACGGTTCCAAGAACAGCAAATGAAATGTATGATCACACAAAAAATGTCAATGATTATTATTTCGGTGAGATATGTATTGAAGCAGATAACGAAGGTGATATATATGATTGCAGAGCAAGAGCATTTAAAACATTAGAACAAACACATGGCTTTCTTGAAAACAAAGTATACGATGGAAGTTATAATGAACAATGGACACTGAGAAAAATGCTTCGCAGATTTATTTGGCACGATAGAATTCATGCAAAAGCGATGAGAAATTTTGTTTGCAAAACGGTTGGCAAGTGGGTGACGTTCAGGTAAACTCAAGTCAACTAATGGCAACCCAAGTCAGCCATTGAGAATTCTGCAAAATCTGTTTAGTGCCTGTTTAGGCCGTTTTAGAGCGATTTGCATAAAAATAAAGCAGGTTAAAAACCTGCTTTATTTGGTCGGAGTGTACGGTCTAATAAACAATTTTATCGCGTGTTTAGGCGGTTTGTGCGGTTGTTGGTTGGCAAGTGGTTGACGTTCAGCCACTTTTAAGCATTTAACGCTAAACCCGCACTACTTAAGTACTCGTCAACCTTCGCAACGTTCTCGTTCTGGAAGTTATCAAAGACGTCTGAGTAGGTATCAAGCGTAACCTTAATATCCGTATGCCCTAACAGATTCTGCAATACCTTCGGCGGCATACCCGACTCAATACAACGGGTAGCGTAGGTATGCCTCAGGCTGTGCAGCGTTAAGTCGCCGCGCACGGATTCGTCCTTTATATTATATACCTTTAAAATACGCTTGAATTCAGCATTGACTAGAGTCGTAGGTATCAGCTTACCCGCAGATGAATGAAACAGCATACCGTCCTTCGTAGGAACATAGGTTTTCAGCACCCTGTCAATTACAGGCTTTACCATAGAATTTATCGGAACCTGCCTGTTGCCCTTTTCTGTTTTAGGCGAACTATTCAGGAGTGGCTCGTTATGCTCTCCCTTTGCGATAGTCTTATCAATATTAATAAAATTGAAGTTCGTGTTTATATCTTTAACCGACAGAGCGTTTATTTCTCCCATACGCATTCCGGTAAACATAGATATCAGCATTTGCTCTTTATAAAGCACACGTTCTGTTTTTATTACCTCCATAAACGCCTTTTGCTCCTCCATAGTCATAGCACGTATCTTCTTCGGTTTCTTTGATGACTTCGGGCGGCGAACATCAAGCATCGGATTCTCAACAATGATTTTACGCCTAACGGCTTCTGCAAACCCCTGGTTAAGCATCATATGGATTTTGCGGATATATGACTGCGAATAATCAACCTTTGACAGCATAAGCTCTTTGAGCATAGTGCTGTCAACTTTCTGTATCGGAATGTCGCTGATGGCGCGGCAATGCTTAAGCGTATCAAGATGACGGAAATAGGTCTGGTCCTGAATCTCGTTCATAGCCCGTTTTTCATTCAGCATCTGCATCATGAGTTGCTCAAAGGTAACAGTGGTTGCGTCAACGAACTTTCCGGAGTATATATCATAACGCAGTTTTTGCATTTTCTCCTCAACCTCTTCGGGAGTATCACCGAGAACAGTCTTACGAATACGTTTACCGTTTTCGTCTTTGCCGAGGTCAAGCTGACCCATCCACTTCTTTTTGCCCTCAAGATAGAATACACTGCCCTGACCGTAATGGTTCTTCGGCTTCTTTGCTTTTGCCATAGTATTCACCTCCGTTTGCATAGTAACTCTTAAAAAAGTCAATTACAAGTCTTTTACAAAAGTTTATTTTTACTGTCCAAAAAACAGTACAAAAACGGCGCGCAACGAAAAAATATTGTGCCACCCCCTGTACAAAAACTAATATACAAACAATATAAAAGTCTTCAAAAAAGTTTATCTGGACTTTGGACTCCTTCTGTGATATTAGTGTTTGTTGCAAGGAGGTGGTGATATGCCGGAAACGATTATTGATAACATACTGAATCCGAAGTATCAGAAAGAATACAAATTCAGCAACCTTGATGAGAAGGTATTGTTATGCAGAGAGCTGAAAGTGCTTGAAACAGAAATTGCTTCGCAGCTTGACCGTGAACACAGAAAACTGTTCAGGCGGTACGCTGAAAGATGGGATAAACTGCATACGGATATAAGCATTGATACCTTCGCAAACGGATTGAATGAAAACAGGAGGTAACTTATGAAAAAGTACATATCAATTATTATGGCGATAATAGTAATGCTTACGGCGGGTGTAAATACGGAATTGTTAACCGTATCAGCAAAAACTCCGACAACAGTTTCTGCAAGCGCAAAAGCGAAATCTTCTTCCCACAAGAATAAAAAGAAAAAGAAGAAAAAACACAAGCACAAGCACTATATGCCGAAAGGCAATATGGGCAAATGGTTTAAATCCAAAAAGGCCCTTAGAAAACACGTGGACAAGGTAATGAAATACTGGGCGGACAAAGAAGAAAGCGGTGAAATCACTTGGGAAGAATACACAGAAAAATGTCCTTGCGGATATGAAGCGTGGTCGTGCCCCTGCGGCAAGTGGACAGGCAACTTCAAATACAACTAGAAGTGATACTCCCCGACGATGAAAATAATGATTGAAATACAAGGATAATTAACGCCCTCGGTTTGCCGAGGGCGTTAATTATTTGCAACCTATATTGTATACTATTTTACAATGGTGAACTCTGCTTCCATAGTCCCTTCATATATACCGTCATCATCTTCATTAAAATCAATAATAACTTTGGCTGTGCCCGGATTTATGTTGTTGTAATAAGCAACTGTATAAGTACAGTCGTGAATTTTTTGTCCTTTAGAATCATAAACCTTTACATTTGGTTCAATGGGGTTGCCTGTATATGTGTAGTTTTTCTTATATATCTGTGATGAGCCGCTTGTTTCATACAGCGCTATTTTTGAAGGGGAATAACTTATCTCATCACTTAACACCGTATCGCAGTTACAACAAAGCCGTAAATATTTGCCATCTCTTTCCGGCGTTGCCGGAGATATGACCTCGATATATGAAAGACCATGTTCTCCTCTTGCTTTGATTTCCTTTTGTTCTACTAATATTTCACCACAGCGTGAACAGTGAGAACCTTCTGTTAATCCATTTTCAACACAAGTTCTCGGCACACTTTCATCAATAACTTCTATGTGTCCAAGCGGCGATATTTGCTTTTGCGATTTAATTATTCTTCCGCAAACAGAACAATGACTGCCTTCAGTCAAACCGTATTCAGTACAGGTAGCCGGAACCGCTTTATCAATAACAATTGTGTGCGGCTTTGCTTTAATTATAGTTTTTGCTGTACGGTTACACTTATAACACTTATATTTTATATAACCATTGCTACCGCAAGTTGCTGCCTTGCGTTCGACAATTCGCATAACATGAATAAAGTGAAAACTTTTGGTGTTCTTCTTACTGCTTATTGATATTTTGCTCGTTATTGGTGTCGCAGCATACGCCGAGGTGCTGATAATACTTGTTGAAATTATCATTAAAACGGATAACAGTATGCACATAAACTTTTTCATAATGATTACCTCCATATGATAAAATTAATACATTGAAAAAATAATTGCGCCTGAAAGGCGATTTTTCCTCCTTTCAAACGCAATATACACTATAAAGCAACTTTACAGTCAAGAGTTTTTTCAAAATTTATTGAAAAAATATTATATAAATCAAAACTGATATAAACAATAAGGTGAAACTAATGACACAATAATGCATAGCCGTTCCGGTAATCTTTAACTCTGACTTATTCATTTTTGTTTTTATGACACTATTTGTTATTAGCAAAATAATAAAAGAAAATGCAGCAGGAAATATACTTATTGCTATGCTTGGCAAGCCAAATATAGAGAACAAAATATTTAAGACAGCAATAAGAATATACACTGCAGAAACAATCAGTAACACCAGCTTAAACCGTTTAGCACGCTTACCAACTTCATCTTCGATAACTTTTATGTTTTTTAATCCTTTTAATCTGCTCAAATATGCAATTACCGCCAATGCAAGCCCACTTAATAAACTAATGATAAATCCAAAAGTCGTACTTTTTATAACGGTAACCATCGGTTTTGAAACAATATATTTAATAATATTTCCGGATTGGTCAACAAAATATACGTTATAAATATCAAAAGCCACACCGTATTTGCGGTCATTTTCTATGTCCTGCTTATGATACAAATCATAATTATCTTTTTCCTTATATAAGCCTAAGTCTTCCGCATAGTCTTTCCCTATGAAATCGCCGTTTATAGCATTATACTTAAATACGGTTCCGCGATTATCAAATATAATTTCATTATTTTTCAGATAGAAATAACACATATCTCTGTCTTTTATATAAGGAACAGATACAGCCCAAACGAATTCGCCTTCAAAGTTATATGTATTAATGCATCCGGCTTCATCATAGAAAACATAAATTCTGTCATTAGCAGCATCAGCTTTAACGGTATCTATCGTATCTGCCGTATTTATTTCAGGAAGCTTTAATTTATAGTTTTCATTATCGTTTAAAATAAATGCGTTGTTTGCTATAAAAGAATAGGCAATTCCAAAGAAGAAAAGTATAATCAGTATGACGATTAATATCCGAATACCCTTTTGCTTTTTATATGGAGAAATGTCAATGCCGGCAATATCAATGAATTCTTCTCCTTCAGACTCATAATTACTTATTTTATTCAGATAGGTATCTGTATCAAAATCTTCGTTACTTACATTATTTGTTTTAATTTCTTCACAAATTGCAATGGCGATATTTTGCGTTGCAATGTTGCTCTCCAGGTTTTCAATAGATTGGATAACTGCTTCAGTAAGTGAAATGCTACCTCCGAAAACATCCTTAATCTGTGCAATAGATAGTCCGAGCTTTCTAAAAACAATAACCTTTTTTAAAATCGCAATATCTTCATCACTATAATTTCGGTACCCGTTTTCACCGCGATGAGGTTTTATAAATCCCTCGCTTTCATAAAAACGAATATTTGCACGGCTGATGCCGAGTAACTTTTCCAGTTCGTTTACTTTCATTTTTATCACCTCTTGGTGCATTATAAGGTATAAAGTAACTTTACAGTCAAGAGTTTTTTTAACGATGCTGTAAAAAAACTACTATAATTATTATAACTCTTTTACATTATAATTCAAGATAGTGACGATTGCCAATCATAGTAAAACCAAAACCGCCCTTTGAAAGCAGGGCGGCGGCTCTGCATTTTTTATACCCCATATACAAAATCTTTATACAGAACTATTAAAAGCCCGTTTTCAGAACTGTAACGCGATTTTGGCAGAGTTGTTCATTATTAAGGAAAATATCCGCAAAAAGTCAATGAAGCGTTTTTGGGCGTTTTTACCGATTTTTACAATTTTAAAAGTGAGCGTTTTCAAGGGTTTCGGGACTCGGCTTTTTGCAATTCCCGTTTGTAGACGATAGAAATCTTCAAAACAACCATTACCCCATCCGAAAAAAACTGAACGGATGAATGCAATTTAATACAATTCGTATAATTATTCTGTGAATGTGCAAATACTGCTTTCCCGCTATCTAAAAAGTAGAGACGGACAAGACATACTTGTCTTTCCGAAGAAGATACCCTCCTTGCTGCTTTTTCAAGAGCGTATAATAATACAGTTAGTAATCAAACTGCCGTTTGCAATATAAAGTCGGTTATGGTAGAATATATGCATACAATTATATATCAAAAAGAGGCAAACAATGAAAATGGTAACGATATGCGGAAGTATGCGATTTGAAGAAGAAATGAAAAAGATTGCATTCATTCTTGAATCAAAGCAGGGTTATAACGTTCTGCAATGTGTTTATAACACCGATAATATTGAGATTCTGCCTGATGATAAAAGGCGTTTAGAAGCTGCTCACTTTAAAAAGATAGAAATGTCAGACGCTGTATATATCGTTGATATAGATGGCTATATCGGAGAACAGGTAAAAAAGGAAATTAAATATGCCAAGAGCATTGGAAAAGAAATAATATATCATTCAGCTTCAGGAGAAAAAGTATGATTATTCTTCATAATAAATTAGTCAGAGATAATATACCCGATATTATTAAAAGCAACGGTCAATCTGCAAAAACCGTCATTCTTGATGATGAAAAGTATACAGCCGCCCTTGAAAAGAAGCTCAAAGAGGAAACGAGAGAATATCTGCACAGTAAAGAGCTTATGGAGCTTGCCGATATTCTTGAAGTTGTAGAAGCACTTGCAAAAAATCAGGGTTCATCGTTTGATGAGGTGCTTGAACTGAAAAAGCAAAAGCAAGAGAAGAATGGTGCATTTGATAAGAGAATATTTTTAGTAAGCGTTAAGAAATAGTTTTGTAATTATGAGATTAATAGCTGAAATAACAGACAAAGAAATACTCGGCACAGACGGATTATCATCTGCCAAGCCAAGATATACCGCAAGGGCAATAGTTAAAAACGGTGACTTATACGCCGTTATATGCTCTGAAAAATTCCACCCGTATTCGCTGCCGGGCGGCGGTGTTGATGAGGGCGAGGATATTATAACTGCACTAAAAAGAGAAATGCTTGAAGAAACCGGATGCGCCTGCAAAAAGATTTCCGAACTCGGTATGGTAAAAGAAAACCGCGCAAGAGCCGACTATACTCAGTGTTCGTATTATTATGTTGTGGAAGCGGATAGCGTAGGCGCTCCAAAATTTACCGAGGAAGAAACAAATAGCGGCACCACGCTGCAATGGCATACGCTACCGGAAATGATAAAACTGATAAACGAACTTGAACCAAAAACTTATCAGCAGCAGTATCTTAAAGCAAGGGATGTTGCGGCGTTGGAGGAATATATTAAGGGAGAATACAATGACTAAGTACGTTATAAAAAAGGTCGAGGAGGAGAACAAAGAAATTGGAACTTTCATAAATGAGGGTTTCTCAAAATACGGTGAACAGAACAAAATAATTCTCAACTACGATGAATTCTGTTTTGTCGCCGAAAACGAAGGAAAACTAATCGGAGCGATAACCGGCAGAGCATATTATAACGAAGTCCATATCGGAGATTTAATTGTTGATGAACAATACAGAATGTGTGGTATAGGCAGCAAACTTGTCAAGGCAGTCGAGGATGCTTATAAAGGAAAAGGATATGATGTTATAACGTTGACAACCTTTGGCTTTCAAGCACCTGATTTTTATAAAAAACTTGGTTACATTGTTGATTTTGTGCGAAGTAATAACGATTCAAGGCTGAGCAAATACTTTTTGAGTAAGGCATTATAAGGTGATAAAATGACAGTAAGAGAAATAAAAGAAAACGAACTCAACGAGTTATTAGAGTTATATATTCATTTGCACGAAACAGGTGTACCTGAACAAAACGAAAAACTTGCAAAAACATGGGAAACAATTATCAATGACATGAATCATCATATTATTGTTGCCGAAGAAAACGGAAAGATAGTTTCATCCGTTGTTTGCGTAATTATACCAAACCTTACTCGCAACGTCAGACCGTATGCGTTTATTGAAAATGTTGTTACTCACGGCGATTACAGAAAGCAAGGATACGCTACCGCCTGTCTTAATTATGCAAGGGAGATTGCAAAACGTGAGAACTGCTATAAAATGATGCTTCTTACAAGCGCAAAAACGGCTGATACGCTTAACTTTTACAAGAAGGCGGGATATAACTGCACGGATAAAACTGCTTTCATTCAATGGTTATAGTATTAAGCCGAGGTTTACTCGGCTAAACTTTTCTTTATCAATTCTACCAATGGTTGAATTTTGTTCAATAGTCAAGTTATTGAGTTCGTGTTTTGTCTGCGTTATCATATAGGTGGAAGTCAAAACAAAACATTATGAGGTGGCAAAATGAATATATATTTTAGCGAAAATATTAAACGCCTCCGCAAAGAGCGCGACTTAACGCAGGAAGGATTAGCAGATTACCTCGGCGTTTCTTTTCAGGCTGTCAGCAAATGGGAGCGCGGAGAAAGCTATCCGGATATAAAAATGCTTCCTGAAATAGCAGCATTCTTTAATGTTACAATAGATGAATTGCTCGGCACTGATAAAACTCAACGAGAGCAAAGTATTAAAGCTTATCTTGAAAAGTTTAATAAAATGCAGCTCGGTGATGTATCGGATGTTCTGTTTGAATATGAAAAGGCAATAAGAGAATTTCCGAATGAAAGCTCTATCCTCATAAAATATATGGAGCTGTTGCATATTGAAAAAGGCAGCGTACCCGTTCAGGATTACAAACCGCTTTCGGATAAGCTTATCAATACATACGGAAAAATACAAAAGTACTGCACAGATGATGCAATCAGGATACGCGCAAAGCGCATTATGATTCAGCACTTGATGTGGCAGTATCAATGCCTAGGTTGGTTTGATGACGGTCAAAAGTTTGATGAGAAATATAAGAAGCAAGCCGAGAGTATATTTGAAACTCTGCCTTCATTAAGAGATTCTCGGGAATACCTTTTGCTTGATATGGATTTTGACCGTGAGTCGTTTGACTACGAAAAATGGCTTGCGAATCGTCGGAAAGCAATAGAAGAATTGTCGTATCTGCTTCAAAATGTTATAGTCGGTTACTGTTATTATAATGATGTTTTCACTCCCGAATATAAAATTGACGTCATCAACAATATGAACGGCATACTTCAAATGCTGGGCGAAGATAATAAAAATGCAATTCATATTATTTGTAACTACGGTCACTTGGGATATCTCTATGCTCAAATCGGCGACAATAAAAAAGCGCTTAAAAATCTGCGAACTGCAGCCGAGCATGCAGTAGAATTTGATAATCTCCCCGAAGATATTAGAATGACTGCGCTGTTCTATGAACAGGAAAATCGTTTCCGTAATATGACTATGCGCGAGCGTATGTATGAACTTATGACAAAACACTATCCTCTATCCGATGAGTTTAAATCATCGCCGAAGTTCAAGGAAATAATTAAATCATTGAAATAAAATGCAAAACCGCTCTGCGCAAGCAGAGCGGTTATCGTTTTCAAACGATATAAAAATTGTATATTATTTAAAAATCGCAGTCAAGAAAAATTAGTTTTTGCAACTGTGGTTTTTATTTTCTGTCCAATAATTTGTACTGACTTTAGAATTGTATTGCGCGCGGATATGCGCGGTGTTATCATTAGGCTGGAACAAGTTCCGCCTACGTATTTTTCAATTTTGGAAGGAGGTTCGATGATGACTTTTCAGGAACAAAAAACATTTTTGAAAGCCGGAAATTATTTCTTTATCCCTAACGATGTCATAAAGTATTATGACCTATCTCCCAAAGCATTTTACGTTTTATGTTACCTTGCTTTCATCAGTGACAACATGGGCGAGTGTCATCCCTCCCGAAAAACTATCGGAGATAATTGCGGCGGGATAAGCGTATCTACTGTCGATAAAGCGCTGAAAGAATTAGTCGATAACGGGATGATTGAAATCGAACCGAGATACAAAGACAATATACAAATCACCAGTATTTATTCAATCTGCAACCTCAATAAATGGCATACGAAAAAGAAAATCATTTACAATATTGTGGCGGATATAAACGGCATACTTGAACATAACGATAAACGCGGTACGAAGTACCTTGACGGTAAGCTGGATTAGTAAGAAACATACCAAAGCAGATGTTTACAGATGCTTTGGTTATGGCGAGTTTCGGCTTTGTATTTCGCTCGCCCGAGGCGGCGAAACAAAGCCAGCGGGGAGAACCCCGCACCCCCTTAATTTAGGAGAATGATAATGAACAGAAATCACATTATGACCTTCAGGGTTAACGATAAAGAAAAACAGATTATTGAAGATAAAGCATTTACTAAGTACGATACTCTGGCTCCGTATCTTCGTGACGCAGCACTTGAAAAAGATATATTTGTTATTCCCGGACTGACGGGTATTGATGACGAACTTAACGCTATCGGTAACAACCTTAATCAGTTAACCAAGCTCGCTAATTTGGGTAAGATTAATTGCGTTGACCTGACTGATACAAGAAAAGAGGTGGCTCGGATATGGCAATTGTTAAACTCCTCGCTTCAAAATCTCCGGTGAGTAATGCGGTAAATTATGTTACGCAAAAAGAGAAAACCGAGGACAAGTTAATCAGCGGCGTTAACTGTATGCCCGAGAGTGTTGTCGATGAATTTGAAATGACAAAGCAGAAGTTTAACAAACTCAGAGGCAGAACATATTATCATATGATTCAGTCTTTCGCATCCGATGATGACATTACTCCGGAGCAGGCGCACGAAATTGGTTTGCAGATGGCAGAGCACTGCTTCCCCAACTATCAAGTGTTAGTTGCTACGCACATAGACCGACAGCATACGCATAATCATTTTGTTATCAACTCGGTAAATATGGTTGACGGAAAGAAAATGGATGTGGCTCCGCAGGATTTAATTGCAATAAAGAATTACAGTAATGAGCTTTGCGAGAAAAACGGTTTCAAAACTACGGAGGCAAAGACGGACAGGAATCGAATGCCGCGCTGGAAGTTTGAAATTAAAATACTTGCGCTGCGTATGATGAGTGAATCATATTCTATGCTTGAATTTATTGAAAAAATGAAACTGCACGGTGTAGAAGTTAAGTACAATCCCGACTACAAGTATATGACTTATACTGATGCTGAAGGTCACAGGGTTCGCGACTCAAAATTGTTTGATGAAAGGTTGCTCAAAGAAAATCTGCAGACATATTTTGAGCTCGGCGGTTGTGAATCTCCGCTTACGGAAACGATACTGAATTATGAAACTCCGAAGTCAGGCGACTGCACAACGGGACTTGATAACTTAATCTTTGATGTGCTTGGTGCGTTACCGACTCCGGAACCTGATTTTGATAATTACGATTACTATGACGTTGACGACAAAGCCCTTGACATTTTAGTTTTGAAAATGCGCGCTCACGGTATCAGGATTACAAAGGCAGAGCTCAACAAAAAGATATCTTACAATATGCCATACGAGCAAGAGCGCGAACAGGGATTATTTATGTAAAGGAGAATTAACTATGGAAGATATTATTAAAGAAGAGATTGCAACGGAAGAAGAAATTGTTTTCTTAACGCCGATGGATGTTGCAAAAATCATCGGTTGTTCCGTACAGGCAGCGAGAGAACTATTTTACCGTGAGGACTTCCCGACAATCAAGGTCGGCAAGAATTTCAAGGTTATGAAGTCTGCCTTCGTTGACTGGTGCAGGAAACGGAGAGTATAAGCAGTACAAGCGCCAAATCGGTGGCTGTACTTTTAACTGGTGGTATGGTATAATGAAATCATATAATTGAGATTTACGGTGAGATTATTATGATAATTGATAAAACAAAAATTATCATAAGACCAGAAATGCCATCTGAATATGAAATAGTTAACGAACTGATTTATAAGGCTTTTGCAGAGTCGCATGGCACAGAAACTGGTCAATTTATGATGAAACACTTTGCGGAAGAAAGGCAGAAAGAAACCTTTGTTCCGGAACTATCCCTTGTAGCTGTGTTAGATGATGAGAAAATTATTGGAGAAATCGCAATTCACGAAACTGACATTGCCACCAAAAATGGTAAAATCACGCAATTAGTCTTATCACAAAGTGCTGTTTTACCAGAATACAGAAGGCAGGGAATTATGAGAATGCTTGTAGAATATGCATTAAACAAAGCTAAAAGCATAGGATATGGAGAAGTATTTCTTGGAGGAAACCCAAAGTTATATTCAAGATTTGGATTTGAAGTGTCCAGCAAGTATGGAATCTATCATAAAGATAGTAAGAAATGGGGAGATGAAGGTTTTATGGTTTATAAATTAAAACCCGATGCCTTGGATGGTGTAACAGGCACAACGTCATATTATGGCGGATAAAATTTGTTTCTAGAATTAAAGAAATCCTCGGCAGTGCTCTGCCGAGGCTATATTTTTGGTTGAAATATGGTTGGCATACGGTTGACGTTCAGGCAAACTCAAGTCAACTAATGGCAACCCAA
>CAKZZL010000038.1 GCA_937884995.1 uncultured Clostridia bacterium
TTCCCTACACGACGCTCTTCCGATCTCCTGTCTGGTGATGATGTTTCTCAGCAAGGTAAAGATGAAATATATTCTCGGTTTTGTAGGTATCATTGTGACGGCAGGCGCAATTTTTATGCTCGTTTCCTTCGCTTTTTCCAAAGATAACCGAAGCACCACCTGGCTTTACCGCATCGAGCGTTTTTTCAGTAATGACAGCGAAGACAAAGATGATAATTTTCAGGTCACACAGGCTCAGATAGCTATCGCGAGCGGCGGCATTTTAGGCAAATCGCCCGGAAAAAGCACACAACGCAACGTGCTCCCACAGTCGTACTCCGACTATATCTATGCCATCATCGTGGAGGAAGGCGGACTTGTCGGAGGTATTTTGGTGCTGGCACTTTACCTGATATTGCTGCACCGCGTCACACGTGTCATGATACGTGCTCCCCAGTCGTTCGGCGCACTTCTCGCCATGGGTCTCGCCTTCAGCATAGTGATGCAGGCACTGGTGAACATGGGCGTGGCGGTGGGGCTGCTGCCGGTGACGGGTCAGCCGCTGCCCTTCGTCAGCAGAGGCGGCACCTCAATGCTGTTTACAGGTATTGCCTTAGGAATAATAATTAGCGTGACAAAAGAAATATATAAAAATGATGAAACAAAGACATATCAAGCTTTAATGAACCGAATATTAAATAAAAAATAAATTAAATCAATTAAAGGCCAATTTAAATTCGAGAGGCCAATACCAATTAATTTATGACTCTTTCGTTTATCAAAAAATGGCCGAAATTTGTTTCGTTTTTTTCAATAACAAAATTCAGTCTTTATATAGTATACCTCCTTTTTATAATATTGCTTTAGACACTAATGACTTTAAAAGAATGGAACGCTTAGATTATTATAACAAAGACAAAAAATAATATAAAAGCCACAGTAGATTCAACAAAAAAGAATACAAAAAACGCAGTCAAAAGTACTGAAAACAGTTTAAAATCAAGCACTCAAAAAACAAAAAACAGCGTAAAGGCTGCGGAACAAAAAACAGTTAACAGTATTAAAAATACTGAAAAAAGAGCTGATTTAGTGTATAAAAAAATAGTTGATTTACATGTCCATACAGATAATTCATATGATGGAAATCATTCGGCTGCTCATTTGTGTGAAACGGCTGAACTTCGTAATCTGAGAGCAATTTGCTTTACGGATCATTGTGAGGTTGACTGGTGCAAAAATGATCCAAATCATGAGAAGAGCGCTTTTCAGGCATTTTTTGAAGTTGCAAAAGCAAAATCTGCATTTAGAGGTACGATTTTAGTATTAAACGGTATCGAACTGGGACAGGCATCATATTATCCGGAAATATCCGAAAGAATTATTTCGAGTTTTAAATATGATCAAATTCTGGGCTCTATACACAACTTAAGAAACGGTATAGACCCTTATGATGTGGAAAGCTTTACATTTGAATCTGCCACAGATATGTTTAATGAATATCTTGATGAACTTATTGGACTGGTGAAATGGGGCAATTTTGACGTTCTGGCTCATCTCACTTATCCATGTAGATATTTTTATTCAAAGTCAGGAATATTATTAAGTTTAAATGATTTCAAGGCTAAAATTGATGAGATATTATCCATGCTTGCCCAAAAGGACAAAGCACTTGAAATCAACACTTCCGGATTAAGACAGGAAATTAATCAATTGTTGCCTACAGTTGATATAGTGAAAAGATTTAGGGAACTGGGCGGTAAATATGTTACTGTCGGTTCTGATGCGCATTACTCA
The DNA here is from genome assembly GCA_937884995.1 of uncultured Clostridia bacterium. Lineage (GTDB taxonomy): Bacteria > Bacillota > Clostridia > Oscillospirales > Acutalibacteraceae > Fimenecus. The sequence goes on from CAKZZL010000038.1 coordinate 1,774, forward strand.
AGTGAACTTGCCTTAAATATTGAAGACGGATATGATGCTGCAATAAAAGCAGGATTTGATAATATCACCTTATTTCAGGACAGAATTCCTATAACAATGAAGATTGAGTAAGGGAGCAGAAAATGAAAGTTAAAGCATATGCAAAAGTTAATCTAATGCTTGATATTTTAAAAAAGCTGGATAATGGTTATCACAGCTTATTTATGCTAATGCAGTCGGTTGATCTTTATGATATAGTATCTGTTGAAAAGAATAATAAAAATAAGATTTACGTTAAATCAAATAAGGATATAGTAAGCGATCAAAAGGAAAATATCGCATATAAATCTGCTGAAGCTTTTTTTGAGTATACTGATATTAAGGACAAAGGTATTGATATTTATATCGAAAAGAATATTCCTATGGCTGCAGGCCTTGCAGGCGGAAGCGCTGACGGAGCAGCAGTAATATATATCTTAAATAAAATCTTCAACGTAAATCTTTCATTAAAAGAGATGCAGTCTATATCAAATAAGGTCGGCGCAGATATACCTTTCTCTCTTCAGGGCGGAACAGCAATAGCCTTAAATACAGGAGATATATTGGCAGATGTTAATGCTTTGCCTAAATCATATTTTGTTCTTGTTAAACCTGATATGGATATTTCAACACCTGAAGCTTATGCCATGATGGACAATCTTGACCGTATAAGGCATTTAAATAGAATTGAAATCCTTTCTGCTTTATCTGATTGCGATTATTCAAAAATTGTTTCTTTATGTGCAAACGTTTTTGAACAGGGCGTTGAAGTACCCGAAAGACCTTATATAAAGAGCATAATGAGAAAATCTAAGGCAGATGCCTGCCTTATGACAGGCAGTGGTCCTACAGTTTTTGGCATTTTTTCAGATCTTTCAAAAGCAGAAATATGTTATGAAAAACTTAAGGGAAAATATATAAATACATTTCTTTGTAAATCAACTGATAAAGGGATTGAAGAAATATAGTTTGGGGTTATTAAATGGTTTTCACTAGTCTTCCTTTTTTGTTTTTATTTTTACCTATATGTATAATTTGCTATTTGATAGCAAATACAACAAAAAAAAGAAATATTGTTTTATTGATATTCTCTCTGATCTTTTATGCTTGGGGAGAACCAGTTTATGTCCTTTTATTGCTTTTTATGTCTTTTGCAGATTGGCTTTTTGCTATCTGTATAGAAAAATATAACGAAAAGAAAAAAGTCTTTCTGATACTTTCATGTATTGTTAATTTAGGGCTTATAGGTATATTCAAATACGGCAGTTTTGTCATTTCAAATATATATAACATTTTTGGCTCAGATAAATCTGCGCCTAATATTTTACTGCCGATTGGTATTTCATTTTATACATTTCAACTTTTATCATATGTTATCGATGTGTACAGAGGCGATGTTAAAGCTCAAAAAAAATACTATATTGTTTTGCTTTATGCAAGCTTATTTCATCAATGCATTGCCGGACCCATTGTCAGATATGCAGATATTGAAGAACAACTTTTTAACAGAAATATCAACATATATAAGGTGCATGAAGGTATTAACAGATTTTGCACAGGTTTGGTTAAAAAAACAGTACTTGCCAATACCTGCGGCAAACTTTTTGAAGTCTTTGTTGTTGCAGATAACCAGATAAACACAAATGAAGCTGTTTCCTTTGTCTCGGGAAAATCGGTTTTATCGTTATGGCTGGGTATATTTGCGTTTTCACTTCAGATCTATCTCGACTTTTCTGCATATTCTGATATGGCAATCGGCATGGGTAAAATGATTGGTCTTGAATATAAAGAAAACTTTAATTATCCATATATATCTTATTCTGTTACGGAGTTTTGGAGAAGATGGCATATATCTTTGGGTACTTTTTTCAGAGATTATGTATATATTCCACTTGGAGGAAACAGAAAAGGCAAAGGCAGAACCATATTCAATATGTTTGTTGTATGGTCACTCACGGGCATATGGCACGGCGCATCCTGGAATTATCTGCTTTGGGGTCTTTATTTCTTTGTATTTTTAGTAATAGAGAAACTATGGATTGGAGATAAGCTTAAAAATAAGTCATTTATTTCTCATTTATATTTAATAATTGTAATTTATTTCGGCTGGGTTATATTTAAATTCGAAAACTTTAAGGTTTTAGCTGCAGTAATCAGGGGTATGTTTGCTGCAAATAATAATCATTTCAGCGATTTTGAAACTATGACGTCATTAAAAGCCAATATTTTTATAATCTTTATTGCAATTATTGCATCTACACCTTTAGTTAAAAATATAGTAAATAGAATTAGATTTAATATATCAGATACGATGAGTTTCAGCTTGGTTTACAAGGTAGGTTCTGTAATTATGCCTCCGATTGCCTTGCTGTTAAGTCTTATCAACATTGTCGGCAATACATATAATCCGTTCTTGTATTTCCAGTTTTAACAGGAGATAATATGAAAAATAATAAAGAAAAAAATATAAATACAATTTTTATACAGATATTAAGTTTTCTGGCTGTTCTTGCTATATTGATGATTCTAGGCCTTCTTATTTTTGCAAGGCCTGAAAAATCTGAAACTGAAAAAAGAGATCTTACGAAATTTCCCTCATTCTCAATCTCTTCTTTATTAAGCGGTGATTACTTTGACCAGATAGGCTTATGGTATTCCGATACTTATCCTGGAAGGGATTTTCTGACTTCTATTAACTCAAATATTAAATCTTTATATGGCGTCAAAAGCCAAGAAATACATGGAGAAGTTGTTGAAGGCGATGACATTCCGGATGAATACACAACAAAAGCGTCGAATAAAGTAACAGAGACAAAAAAAGAAACAACCACATCTATTGAAGATACATGGGAAATGATAGATGCAAAAGGTGACAGTCAAAGTCTGGGCGCTGTATTTGTGTCCGGAGATAAGGCTTATGAATATTATAACTTTTCACAATCAGTTGCTGATGACTACATCTATACTTTGAATACAGTTGCAGAAAAACTTGGGGATATACCGGTTTATGATATCATAATACCTACAAGCATTGCCATTACTTTGCCCGATGAATATCTGGATTCTATTAACAGCTCGGATCAAAATAAAGCGATAAAATATATGTATAGCGGTATGAATGATAAGGTAAACAAAGTGAAAATATATAACACACTCATGTCTCACAGGACAGAATATATTTACTTTAATACCGATCACCATTGGACGGCTCTTGGTGCATATTATGCTTATTGTGACTATACAAAGATGGCAAAAATTGAGACAATGCCGCTTACTAAATATACAAAAGTTGAATATTCCGGATTTTTAGGCAGTTTTTATACCGACACAGGCAAACTTAAAGTACTGGAAAATAATCCGGATACTATCATTGCATATAAACCAAATGAAAATGCAAATTTAGTATATACTGATAACAAGGGTACAAAAATAACCTGGCCCGTAATAAACGATGTTAGCGATTATGGTGCAACTATAAAATATTCATGTTTTATAGCAGGGGATAATTCATTTACGGAAATAACAAATCCTGATATACAGGACGATTCAACTCTGGTTGTCGTAAAAGAATCATTCGGCAATGCATTGGTTCCGTTTCTTGTTGAAAATTATAATAAAATTTATGTTATAGATTACAGATATTACAAGGGCAGTGTATCGGATTTTGCCATTAAAAACGGGGCTGATGCGGTCTTATATATGAATAATGTATCAGCAACGCGTAATGAGTATCTGGTAGGAAAACTTAAAGCTGATATTTAACAAAATTAATTAAATTGAAAACCCTTTAAGGATAGGCAAAATGCCTATCCTTATATTTTTTGATATAAGTATATATTTTTTGATATATTAAAAAAACACGAATCGTGACAAAAAAGTCACAATTGACGTATTAAATAAAAAAATAATTTAAAAATTCACATTTTATTCACGAAATGTTGTTGACTCGCATATAATTGTATAATATTATTTATTAAATTGAAATATTAATTTACAAAGTTAATTATTGTTTTATTTTATTTATTTATTTTTTTAGAGGTGTAAAAAAATAATGGGAAAAATTATTTATAAGTCTTTATGTTTGATTTTGTCAATCGCATTACTCCTCGCGACAATTCCGATGATTTCATTCATTTCTTTTGCTCAGACAACTTCAGTAAGTACACTTGCTGAACTTAATACAGCATTAGCAAATGATGACATTGATGAGATTGTTGTAACACAGACAATTACTTTGACTGACGGGACAGTAATCTACGGTAACAACAAAACTGTTACTGCTAATGATACTGGTCTTAATGACCAGGGTATTGTTCAAGAAGGTTCAAATTATAACATCTTTGTTACGGAAGCCGGTTCAACTTCTAAGATTTATGATTTGACTATCATGGGTGGTTCAGTAACTGCTGTTGTTAACAGAGCTGCTACGCTTTATCTTGAAAATGTTTCTATCACAAGATCAGGTTCTGCAAGCCAAAATGGAGGCGGACTTATAAACGGTACTCAAAGTCTTAGTTATGATTCTGAAGCTGGAGAAGACGTAAATTTCGGTCAAGATTCAGCAAAAGTTATTTTAGTTAACTCCTCTATAGTTCGTAATGTTGCAGAATACGGTGGCGGATTTATTAACTATGGAACAATGATTATTGACGGCTGTTCACTTACTGAAAATCGTTCACTTGGTTTTTCAGGTGGCGGCGGTGCAGGAGAAAACCAGGGTATTGCATATGTTAACAACTCAACTGTTGCAAATAACACATCTTCCGAAATCGGCGGTGGTATTAATAACTGCAAAGGCGGAGAACTTTATTTAATGAACAGCACCTTTACAGGTAACGTTACCACAAACGGTACAGCTTCATATGGCGGTGCTATTGGTAATAACTATAAGCTTGTTAAAGCAGTTAACTGTATTTTCGCATATAACTATTACATAGCTTCCGACGGCACACCTACAATGTGTGACCTTGGCGTGTTTAATTCTACCTCTCTTGACTTAAACCATTGTATAACTGTTGATGTTGAAGGTAATGCTACATGGACAGATATTTGCGGCGATACATGTTCAACCGCGGCAACTGATTTGTTTGCTGAAATAATTGAAGGCTCCGTTCTTATGGGTGATGGTACTGAATCTACAGAACCATATGCAAGACCCGCTGTTATTCTTAATGATTCCGGAGAGTTGTATGCTCCTCTTAGTGGTGATTATGTTTGGGATATTACAGGTGTACCTACATACTTTGATTATTCCGACCTTGATAATATAAGAATGTACTACACAGATGATGAAGGTAATGTTTCTGACGATTCAATCTATGCTGGAAATTATGACAGCAATGATCCTGATTCCATCAAAGAAGAATATGATATTCCTGTTTCAGGCTCTCTTGATGAAGAAGATCGAACAACAGACCTTATCGGTTCATCTAATACACTTCCGGGCGATAAAGTAATTTATACAGTAAAAGTTATTGCATCTGAAAACGGTACTGTTTCAGGTGGTACAGTATATGGTGATTCATATGTAGCTTTTGCTCCTAATGTAATAGTTTCACTTGATAAAATCGTAACTGTACAGTTAGAAGCTATACCGGATGACGGATACTATTTCGATCATTGGGAAATAGTTGAAGCAAGCGGACTTGATAATTCAGAATTTAATACAATTGCTCAGGAACTTTCTGCTCTTGTTGCAGAATATGAGGCAATAACAACTACTATCGAAACTCTTGAAAGCAATATTCAAAATGTTAATAGCTATATTTCATACGCTAACAGTTCAGGCGGTGGCGGCGGAAACAGCAGTAATGGTAAACGTACTCTTGTTACAAACACAAATACGCTTGTTAACCAGCTTAATAACAACATCGCCAGTGATTATGCTTCATATACAGATGTTGCTTCAGCTATAAGCAATGCAAATTTATCTACTAAGACTTATTCAAGAAATACAAATTACACAACATGGTGCAATTCAGTTTTGACAGTTGCAGGCAACGTAAAAACTATGCTTACTTCTTATCAGACACAAATTCAGTCAGATAAAGAAGCTAAAGAAGCTGAATATGCAGCTGCAGAAGCTGATGCATATTCGGAAATAGGTATTAATACTGAAGATAATCCCCTTGAATTTGTAGTAAACAGAAACATATCTCTCAAAGCTATTTTTACTTCTACACCTCAGGATTATATAGTTACATTCCATTCAAATACTGAAAATGATATAACAACAACTCAGATATTTGAAGCAGGAAATTACTCTCAAAATCTTAATCCGAATACATTTACAAATGACGATCAACCATTCCTTGGCTGGGCTCTTGTATATTGCGGAGACGTTGTTTATTCAGATGAAGAATCCTTTACAGCAAGCGGTGATGTTAATCTTTATGCTCGTTGGGGCTATACAGTCGAATATGACTTGAACAATGGCAGAAACGGCCCTTCATCTCAAATTAAAATACCTGGTGAAACTCTTCAACTTTCATCTATTGAACCTTCAAGAGATGGATATGTATTTAAGGGATGGGGACTTAATGCAGATGCTACAAGCGCTATTCTTCAGGCCGGCGATGAGTACGGAATTGATTCAAATATCGTTCTCTATGCTATATGGGAAGAACTCAAGGCTCCTACAGTATTAAATGCTAATCTTGATGACGGATATGTTAATGTTCCATATTCAGATACAATAGAAACAGACCAGGAAGCCATTTTCGTATTGGTTGATGGAAATAATCTTCCTGATGGTCTTACATTAAGTAAAAATGGAGTTCTTTCCGGAACTCCAACGCAAACAGGTACATATACATTTACTATTAATGTATATAACAAAGCTGATACATCATATAACGATGCATCTACAATAACTCTAATTGTAACAATTTCTGATGCAAAATCAGCACTTCAGGACCTTGTAGATGAGGCTAATGAAATAGATCAAGACCTTTATACAGATGAAACTAGTCAGAATTTACAAGATGCTATAGACGAAGCACAAGATGTTCTTGATAATCCTGATGCAACTCAAGAAGAAATCAATCAAGCTATCGAAGATTTAATTGACGCTATTGAACAACTTAGCATTGATAAATCAGCACTTCTTAATGCAATTAATTCAGGTAAAGTAATTACTGAAGATGAAAATGCTTCAGATAATTATTCAGCTGAATCACTTGCTGATCTTGAAGATGCAATCTTTGCCGGCGAGATCGTATATTTGAATTCAAATGCTACCGCTGAGCAAATAGCTCAGGCTACACAAGATATACTTGATGCCATAAGCAATCTTGAGAGAATTTCTGAGCCTGTTGATAAGACAGAACTTCAGGATACAGTTGATGCAGCAGAGACTGTAGATACAACAGATCTTGATTCTGAGCTTGCTGATGCGCTTTCAGATGCTATTGATAATGGTAATGACGTTCTTGATGACCCGGATGCAACAGTATCTGATGTTCAGGATGCAATTGATCAAATAATCGATGCATTAAAAGATATTCTTGAAGATAAAGTAAATGATGCTGAAGAGATTGATACATCATCCTATTCAGATGATACTATTGCTGACCTTCAGGATGCTATTGATGCAGCTAACGATATATTAAATGATCCTGATGTAACTGCTGATGATATTGCAGATGCAATTAAGGCAATAGAAGATGCAATTGAAAATCTTTCTGATACAATTACTATCACAGTCAAAGATGATGAAGATAATATAATTCAGGAAATCGAAGTACCTGTATCCACAACAATGGAAGATATTGCTGAACTTTTGGATTTAGTACCGACAACAGATAATGATGACGAAATATTAGTAGGTTATGTTGATGAAAATGGTGACTATATAACCGACGATACAGTTATCACAAACGATACCGTAATAAGCCCATATTATGAATTAACATTAATTGTTCCGAAAGATAATACAGACTATATTATCGACAGAACAGGTGAGGACGGCATTATTAATGGATTCAACATCAATGCTAATACAGTTGATGAAATTAAAGCTGACCTTGAAAATGATGAACTTTGCATAGATATAGTTAACATAAATGGTGATGAATTAAATACTACGGATAAAGTCGGCACAGGTTCTGTAATTACTTACAGATCAAAGCTTACTGGCAATATTTATGAAAGACTTGTTGTTGTTATATACGGTGATGTAGACGGCGATGGCATAGTTGGAAATCTTGATTACTTAAAGCTTAAAGCTATCACATATTCTACAGATGTTGTTTCTGAAAATATTTATCTCAAGATGGCATCAGATGTTAACGGAGATACAGCATTTGATGGATTTGACTGCACATATATTGCTTGCTCAATGAATGGAATTAACTGCATTCAACAGGCTAGGGAAATAAATATAGCTGATTATCAATAATATATATACATTATATATAGATAATTTATAGGTTTCGCATCTATTAGTTTATGGAGGAGTAAACAGATGAAAAAGAATGTCAGAAAATTTATTAGCATTGTGCTGACTGTAATGATGGTTATCGGCGCTTTCCCAATGATGACATTTGTTACTACAGCTGCAACGTCCAAGGTTTATTCCAGCGGTGAATGGAATTATGGCTCATCGCAGATTAACAGTGCACATACTAAATTTGACACTAACGGCCCGTTCTATATCAGTATGGCAATAGCTGATACTAACTTTGTTTTCATGCAGACAGAGGATAATCAGGAATTTACATATACAACATATTTCTATTGTAAAAAGAATCAAGTTCCTAATTCAGTAACATTTCATACAGTAACTACCAATGTTCAGTTCGATGAGACTTTTAATAGTCTTGTTAATTCTGAAGTTTGGAGTCAGACTTCAGGTACAACAGAAGATGGAACCGATAGTTCTCCGAATGGAGACTCACTTGTTCGTGATAATTGGTATTCTACTGAACCTTCATTTATAACATACAGTTATACTCTTAACTTTACTGCCGATGGTAAAGCAACATATTATCCGGAGTGGAATATTGAATTTGAATCAAGAGGATCAATTGGCTCAAATTTTTCTACCTATAATACAGCTTATACTGTTCTTGAGGGCGAAGATGAGGCTATTAACGTTAACCCTGTATTTACAATTCAAATTATTGACTTGCGTGAACTTATCACTCTTGTTGATATGGCTAATGAAGTCGGTGTAGATGTTTCTTCTGTTACAAATGGCAGAGATCTCACAGGCAATACATATTATAGCCAGGAAACAATTGATGAAATGGTTTCTGCATTACGTGAACTGCTTCTTTGCGATTATAGTAATTTAGATTTACAACTCTCAAATGCTGCTACAATTGAAGATAATGTTCAAGGCGCTCTCGGCGGATACCTTTATGATGAAGATTTATATGCAGCTTTTACATCTGCATACAATGCAGCAAAAAATGTTGATCGTTACCTTACAGAAGATGAACAAGGTGTTAATCAGTCAATTATTAACACAGCAGCTTCTGATTTGGCTACTGCAATTAACAATCTTATTCCTACAAGAAAAGCTTTAATTTCTTATTATAGCGGAACTGAATTATTTGCTCAAAATACATGTGTACTTGGCCAAAATTTTAACTTCCATGATGTAACAGATAAATTTATCGGAACGCCTACACAGGAACGTATGGTTTTTTCCAAATGGGTTGATGTAAATGGAGACCCTATCAGTGAAGGTACATTAATTACCGGTGATTTAAATGCTTATGCAGACTTTGATGTTGATATGGATGGTATTTCACCAATCTCTTCCAGTGGTAAATGGGAACATAAATTATCCGAAAATAATGATGATGGACGTGGAGATAACTACATTTCCATGTGGGTAAATGATATTACATTTAATTTTGTACAGACCACTGATAATGAAACCTTCTCATTCTATACAGATTTAACAGCATATAAGAATGACGGTGCTAATACTGTACGTGTTAATGATGTTTATCTTTTATCAACTGATTCTGATACTCAAGATTTTATAACAGCAATGGGTGACCATGATGTTGACACTTACTGTGTAACCAGAAATGTTGCCGATGTTCCTAACAATACTGCTCTTCCCGGTCAATTAGGTTCCGGTTACTCATATCAAAGTACTATATATAGAGTAATATGGAGATATATTTATACATTTAATGCCGATGGTGCAGCAACTTATCAGCCTAAATGGAATATCGAATATACTTCAGGTTTATGGTCACTTTCAGCAGGCGATCACGATCTTCCTGATGGCGGAGATCCATATGTTACATTTACAATTAATGTTACTGACATTCGCGAATTAATAAATCTTATAAATAAGGCTGAAAGTGTATATAATAACAGAAATTCCGGCTTTACACAGGATGATCTTAATGATCTTAGAGATATTCTTGATTATATTTATGATAATTATACATTAGATGGCTCAGTTTATTATGAGCAATCAGAAATTGACGATCTCATTGATCAAATTAAGGCTATCATCCCTGATGATATGACAATTTCTTGTGATTATACTGATCTTGATGAAGCAATTGCTTTAGCAGAAGAAAAAATTGAAGAATACGATAATAATTCAGATAATCATTTCATAAATGAAGTTTGGAATAATTTTTTGGACGCATATACTGCTGCTACAACAGTAGACCGTAACCTTTACATTATTGAGTCTAATGCAAATCAGACTATGATTGACGGTCTTACTGCCGATCTTTTGGAAGCAATTAATGCGCTCACATATCAAACTCATGTTAACCAGCCATGTGATTATACTGAAGCGGATTCAGTTCTTGATGAAGCAGATGGAATAAATAATGATAACGGTAAGTATGATGACGATGCCTACCAGATATTTGAAGATGCAAAAGAGGCACTTGAGGAGTTACTTAATCTCTATGATGATGAAGAAGGAGATAATCAGTCAGCAATAGATGACGCTGTTCAGGCTCTTCAAGATGCTATAGATGCTTTGACGGATGCTGCTAATCAAAATGATCCTTGTGATTATTCAACACTCGATGCTCTTATTGCTCAAGCAAGTGCAATAAACAATGACAGTGGCTTGATAACAAATGATTCATATCAAGATTTACAAGATGCTCTTTCATCTGCATTAGCTGTTGATCGTGATTTATATGATAACGGCACTAACCAGATGATAGTTAATGCTGCCGCATTAAATCTTTACAATGCTATAAACAGCCTTGAATTTGATAAAACAAGCCTTCAGGACCTTCTTACACAGGCAAATGCAGTTTACCTTGATGATTACACATCTGCAACAGCTCAGGATCTTTCTGATGCTATTTCACAAGGCACAAGTGTATTAAATGATGATGATGCAAGTCTTTCTGAACTCATAAATGCTATAAGTGATTTAGAAGATGCTATAAATAATCTCGTTCCTGATAAAACTGAACTTCAGGAAACAATAACAGCAGCTGAATCAATTGATGATAGTAAACTTGATGCAACAACAGCTCAGACTCTTCAAGATGCAATTAATGATGCACAGGATGTATATGATGATCCTGATGCAACAGTTGCCGAAATAAATGAAGCTATAGCAACATTAAATGCTATCATAGACGGCATTCTTGATGCAGCAATTACAGAAGCTGAAAATGTTGATACAACAGGTATGACTTCTGAATCTGTACAAGCTCTCGAAGATGCTATTGATGATGCTCAGGCAATTCAGGGAAATGATAATGCGAGCGCTCAGGATAAGGCAGATGCCATTAATGATATATTTGATGAAATTGATAATTTAACTGTTGACAAGGCAGAACTTCAGGATACAGTTGATGCAGCAGAGACTGTAGATACAACAGATCTTGATTCTGAGCTTGCTGATGCGCTTTCAGATGCTATTGATAATGGTAATGACGTTCTTGATGACCCGGATGCAACAGTATCTGATGTTCAGGATGCAATTGATCAAATAATCGATGCATTAAAAGATATTCTTGAAGATAAAGTAAATGATGCTGAAGAGATTGATACATCATCCTATTCAGATGATACTATTGCTGACCTTCAGGATGCTATTGATGCAGCTAACGATATATTAAATGATCCTGATGCAAGTGCTGATGATATTGCAGATGCAATTAAGGCAATAGAAGATGCGATTGAAAATCTTTCTGATACAATTACAATCACAGTCAAAGATAATGAAGATAATATAATTCAGGAAATCGAAGTACCTGTATCAACAACAATGGAAGACATTGTTGAACTTTTGGATTTAGTGCCGACAACAGATGATGATGAGATATTGGTAGGTTATGTAGATGAAAGTGGTGATTATATAACCGATGATACTGAAATCACAGGCAACACTGTAATCACTCCATATTATGAACTTGGTCATCTTGTTACAATATCCGGATCCGATCTTTATATTGATAGAACAGGCGATGACGGACTAATTGATGGCTTTGATATAAGCACAAATACAGTTGCTGAAGTTAAATTAGAATTTGAAAATGACGAGCTTTGTATTGAAATTGTTGATATAAACGGAAATGAATTAACTGACTCAGATAAAGTAGGTACAGCTTCTGTAATTACTTACAGATCAAAACTCACAGGTAATGTTTATGAGAGATTAATCGCTATTGTATATGGTGACGTTGACGGCGACGGAATCGTTGGAAGCGATGACCTTCTTAAACTTAAGAATGTCACATATTCTACAGATACAATTTCTGAAAACACTTATCTGAGAATGGCATCAGATGCCAATGGTGATACTGCTTTTGATGGATTTGACTGCACATATATTTCTTGTACAATCCATGGTATTTCTTGTATTGAACAATCAAGACTTATGATAAAAGCATAAATCAGAATAAAGAAAATGGACGGATGCCCAAAAGGGCATCCGTCTTTCTTATTTTACTTGAAATTTTCTATCATTAGTGTATAATATACATGATATTTAGCGATAATTTGAAAGGCGGAAAAATAGTGGCTGAAGAACGTAATTTTTTCATTGATTTAGAACATGAAATAATGGATCTTTGGGAAAAAGAAAACTATTATGATAAACTCGTTGCTAAAAATAAGGGCAATAAGTTATTTAGATTTCTTGACGGTCCTATCACAGCAAATAACCCGATGGGTATTCATCATGCTTGGGGAAGAAGTACCAAAGATATATTTATAAGATATAAGGCAATGCGCGGATATGATTGCCGTAGACAAAACGGATTCGATTCTCAGGGTCTTTGGGTTGAAGTTGAAGTTGAAAAACAGCTTGGTTTCAAAACTAAGAAAGATATTGAAGAATATGGTATGGATAAGTTTACACGTCAATGTGTTGAACGTGTAAAGCATTTCTCCGGTATTATTACAGAACAATCCAAGAGACTCGGTCAATGGATGGATTGGGATAATTCTTACTATACTAATACCGACTTAAATATTCAGGGTATTTGGACATTCCTTAAGAAATGTGATGAAAATGGCTGGATAGAGCGTGAATATAAGCCTATGCCATGGTGTCCAAGATGCGGAACATCTTTATCTGAACATGAAATGACAGGCTCATATAAGCTTATGACTCACAATTCAGTATTTTTTAAATTACCACTTAAGGAAATTAATTCTAAAATACTTGTATGGACAACAACTCCTTGGACACTTTCGTCAAATGTCGCTTTAGCAGTAAATCCCGAAATAGATTATGTTGAAGCAAAAATAAAAAGTGATAATCAAACACTTATACTTGCTAAAAACGCTATTAAATATCTCGGTGATGATAAGCTTGAAGTTATTCGTGCACTTAAAGGTGAAGAACTTGTAGGTTTACATTATGAAACATGTTTCCCGGATATTCCTGCTCAGGTAGATATTGACCATAAAGTTGTTGCATGGGAAGATGTTGCAGCAGATGAAGGTACAGGAGTTGTTCATATTGCTCCCGGCTGCGGTGTTGAAGACTTCCAGCTTGGAGAAAAACTCGGTCTTCCTAAGGTTATGCCTATAGATGATATGGGTATATATCTTGACGGATTTGGCTTTATGACCGGAAAAGACAGTCATACTATTGCTGATGAAGTTTTTGAAAATTTGAAATCCAATAATAAATTATATAAGGTTGAGCCTCATGAGCATAGCTATCCTGTTTGCTGGCGTTGTAAATCTGAGGTTGTATTCCGTCTCGTACCTGCATGGTATATAAGAACGGAAGAACTTAAACCTAGACTTATAAGAAACGCTAATACTGTTAAGTGGGAGCCTGCTTCAAATGGCAAGCGTATGAATGACTGGCTTAATAATATGGGAGACTGGAATATTTCACGTAAACGTTACTATGGACTTCCGCTTCCATTTTATCCTTGTGATTGCGGGAATACTACAGTAGTAGGCAGCAAAGAAGAATTAAGAGAACTTGCAGTTGATCCTGCAAAAGTTGATGTTTTACCTGAACTTCATCGTCCATGGGTAGATGAAATAAAAATCAAATGTCCAAAGTGCGGTAAGGAAGTTTCAAGAGTTTCCGAAATCGGTGATGTTTGGCTTGATGCAGGTATTGTGCCATTCTCAACTATGGGTTACTTTACCGACAGAGAAGCCTGGGAGAAGAATTTCCCGGCTGAATGGGTTACTGAAATGCATGAGCAGGTTAGACTTTGGTTCTATTCAATGCTCTTTATGAGTACTGTTCTTGTTGACAAAGCTCCATATGAGAGAGTTGTTACCAATTCTGCTGTTGTAGCTGAAGATGGTTCTAAGTTTTCAAAGACAGGCTTTATGATTAAGTTTGATGAAGCTGCTGAGAAGATAGGTGCTGATACCATCAGATACCTTTATGCAAGTGCGCCGAATACTAATGATGTTCGTTTCGGATATAATTTAGGCGATGAAGCACGACGTAAAATGCTTTCTTTCTGGAACATATATACTTTCTTTGATACATATGCTCAGATAGATAAGCCTAATTTTGATAATTATATTCCTGACAAAAATGCTATGACAGCAACAGATAAGTGGCTTACAGTAAGAACAAATGAGTTTATAACTAAAGCTACAGAATATATGGATGACTATAAAGTATATCTCTTAATGAAAGATTTTGAGGTATTTGTAGATGATATATCCAATTGGTATATCAGAACCAATCGTCGTCGTTTTTGGAAAACAGAAGATGAAAACGATAAGATGATTGCTTATTGGACACTTTATAATGCTCTTAAAACATGTGTTCAAATAATGGCTCCTATTATTCCTTTCGTTACAGAATATATTTGGCAGAAATTAATAAGAGTTGTTACACCTTCATGCGAAGAATCTGTTCATCTCAGTGACTGGCCTCAGATTATTAAAGGATTTGAAGTTGATGGTATTATTGAGCAAACTGCACTTGCAAGAGATATAATAGCAACAGCAATGAGACTTCGTAATGAACAACAGATTAAAGTTCGTCAGCCGTTAAATAAACTCTTTATCTGCATGTCTGGTGAAGATGCTACGAAAATTAAAGACTTTGAAAAGAATATTCTGGATGAACTTAATATAAGAAATATTGAATATATCAATGATTCATCTCTTTTGGAAGATAAATACTTAGCTGTCAATTTCAAAGTAGCCGGCGCAGTATTAAAGCAAAACGTTAATAAGATGAAACAATCCTTAGAAGAACTTGATAATGACATTATGATTTCTTTAACAAAAGATGTTATTGCAGGTAATCAAGTTAGCATTCCGGGTTGGGATGAGAACTTTGATCCTTCTATATTTGTTGTTAATTCCAGGACAAAGGAAGGTATCGTATCTGCTGAGTTCTCAAATGGTTCTGTTCTTGCACTTGATATTGTATTAACAGATGATCTGATTAAAGACGGAATAGTACGTGATATTATTCGTCAATGTCAGCTTCTCAGAAAGGAAGCTGGGTATATTGTTGAACAACGTATTGATCTTTCTATCGTTACAAATGATAGTTTTACAGCAAATGCTTTAATTGAAAAGAAAGATTATATAGCTGCAGAATTACTTGCAAATAATTTAGTATTTGAAGAAATTGCAAATTCTGACTTGTCCAAGACAATTAATCTTCATGACAATGATGTCAATATAGCTGTAAAGAAGGGAGAGTAATTTATGTATCAGATAACAAAAGACATTACTATTGGTGAAATACTTGAAAATGCAAGTGAAACCATTCCTTTCTTTGTGGAAATGGGAATGCATTGTTTGGGATGTCCGGCTTCACTAATGGAATCAGTAGGGGATGCTTGTATGGTTCATGGTGTGGATGCTGACGATTTTGTAGAACGCATTAATGAATTTTTAATGCAATCAAATGACAAAAAGGAAGACTAAATGCCAAATCCCCCAAGTATGGGGGATTTTCTTGAATTGATATGAAATTAGACAAGAGATTAAGTGCTGTAGCTGAATATGTCAGAAAAAACTCTATATTGGCTGATATAGGGACTGACCACGCATATCTTCCTACATATTTGCTCTTATCCGGTAAAATACAACATGCAATTGCATCAGACTTAAGAAAAGGCCCCTTAAATAACGCTGCTAAAACACTTGATGAATATATGTTAAGTGATAAAGTTGAACTTCGTATTTCTGACGGTCTTGACTCTATTAAAGAAAACGAAGTCAATGAAATTACTATATGCGGTATGGGCGGTTTACTTATATCTGATTTTATTAAAAGAACAAACTGGCTTAAAAACAAGAATATTCATTTGATTTTACAACCAATGACACATATAGAGGATCTTAGGAAAACTTTATCTTCAATCGGATTTAAGATTGAATCGGAAAAATATGTTAAAGATGATAACAAATATTATGTTATTCTCAGCGCATATTATGAGGATGAAATAATAACTTTCCCCGAGCATGTATATGTTATTGGTTTTGGAAATAGAGAAGATAAAATATATATTGAATATTTAAGAAAATTATATGATAAATATTATAAAAAATATTTGGCATTAAAAAATTCAGATAATGAATACAGGGAAGTTGAATATTTGCTTATGGAGATTAAAAAATGCTTGAACTAAATGATGTTTATGATTATATTGATGAACTTGCTCCATTTTCCGATGCAACAGAATGGGATAATGTAGGCATATCGGTTGGCTGTTTGGATGAGGAAATTAAAGCTATAGGTTTTGCTCTCGACATAACCAAAGATGTTATAAATCAGGCAATAGAAAAGAATATAAACCTTATCATAACTCATCATCCGCTTAAGCTTATCGTAGATGAAACTAATTTAACCAGTTTAACCAAATGTGAGGAAATGCTTATTCAAAATGAAATTTGCCATATCGCAGCGCATACAAATTATGATATAGCTAAAGACGGAGTGAATGAACAATTAATTCATAAACTTAAACTTAATATTCTTTCTAAAGTCGAGAACGAATGTCTTTATATTTGTGAATTAAATGAAGAAAAAGATATAGAAGAATTCACAGATTATGTAAAGGATATACTTAATGCTAAAATAAGGTACAGCAAAGCAGTAACAAATCTTAAAAAAATAGCTGTTTGTTCAGGAAGTGGCAGCAGTTATCTGTCATTAGCAAAAGAATACAGATGTGACGCATTACTGACCGGAGACGGCGGACATCACGCATTTCTTGATGCTGATGAACTTGACATATCTTTGATATGTGCAGGTCATTTCGAGACAGAATATCTGGCAATGCCTTTACTTTGCGAAAAAGTAAATAATAAGTTTAATATACCTTGTTATTTGTTAAAACAGGTATCACCGATTAATACAAAGTAAGGATTTTTTATGGCATTAGACGGAATTACACTTGGACTTGTTAAAAATGAATTATCAAATACTCTTTTAGGTGCTAAAGTTGATAAAATTCATCAACCCTCAAAAAATGAGCTGGTCTTTATATTGCGAACTAGAAACGGCTCGTTTCGACTGTATATGTCTGCAAATAACCAAAGCCCTAGAATTCATTTAAGCTCATATACAATTGAAAATCCTAATACGCCTCCCATGTTTTGCATGCTTTTAAGAAAAAGACTTGCTTCTGCTGTATTGTCAGAAATAAAGCAATATGGGAATGACCGTGTATTAGAGCTTGTCTTTGATGCTGTTACAGAAATAGGGGATAAGACAAAATATTATATTATCTGCGAGATAATATCTCAAAAAAGCAATATAATTTTCCTTGACTCTGACAAAAAAATTATTGATTCTATAAAACGTATAACAAATGATTATAAAGATATACGTGAAATATACCCCGGCCTCATATATAATTATCCCGAAAGACAAAATAAATACGATATATTGACAGAATCAGAAGAAACAATATTAAATGCTATACTTTCTTTTACGGATTTAACGGTCTCTAAAGCATGTCTCAGTGCAATAGAGGGAATTTCTCCTTTGATATCCAGGGAATTGGCCTATAGGACAGTTTACGGCGATTGTAATATATCAGAACTTAGTGATATAGAAAAAGAAAGATTAAAAATTGAAATTAAAAGATTAAAAGATGAAATTGATAAACCTAAGGCATATAGTTTAAGCTTCGAGGATAATAAGAATTTTGATTTTACATTTACTAAAATAAGACAATATAATGATGCGGTCACAATAGATGAATATGATTCTTTTTGTGATTTGCTGGATAATTTCTACTTTGAAAAAGACAGATATTTAAGAACTAAACAAAAAGCCGCAGATCTCTTTAAGCTTCTAAATAATGCTATTGAAAGAACTTCAAAAAAAGTTAATATACGAAAGCTGGAACTTGAAAAAAGCAAAGACAGAGATAAGTTAAAATTATATGCCGAACTTATTACGGCAAACCAATATAAGATAAATGAAAAATCATCATATTATGAAATCGAAAATTACTATGATGAAGGTAAAATAATTAAAATTAAAGTAGATCCTTCTTTAACTGCACAACAAAATGCTCAGAAGTTATATAAGGAATACAAGAAATCTGTTGCTGCCGAAAAAATCTTATATGACCTTATCAAAGAAGGGGAAGATGAGCTGACTTATCTTGATTCGGTTATAGACTCTTTAAGCAGATCATCATCTGAGTCAGAAATAACCGAAATAAGAAATGAGCTTATATCTGAAGGATACTTAAAAGCAAAAAACACTAAAAATAAGGCTAAAAAGAGTCCTTCGGTTAAAACTCTAGAATTTTTATCATCAGATGGTTTTAATATATTTGTCGGACGAAATAATATTCAAAATGATTTTTTGACTTTTAAGCAAGCAAAAAATTATGATATTTGGCTTCATGTTCAAAGACAGCCTGGTTCACATACAATAATTTCAAGCGATAACAAAAAGGTAACTGATAATACTATAAAAGAAGCAGCCATAATTGCTGCATATTATAGTAAAGCAAGTCAGTCTTCTTCTGTTGCAGTTGATTACAGTTTAGTGAAAAATATTAAAAAGCCTAACGGAGCAAAACCGGGTAAAGTTATATATCATGATTATAATACTCTTTATGTTACTCCGGATAAGGAAACAGTAGAAAAACTAAAAAAATAACTCTCCGAAAAGAGAGTTTATTTTTTTAATATTCACTTGCTATTTTTTGAATTTCTTCAACCTTATCTGTACATTCCCATTTAACATTTAGGTCTGTTCTTCCCATATGTCCGTATGCCGCAAGGTTTTTATATATCGGTTTTCTTAAGTCAAGCTTATCTATTATTGCAGCCGGCCTTAAATCAAATACTTTATTAACAATATCAGCTATATCAGTGTCCTTAATCTTTCCGGTTCCAAATGTGTCAACCATAATAGATACCGGCTTTGCAACGCCTATAGCATAAGCAAGTTGTATCTCACATTTGCTAGCAAGATTGCTCGCTACTATGTTTTTTGCAACATATCTTGCTGCATATGCTGCGGAACGGTCAACCTTAGTAGGATCTTTGCCGGAAAATGCACCGCCGCCGTGTCTTGAATATCCGCCATAGGTATCTACAATTATTTTCCTTCCAGTAAGCCCTGAATCTCCTGCGGGACCTCCTATAACGAATCTACCTGTAGGATTTATATAATATTTAGTATTTTCATCAATTAGTTTTGAAGGTATTACTTCAAGAATAACATGTTTTTTTATATCTTCACGAAGTTTTTCAAGACTTACATCTGCGCTGTGCTGAGATGATACAACAATTGTATCAATTCTGACAGGGTTCTTATTATCATCATATTCAACGGTTACTTGTGTTTTACCATCAGCATAAAGATAGGGAAGTGTGTTATCTTTTCTTACCTTAGTAAGTTGAACAGCAAGTTTATTAGCCATTGATATTGGAAGTGGCATAAGTTCCGGTGTATCATCGCATGCAAAACCGAACATCATGCCCTGGTCTCCTGCACCATTAAGATTATATGCATCATCCTCTCCTTCCTTGTCCTCGAGAGAATGGTCAACGCCAAGAGCTATATCCGAAGATTGTTTATCCAGTGCTACTAATACTGCACAAGTATTTCCGTCAAAATACTTTTCGCTTGAATCATAGCCGATATCAATAATAGTTTTACGTACAATATCGGGAATATTAACGTTAGCCTTAGATGATATTTCTCCCATAACCATAACCTGACCGGTAGTTATAGTTGTTTCACAAGCAACTCTTGACATATTATCCTGTTCAAGCATTGCATCAAGTATCGAATCTGAAATTTTATCACATATTTTATCCGGATGTCCTTCAGTAACCGATTCAGAAGTAAATAAATATCTAGCCATTTTTGCCTCCTTAATAAAAATGCACCCAAATAAGGGTGCGTATAACCCTTATCTTTCGGATAATTCCGCAGGATTTAGCACCTTGCTTTCAGCAGGTTGCCGTGGTATCATCGGGCCTGTCCCTAAACCACTCTTCATAAGGTCGTATTCAATTCTTTATAATATTACTATATATATTTTTCTTTGTCAATTATATATTATCAATATTTTTCTTTTTTATATTTCCTTTAAGTATCGGTGATAATGGTTTATATATTGAAAAACATATAATACAATCGATCATACCTTTACAAAATGTAAATGGAATATTGAAGATACAAAGTGCTTTTATAAGCGAATCAGTTCCTGATAATATCTGATCATACATAGAAATAATTGCAGACATCGGCATTCCGTATATTTTTACGTATGCAGGGTAAACCAGGAAATAATTAAGGGGAAGTGAGGCCAAAGCCATGAGTGTTGTTCCTGCTATAGTTGCTATTAAAGCACCCTTTCTGGTCTTTTTATACTTATATATAAAACCGGTTGTTAAACAAAAAACAGCACCTAAAAGGAAATTACAAAGTTCTCCTACGCCCAGACTTGATCCGAATGGAAGGTGAATAAGATTTTTGATAAGTTCAATAATAACCCCGTAAAAAGGTCCCAATGAAAATGAACCGAGAATTGCCGGTAAATCACTGAAATCAAGCTTTATGAAAACAGGCATAATCGGTATCGAAAATTCAAAAAACTGTAATATTGCAGCTATAGCGCTAAGTATTGCAGTGACAGCAATTTTAATGTTTCTGTTTTTTCTCTTGTTAGTTATTTCAGACATAAAAATACCTTCTTTCAATTTTTAGCTGTCAACAAAGAAAAAGTCCTGCAAGTTTTCTTGCAGGGTGTAAAATAAAGATAAAATAAATCTTCTTTCATCCGGACTATACCGTTGGTATGGGAATTTCACCCATTCAGCATAAAGCACGTGGACTGTAACCACCAGTGGAGAATTTCACTCCGCCCTGAAGACAACTATTAATTTTATTATACAATAATATATCTTTTTGTCAACTAAACTCTTGTTTTGATAATACTTAGATTTCCTTCTATTATTACTTTACCTGTATTTGCAGGAATAAATAATGAATCACCTTTTTTTATTTCAAGATTATCGACTTTTCCACATCCATCAGTAACAAGTAGCGATACAAAAGAACTATTATCAACATTCATTTCAAATTCAGACGATATTATAAGGTTATATACTTCAAACAAATCACATTTTACAAGTAATTGAGAACTATATCCGTTATATATTTCAAGTTCTCCCTGAGCTTTAGTTGAATATTTAGGTTTTTCGCATTTAGTTACATCTATTGCTTTGTTTATATGAAGCTCACGTGCTTTCCCATCTTTACCTATTCTTCCGTAATCATATACTCTGTATGTAGTGTTGGAGTTTTGCTGGATTTCAGCTAAAAGTATACCTTTGCCTATTGCATGTAATGTTCCTGCTTCAATGAAGAAGAAATCTCCTTTTTTAACATCTACCTTATTTACATATTTCAAAAAGCTGTTGTCTTTTATGGATTTTTCAAATTCTTCTTTTGTTATTTCATCCTTAAAACCATATATTAGCCTGGCGCCGGGCTCGGCATCCAATATATACCAACATTCTGTCTTACCGTATTCACTTTCAACTCTTAGTGCATAATCATTATCCGGATGCACCTGAACAGATAAATCATCTTTAGCATCTATAAATTTAATAAGGATAGGAAAATCAGTATATTTTTTAACTTTTTCACCGAGTAAGTCCGGATTTTCATCTATAACTGACTTTAGCGTTTTACCGGCATATTTTCCGTTTTGAATGATGTTATTACCGTCTTTATGACATGACAGCATCCAAGCTTCGGATATCTTATCAAGATCTGAATCAAATCCGAAAAGATCTCTCATTTTATTGCCGCCCCATATATAGTCCTTAAATGCAGGCGATAACTTAATAATATACATAATATTATCTCCGTTTTTTCTTTATTTTAACATTTGAACCCGCTTATATCAATATCAAACTAAATATTGAAAAATAAAGCTAAATATATTAAAATATTATATATTATTTTTGGAGGCTAAACAAGTGACATATTCCGAAATGACTAAAGAAGAGTTAAAAGAATTAAAAAATGAATTGGGTATCGAATATGATAAATACAAATCAATGAATTTATCACTGGATATGTCAAGGGGAAAACCGGGTACAGATCAGCTTGATATTTCATTGGGTGTCTTAATGACTGTTGAACCTGAGGATTATATCTCTGAGACCGGCTTTGATTACAGAAACTATGGTATTCTTGACGGAATTCCAGAGTGTAAGAAACTCTTTGCTGACTTGCTGCAAGTCGATGCAGAAAACATCATTGTTTGCGGTAACTCAAGCCTTAATTTAATGTTTGATTATTTGACACAATGTTATTACAAGGGTGTGTGCGGTAATAAACCATGGAAAGAACAGGGAAAAGTTAAGTTCATATGTCCTGTTCCGGGATATGACAGACATTTTTCAATAGCTGAATTTTTAGGAATTGAAATGATTCCTGTTATGACTAATAGCGAAGGACCGGATATGGATGCAATCCGTGAACTTGTAAAAGATCCTATGGTAAAGGGTGCCTTCTGTGTTCCTAAATACTCAAATCCAACCGGAATAATATACAGCGACAGAGTTGTTAAAGAATTTGCAGAATTAAAACCTGCTGCTGATGATTTTAGAGTTATCTGGGATAACGCATATTGTATTCATGATTTAGTTGATAGTCCAAAACAATTAGCTAATATATTTGATTATGCACTTAAAAACGGTACTGAAAAGCTTTTTGTCGAATTTACATCTACATCTAAAATATCTTTCCCTGGTGCGGGTGTTTCTTGTATTGCTGCATCGACATATAATGTGAAAGATATTTTAGGTCGAATGAAATACCAAACAATAGGTTTTGATAAACTAAACCAGCTTCGTCATATTAAATATTTCAAGGATGTCAACGGCATAAGAGAACATATGAAAAAACATGCTTCTATAATCAGACCTAAGTTTGATATTGTATTGGAAGCTTTGGAAAATGAGATTAAACCGATTGAAATAGGAAAATGGATTAAGCCTGAGGGCGGTTATTTTATAAGTTATGATGTTACTGTAGGCAGCGCCAAGAGAATAGGGGAGCTTTGTAAAGATTTAGGTCTTGTTCTTACTTCTGTAGGTGCTACTTATCCTTATGGCAACGATCCTGATGACAAAAATATACGTATAGCTCCGACTTATCCGTCACAAGATGATTTAAGAATGGCTGTTAAAATATTTTGCTTATGTGCAAAGATTGCCGCAATAGAATCTTTACTGAAATAAGGTGATGAACTTTATGAATAAAGTATCAGCTGTTATCGTTGCTGCAGGCAGTTCTTCACGTATGATGGGGATAGATAAGCAGCTTTTGGAAATTGATAATGTTCCTGTTATTATAAGAAGTACAATGGCATATCAAAATTCTGATTTAGTAGATAATATAGTTATCGTCAGCAGAATTGATATGGTCGATAAAATTGAAAAATTAGTTGATTTATATAAGATTAATAAAGTTTCTAATATAGTTATTGGCGGAGAAAACCGTGCACAGAGTGTCATTAACGGTATAAAAGGATGCGGAGATTGTGAATATATAGTTATTCATGACGGAGCAAGACCTTTTATTTCTAATGAAGATATTGAAAATACCATAAAAGCAGCCTTTGAATATGACTGTGCTGCACTTGCAAAGATTGCCACAGATACAATAAAAATTATGGATGACCAAAATTATATATCTTCAACTGTAGATAGAAATTATGTTTGTTTAATGCAGACTCCGCAGGTATTCAAAAAGTCTGTATATATTGATTCTATTGAAAAAGCCCAAGACTTATCTTTAGTTACTGATGATTGTATGCTTCTTGAAAATGCAGGTTATAAAGTGAAAATTGTTGAAGCAAAATCTTTTAACTTAAAAATAACAACTCCTGTTGACATAGATATTGCAAATGCATATATAAGGAGGCAAAAGAATGGTTAGAATAGGCCATGGTTATGATGTTCACAGACTTGTGCAAGGCCGCGACCTGATTATTGGCGGTGTAAAAATTGAAAATAATAATATAGGTCTTTTAGGTCATTCGGATGCTGATGTTTTACTTCATGCAATCTCTGATTCTTTGCTTGGAGCTGCTGCGCTCGGAGATATAGGAAAACATTTTCCTGATACCGATGATAAATATAAAAATGCGGACAGTATAATGCTCCTAAAAGAAGTAGTTAAAATGATAAATGATAAAGGTTATGATGTTAACAATATTGATGCTACTGTAATTGCACAAAAACCAAAACTTGCACCATATATTGATAAAATGAGAGAAAATATTGCTTCTGCCTTAAATATAGATATATCCAGAGTAAGTGTAAAAGCTACCACAGAAGAAAGACTTGGTTTTACAGGTAATGAAGAAGGTATCAGCGCTCATTGCGTATCAATAATTGAATAATCTTTTATATATATATAACTTTAACCTCTGCATCGTTTTTCTTGCAGAGGTTAATTTTTATTTATTATTATCATTTATTAGATAAATTTAAGTATATTGTTAAATATTTGTAAATATATATACAATTTAAATTGAAAAATACTATATAATGTGTTATGATATATTTTGTATATTTATATGTATTATATATCCGAAAGAAAGTGAAAAATAATGATACTGTCCATCTTTTCTTCATATTTTGATGATTTTAAGCAAGCGATAACATCTATCGACGGTATAGGTGATATTTTAGATATACTAGCTGTCACAATTATTATTTATTTTGCAATTAAGCTTGTTAAAGAAACAAAGGCTAAACAGCTTGTTATCGGTGTTGCTTTTCTTGTAATTTTCTATATGATTGCATCTTTGCTGAAGATGGATTCGGTAAAATACCTATTAAGTCTTATATTCAGCAATTTGCTTTTGATCCTCATAGTTGTATTTACACCTGAAATCCGGCATGCACTGGAAACCATAGGCCATAGTTCATCAAAAATAAGTTTATCTAACCTTAAGGGAATGGATATATTTAAAAGAAATCAGATGGCAGATACAATTGAACAAGTTGTTAAAGCATGCTCTAATTTCAGCGATAAATCCATAGGTGCTTTAATTGTATTTGAAAGAAATATAATGTTAGGTGATGTTATAAAAACCGGTACGATTTTAGATGCATCTATTTCATCACAAATTATTGAAAACATATTTTTTCCAAAAGCTGCTCTTCATGACGGAGCTGCAATAATTAGAGACGGCAGACTTTATGCTGCAGGTTGCATATTACCCTTAACTCAGAAAAATAATTATGTTTCAAGCGAACTGGGAACAAGACATAGAGCTGCAATCGGAATTAGTGAGAATTCGGATGCGCTTGTGGTAATCGTTTCCGAAGAAACAGGAAATATCTCAATAGCCGAAAGAGGAAATATAAACACAAATATTTCTGTCGGTAAACTCAGAGAAATTCTTCAGAATGCATTTGTAGATCAGCAAAATGAAAATAAGATTAAAAAGATTTTGAGAGGTAAAAACGATGAAAAATAAAGATAAAAAAGTTAATATTTCGTTTTCTTCTCTTACAAATAAGAAGTGGTTTCTTCTTTTATTGTCCTTTTTAATTGCATCATGTATCTGGGTGTATATATCAGTTGTTGAAAGTCCTATTATAGAAAAAACAATAACAGGTGTTAATGTAAATATCGATACAAGTGTTGCAGATCAGCAAAATTTAACTATATTCGGCAATAAAGATTATACCTGCGATGTAAAAGTATCAGGTAAAAAATATGTTGTAAATTCTTTGACATCTGATGATATCTCAGTTACGACCAACACAAATTATGTTAACGGTGCCGGTTCTAAAACACTTCAGCTTAAAATAACTCCGGCTAACGATAATGATGATTACACAATTGTATCTTCATCAATTTCATATATTGAACTTTATTTTGATACATATAAGGAAAAAGAAATGCCATTAAAGGCCGTTATTGATTCGCCATTATCAAATTACGTACCGGATGGGTGTATAGTAGGAAATATTGTTTTATCTCAGTCAACCGTTACAATATCAGGACCTTCAAGTGAAATCAATCGTATTGAAAGTATTGAAGCAAGTTGTAAGATTGAAGATACAATTGAAAATACATTAACTGTTAATCCTGATATTGAAATGATTACATCAGATGATACTAAACTTGAGTATTCCAAAATCAAGGACTTAAAAGATGAACTTACTATGACAATTCCCGTTCTTAAAATCGTAAGCTTACCTGCAACAATTGATTTTATAAATGCTCCGGCCTACTTTGTTAATCATCCTTTGTCATTTAATATTACTCCTTCAAATATACGGGTAGCTATACCGGTTGAAAATATAAGTTCAACAAAGTCAATCGTTATTGATTCGATTGATTTCAATGAGCTTATTAACGGTAATAATTATTTTACAATCAAAGCTACAGATATTGAAAATTATCTTATCCAAGATGAAACTGCAAGATTTTCTATCAACATTAATGCTTCTTCCTTAAAATCAAAATATATTTCTTTACCGACATCATCAATTGAAATTCAAAATTCTCAGACTGATTTTAATATAGAACTGAGCTCTAGCAAAAACATTAATGTCCGTGTTGTTGGTACTGACGAAGAAATCAGCAATATCAGCTTGGATAATATTAAAGCAGTTGTATCTACAAAAGATGTTACTTTATCTCCGTCAATTAAATCATTACCTATAACAATCACAGTTGATAATGATAAATGCTGGATTTATGGTAATTATGAAGTGCCTGTATCTGTTGTTGATAATACATAATCACGGAGTTCTTGAATGAAAAAGATTTTATCTTTACTCTCAATATTAATTATTATTAGCATAATATTATCCGGATGTTCATATTCATTTAAGTCAGTTAACGAACTTATACGTCCGCCGATGCTTAATGGTGAGAATTCCTATTTGCAGAATGCTTTCCAGTCGGTTGTTGGCACTGATATGCAAATGATTTCGCCATCAAACGGGGATTACAGATCGTCTTATCTTATTTATGATTTGAACAATGACGGAAAAGACGAAGCTTTTGTTTTTTATTCTGAACCCTTAGGGGATAATAATGTTAATATTGCTTTTTTTACTCAAAATAATGATGAGTGGTTTTTAACTGACACTATAACTGAAGCTGTCAGTGAAATATACGAGATTTCATTTGCTGATATTAATGGAAACAATAATAAAGAAATATTGATAAGTTTCTTTAATTCAACAGATAATGCAAGTACAGATATTATGAGTCAAAAGGAAAATATATCTCTTAATATCTACAACTATAACGGTACAAATCTGACTTTGCAAAAAACAGAAAATTATAACAAGTTATATCTGGCTGATTTAAATGCAGATAACAGTACAGATTTCTTACTATTTTTAACTGATATCGACGAGGAGACCAATGATTTAAGGACATTAGGAAAATATATTTCTTTTAATTCTGATTATTCTCTCTCAAATGAAAGCTCGTTTTTCTTATATTACAATATAGAGATATTAAACATAACTACGGATATCTTGTCAGATAAAGATATTTATACAAGGATATATATTGACAGCTTAGTAGGTGAAAACAGCATTGTCACAAATGTCTTTTACCTAAACCAGGAAACTAATGAACTCTTTAATATCTTCAAAGATGATGATTCTTTGTCTGATACGCTCAGAATGAGCAGGGTTTATTCAAAAGATGTTGATTTAGATGGTATTGTTGAGATACCGACAATAGAAGCACTTCCGGGCGGTATAGTTATAAATAGTGACTCTGATAATACTCAACTGAACCTCGTTCTTTGGTCTCAGATCGTTGACGGAAATATTGAAGTTAAATATCACAGCTTATATAACAATTCTCAGAAATATATGTTTATATTCCCTGAAAGTTGGTTAAATAATTATTCTGCAAGATATAACTATATAAATCAAACATTGACGATATATCGTCTTTATGATAATAAAGATATCTTTGCAATAAAGTCATTCCCGACATCTTCATGGGATGATTATTCAACTGATTTTACAAAGATAAAATCCAATGATATTTACACATACGGATATCGTATAATCAATGATGAAACAAAAGATTTTATAAATACTATTTACAGTAATTTTATAGTTATTGAATAGGGGATTTTAATGAAAACTGTTCTTATAGCTGAAGATGAAGCTTCAATAAGAGATTTTGTCGTTATTAACTTAAAAAGAAACGGCTATGAAGTTATAGAAGCCTCAAATGGGCAGGAAGCAATCGATAATTTTGATAATACCGATAAAGAAATTGATATAGCTATATTGGATATAATGATGCCATCAGTCGACGGTATTGAAGTTTGTAAACACATCAGAGATAAAAGCAAACGCATAGGCATAATTATGCTTACTGCCAAGACGCAGGAAATGGATAAGGTTACGGGCTTGCTTGTCGGTGCAGATGATTATATTACAAAACCATTCTCTCCATCTGAACTTATGGCAAGAGTAGATGCTATATACAGACGTGTTTCCATAACCTCAAATCTTATTGATAACCGTGAACAAGACAAAGACAGTATTATCATTTTAGGGGAATTTAATTTAAATCTCAGAAATCACACATTGACAAAAAATAACGAACCTGTTGTATTGACGCAAGTAGAATTTCAGATAATGGAATATTTCTTTACAAATCCGAATGCTGCTTTATGTAGATCTGATATTATGAAGACAGTATGGGGATATGATTCACCCGTTGATGATAAAATTGTTGATGTCAACATTCACCGTCTCAGAAATAAAGTTGAAGATGATCCTTCTTCTCCAAAGCACCTTATGACAATATGGGGCATGGGATATAAATGGATTGAATAAAACTACAGGAGAATTTATGATAAAAAACAGTATAGTTAAGCGCTGGATATTCAGTGTTTTAAGTATAATTATTCTTTTTATATTAATATTTTCCTTTGTTTTATGTTTATTAATTCAAAGACAGTATTATGATCTTGTTCGAGTTACACTTGAGTCTCGTTCTACTGATATGGTCCTTTCGTATTTTGAAAAGGACCAAATTAGTACAAACAAGCAATTTATCATAACGGCAAACACTTTTATTGAAAATTTTTCAGACAAAAATGTAATGGAAGTCTGGGTTATTGACGGTAATGGAAAAGTGGTTGCATCGTCCACAGGCTTTTCTGTAATTAATGAAAAATACCCTGATTATGATTACGCTAAAGCAGATGGCTATAAAGGTGAATGGAAAGGGCAAATGTCCAACGGAGAAAAGATTATTGCACAGTCATATATAGTCACAGAAGATAACGCTGCAGTAAGATATATTGCTTCACTCGAGGACATAAATAATCAATTACATAACATATATATAATTATTGCATTGGTTGACTTTATAGTTATATTTTTCTCGGTTTTATCTGGTTCGTTTTTTATAAGATCCATTATAAAACCCGTTAAGGATATCAATGAAACCACTAAAAAGATAGCTTCCGGCGAATATGATATAGAATTCAAGAAATATAAATATAATGATGAAATAGGTGAATTATATAATTCAGTAAATAACATGACTGAAGATTTAAAAAATGCGGAAGATATGAAAAATGAGTTTATTTCAACCATTTCTCATGAATTAAGAACTCCACTTACAGCAATAAAAGGCTGGGGAGAAACAATAAAATCTTCTGACAACGATAAAGAAGTAACAAATAAAGGTATTGATGTAATAATAAGTGAAAGTGAAAGACTTACCGAGCTTGTTGAAGAACTTTTGGATTTCTCCCGTATGGAAAGCGGTAAACTTACACTTAAAAAGTCAGATATTTGTATATCAAAAGAACTTGAAGATACTTTGCAGGCTTTTTCTGAACGTTCTCAACGAGAAAAGATTGAAATCAAACAAAATATTGAACCTGATATTCATCTTTATGCAGACGGTAATCGCTTAAAACAAGTATTTGTTAATCTTATAGATAATGCTTTCAAATATTCTAAAGGAAACGGATATATTAATATTAATCTTAATAAAGATAAAAATAACGTTATTATCTCATTTGAGGATAACGGATGCGGTATAGCTGCTGATGATTTGCCTAAAATTAAAGAAAAATTCTATAAAGGAAATTCCCAGGTCAGAGGCTCTGGAATAGGACTTGCAGTTTCTGACGAGATAATAAACCTTCATGAAGGCAAATTAGAAATTTCAAGCGAGGTAAACAAAGGAACATTGGTCAAAATTATTTTGCCGATATTAAAGGAGATATAATGAGCGAGAAAGTAAAACACAAAACATCGATTGGCGGTCAGGCATTGATTGAGGGTATAATGATGAGAGGTCCGAAAGGGAATGCAATGGCTGTCAGAATGCCGGATGGTAGTATAGATGTTGAACTAGATAACAAAATACCATTGATTAAAAGAAATAAATTTTTAGGTCTGCCTCTTATTCGTGGCGTTGTGGCATTTATCGACTCAATGGTAACCGGTTATGGATATCTTATGAAATCAGCTGATAAATCCATGACTGAAGAAGAAAAGGAAGAATCGACATCAAAACTTGATAAATGGCTTAATGAACATATGGGCGAAAAGTTTATGGCTGTAGTAGGTTTTATATCTACAATTATAGGACTAGCCTTAGCTCTTTTCATGTTCTTATGGCTTCCTACAACTTTGTTTAATTTATTTAACAAAGTAACAACTTATGACTTTTCAAAACTCAGACCTTTATTTGAAGGTATATTAAAAATTATCATTTTTGTCTTATATATGTTTATTGTTTCTAAAACACCTTCAATTAAGAGAGTTTTTATGTATCACGGCGCAGAGCATAAGACTATTTTCTGTTATGAAAACGGCCTTGACTTAACTGTTGAAAACGTAAGAAAGATGAAAAGATTTCATCCCAGATGCGGTACCAGCTTTATTTTTGTTATTTTGATAATAAGTATCCTTATTTCATCAATACTTGTATTAATTTTCCCAGGTATTACAGCCAATAAATGGCTTTGGATTCTTATTAAACTTGCTGTAATACCCTTAGTAATGGGCATAGGCTATGAGTTTATAAAATATGCCGGAAAGCATGAAAACATATTTGTCAAAATATTGTCCGCGCCAGGTCTTATGATGCAAAGAATAACTACAGCTGAGCCTACAGATGATATAATTGAAGTCGGTATAGAATCAATGAAAGCAGTTATTACGGATAATCCGGAGGATGACAAACTTTCATGAACTTAATTGACTGCTATCATAATATATCAAAATTATTAAATTTTGATGATAACGGCGCTTTTGAAGCCCGGGTTATATTAAATCACTTACTTTCATTATCTTATCCTTTTAAAGACCGTATTTTAACTGATGAGGAATTAAAAAGAATAAATGATTTGGTTAATAAAAGAAGAGAAGGTTATCCGTTACAATATTTAATATCCAATTGGGACTTTTATGATATGAATTTCATAATCGGCAAAGGTGTTTTAATTCCAAGACCCGAAACTGAAATGATTGTTGATTATGTTCTTAATGTATATGATAAAAATGAATCACTAACAATTGCCGATTTATGCTCAGGTTCAGGGTGTATCGGTATGTCTTTAGCAAAGCATTTACCTAATTCAAAGATTTATCTTATTGAAAACAGTGAAGAGGCATTGCCATATATTTATAAAAATATAGACAAACATAATTTAAGCAATGTTGAAGTTATAAATACGGACTTATTTAATTTTGATTTTGATTTGATAAATGAAAAACTTGACCTTATAGTTTCTAATCCTCCATATGTACCGACTGCCGAGATATCTCATTTACAAAAGGAAGTTTCGTATGAACCTGAGTGTGCGCTTGACGGGGGAGCAGACGGACTTGATTTTTACAAAGTCTTTGCAAAAGATTGGACAAAACAGTTAAATAACGGCTTATTTATACTTGAATGCGGTGAAAATCAAGCATATAAAATCGTTGATATATTTAAGGATAAATACAGGGAATATAAAATACTTAAGGACTTTAACAATATTGACAGAATTGTGATTTTTAGAATATAATAATTATTTAAGGAATGAATATTTAATGCTTCTTAATTTACTAAGAAACGGCTTTGATCCGATAAATTTAATTGCGTATCTTTTTTCGATGGCATTTGTAGTTTTTTGTACTATGCCTGTACATGAATATGCACATGCACTTGTTGCAACTAAGCTCGGTGACGATACACCTCGTCTTCAGGGCAGACTTACCTTAAACCCAATGGCACATATATCTTTATATGGTGCTTTGATGATTTTATTTGTAGGTTTCGGATTTGCAAAACCAGTCAATGTGAATGCTCGTAACTTCAAAAACCCTAAACGTGGTATGGCTCTTACAGCAATAGCAGGTCCTATTTCCAATCTGCTTATGGGCTTTGTATTTACATTACTCTATGTTTTAGTATATAAACATACAGACAGCGAAAGCTCTAAAGGATTATTAATGACAGCTATATCAGTTTTTTTATATTTTGCTGCTTATGTTAATATCCAGCTTGCTATATTTAATCTGATTCCGATACCGCCTTTGGATGGTTCAAGAATTCTTCAGGTTTTGGTACCTCAAAAGTACTATTTTAAGCTTTTGCAATATGAAAGATATATAATTATTGTTGTTTTTGTTTTACTTTTCACAGGTATTCTTTCAAAACCCCTTATTTTTTTAACTTCTTTACTATTTGAACTTTTCGCTAAATTTGCTAATTTAATTTTTTAGGTAATATATATGAATAAAATATCGTATAAACTGGATGTTTTTGAAGGTCCCATGGATCTTTTGCTGCATCTGATTCAAAAGCATAAATTGAATATATATGATATTCCTATAATTGTTCTGGTAGAACAATATATCGATTATGTTAATCAGATGAAAGAGGAAAATTTGTATATAGCATCTGATTTCCTTGAGATGGCTGCCAGACTTGTATATCTTAAATCTGTTTCTTTACTTCCTGTATATAAAGAAGCAGAGGAATTAAAAAATGAACTTCAAGGTGAACTCATAGAATACCGCGATATGAAATTGATGGCACAGCAACTGGCTGACACCAATACACCCGGTATGGATATGTATTCAAGAAGTCCCATAAAAATGGAAATTGATCAGACATATAAAAGATTTCACGAACCATCTGAGCTTATTAATGCATATATAAATACGGTTGGCAGAAGACTTAACAAACTTCCGCCGCCTATAGAGGTATTTAAGGATATTGTTGTCAAAAAAGTTGTTTCGGTAAGTTCCAAAATCGGATCAATCTTTTCAAAGTTTTCAAAAAAAGGACAGAAAAAATCATTTAAATCATTATTTGAAGACGCAAAATCCAGGTCTGAACTGGTTGCAACTTTTCTTGCGGTACTGGAACTTGCAAAATCCAATAACTTAAAACTTATTGATAACAAAGATAATGACCTTGAGATTGAATTAATAAATAATAATTATTCTGAAATCAGTGAGGAATGGAACGAATGAATGCCAAAAGTATACAAGCTGCTCTTGAAGCAATTTTGTTTGCTGCAGGTGAGCCTGTTGAAATAGAAAGATTATCTGAAGTTTTGAATGTTGAAATAGAGGTTATTGAACAGGTATTATTGAATTTATCCGCAGAACTTGATGAGAGAAACAGTGGTATCTCTTTATTGAAACTGGATAATAAATATCAGCTTGCATCACGCATTGAATATGCAGATCTTATAAGAGATACATTGGAACTTCGTAAAAATACTCCTTTATCATCAGCTGCATTTGAGGTACTTGCTGTTATTGCATATAACCAGCCGGTTACAAAATCATTTATTGAGCAGGTAAGAGGTGTTGATTGTTCCGGCGTTATAAATACTCTTTGTCAAAAGAAATTAATTGAAGAAAAAGGAAGACTTGATTTACCGGGCAGACCACTCTTATATGGAACAACTGCTGAATTTTTAAAATGTTTCTCCATTTCTTCTCTCGATGAACTTCCTGAACTTCCTGAACAGGAAAATACAGAAAATGAAGAAAACGTCAATATTGTTCAGGAAAGTATTGAAGATATTGTAAATGAAAATATAGAATAAAATATATTATATTTTGTTAAAAGAGGAGGTGACTTTCATTGCCTGCATTGATTATTATCGCAGCTATAATAGCTTTAATAGTTGCAGTATTTTGTATACCTGTTAAAGTTAATGGGTCATATTATGATGAATTTATACTTGATGCATCCTGGGCGTTCTTAAAATTTAATATTATCCCGATGTCAATGAATAATGAAAAGTCACCGAAAAAAGACAAAAAGCCTAAAAAAGAAGAGCCTGAAGAAGAGCCGGAAAACAAATCTGATGAGTCCAAAGAAAATCCTTTTGTAACTTTCTATAAAAATCAGGGATTTGACGGTGTCATAGATTTGATAAATAATTCAGCGAGGATCTTAGCGCGCTTCTTTAAATACATTAAAAATCACTTTATAATTAAAAAACTCTATTTATATATGACTGTAACATCCGGAGATGCTGCTTCAACAGCTCTTAAATACGGAAAAACATGTCAGAAAGTATTCCCGGCACTTGGATATATATGTTCAAGCTTCCCGGTAAGAAAATATGACGTTAATATAGAGCCGGATTATATAGCAAATGAAAATAAGGCTGAATTTGAATTCGCTTTTTCAATCAAGCCTATAACTATAACAAATGCAGTTGTCGCATTAGCATTCAGAATGTTGTTTAATGTTGGAATTAAGTTCCTTAAGGGAATTAAATCAAAGAAGAATAAAAATATTAATGAAGGCGGTGCTTTACAATGAAAGAAAAAACATCAGCAGCTGGAATTCTTGAATCCACAATTGAGAAAGTTAAGGATTTAGTTAATGTCAGCACAATAATCGGCGAACCGATTAAGGTTGATGGCGGAGTTACAATAATTCCGGTATCTAAAGTAACATACGGTTTTGCTTCAGGCGGTTCTGACTTCCCGGCAAAATCAAATCAGGACATTTTCGGCGGCGGCGGTGGTGCCGGTGTCACAATTACTCCTGTTGCTTTCCTTGTTATCGACCAATATGGTGATGTTAATATCAAGCATATTACAGCATTTGATAATGCTGCTGAAAGAGTTGTAAGTCTTGTTCCTGAAATGTTTGATAAAGTAAGCGGAGTTATTAACAAAACTAAAATGGATCAGGCTTTCAACAATGCTACAGAAGAAATAAATGTTGTTGCTGATGACAGCGAAAAGGCAGATTAATTATGTCTGAAAATGAAGTCAGACTTCAAAAATACCTTTCTGAATGCGGAGTAACATCAAGAAGAAAAGCTGAAGAATTAATTTCTAACGGTAAAGTTAAGGTTAACGGCAGAATTGCATCATTAGGCGATAAAATAAAGCCCGGGAAGGACGTTGTTCAGCTTAACGGTAAGAAAGTTGTTGGCAAGAAGAAGCATACATATATTATGCTTAATAAACCGCGTGGATATATAACTACTCTCAGTGATGAGCAAGGCCGTAAATGCGTTGCGGATCTTATTCATAATGTCGGGACACGTGTATATCCTGTGGGTCGTCTTGACAGAGACTCTGAAGGATTGCTCTTTTTGTCGGATGATGGTGAATTTGCAAATTTGCTTACTCATCCTTCAAATCATATTCCGAAAACATACCGTGTTACCGTAAGACCGTCTATTGATGACAGCCAGGTTTCTGCTTTGTCTGATGGAGTTATGCTTGATGGTAGAAAGACATTGCCAGCTGAAATTCGTATATTAAGCCGTGAAGAGGGTAGAGTGGTATTAAATATCATCATATATGAAGGAAGAAATAGACAAATCCGCAGGATGTGTGAAGCCGTGGGGCTTGAAGTTGCAAGACTTAAAAGGACTCAAATCGGCTCTGTTAAGATGGGTATGCTAAAAGTCGGTGATTGGCGTAATCTTACCGATGATGAAGTTCATAGATTAATTGTATCTTCAAAGTGAAAATGGGAGTTTATTATGGTTAAAAGTATGACAGGCTACGGAAGAGCTCAGTCTTCAGATGATAAATATAATATATCGGTTGAAATAAAGGCTGTAAATCATAGATATTTTGAATTCAGTTTAAGAACTTCCAGAATATATTCTTTTCTTGAAGATAAAATTAAAACATATATTAATCAATATGTCTCCAGAGGAAAAGTTGAATGTTCTTTGACCATTGAGAATCTTGATGAATCTTCATCGGAAGTAACTTTTAATAAAACATTGGCAGAATCATATTGTAAAGCTTTATCAGATATGTCTTCTTCATTATCCGTATCTGTCACTGATAAAGATATCGTTAGTTTTCTTTGCAGAAATCCTGAAGTCTTTTCTCTTAAAAATAAAGAAATAGATGAAGGCACATTATGGCAATCGATAAAGCCTGTGCTTGATACAGCAATAAATAACTTTGTATCAATGCGTGAAATCGAAGGTGAGAAGCTTAAAAACGATGTTCTTTCAAGAACAGATTTGATAATAGAAAAAGTCTCTTTTATAGAAGAGAGATCTCCTCAAACCGTTAAAGAATATAACGATAAACTTTTAGCAAGATTAAATGAATTTTTAAGTGATATTCATGTAGATGAACAACTTGTAGCAACAGAATGTGCTATATTTGCCGATAAAGTAGCTGTTGCAGAAGAAACCGTACGTTTGAGAAGTCATATTGACCAACTTCATAGTTTATTTGATTCTAATGAAGCTGTTGGCAGGAAACTTGATTTTTTGATTCAGGAAATGAACAGGGAATCAAATACCATTGGTTCAAAAGCATCTGATCTTGAAATTGTAAGACAGGTTATTGATATTAAAGCTGAAATAGAAAAAATACGTGAACAAATTCAAAATATAGAATAGTATTTGAGGTTATTTTATGAAATTGGTAAATGTAGGTTTTGGCAATTCTGTAAATCTGGACAGAGTAGTGGCGATTCTTTCGATTGACTCAGCACCGGCAAGAAGAATTTTATCGCACGCCAAAGATAACAATATGCTTATTGATGCCACGCAAGGCAGAAAAACTCATTCATTGATTATAATGGACAGTGACCATATTGTTTCTTCATATCTTAAAGCAGATACTATCTTAAATCGTAATGAGAATCTTGAAGATGATGGGAGTGGAATCTATGGAGAATAATGAAGGAATGCTATTATTGTTTTCCGGTCCCTCCGGCGTGGGTAAAGATACTGTTTTAGAATTAATATTTGAAAAAAATAAGAATCTTCAAAGATCAATTTCTCTTACAACCAGAGAACAAAGACAAAATGAAATTGACGGAGTAGATTATCATTTCGTTTCCAAAGATACTTTTATGAAACTTGTTGATGAGAAGAAGGTACTTGAATTTGCTGAGTATGGGCAAAACTATTACGGAACTCCTAAAGGACCTGTTGATAAATGGCTTTCTGAAGGGAAAGTAGTAATATTAAAAATTGAAGTCCAGGGAGCTCAGAAAATAAGACAGATTTATCCCGATGCTATATCAATCTTTTTGATGCCTCCGTCAATGGAAGAACTGGAATCAAGGATACGTAACCGTGGTACAGAAGATGAAAAAGGTATACGTGAAAGATTGAATATTGCTCATCAGGAAATAAAACGATGTGTTGATTATGATTATATTGTAGTCAATGAAGATTCAAATAAAGCATGTGATGATGTGCTTGATATCATAAAGGTATTAAATTTTACATATAAAAGAATGAATAACTATATAAGCGAGGTAATTAAAAATGTTTAATCCGGATCTCAGAGATATTATGGATAAAGTTTCAAGCAGATATGCTCTCGTTTCAGCCGTAGCAAAAAGAGCAAGAGAAATATCAGCAGAAGCTAAGGAAGAAGGAGAGATTCTTTCCGAAAAGAGTGTAAGTATTGCATTGGATGAAATTATCAACGGTGAAGTTGAAGTGATTGAAAATGCATACAAGATCGATGCAGATGAAGAAATAACTGAATAATTAATTTATATATAAAACATTTGGGGGCAGATTATGAAAGGTTTAACTATTGCAAAGGTAGCTGTTGATAATGCAGCATATACCTTTGATATGTTATTTGACTATACTGTCCCTGATTTTTTATTATCATCTGTTAAAGCCGGAAAAAGAGTATATGTTCCTTTTGGAAAATCATCTTCCAAACGTATAGGAATGGTTTATGCAGTTTATCATGAGGAAACTGATAAAGAACTAAAAAACATAATTTCAGTTATTGATGAAAATTCTCTCTTAAACAAAGAAATGCTATTGACATCAAGCTATATTAAAGAACATACTTTCTCTACTTTTTCCGAATGCTATCATTTATTTATGCCTGCTGCATATAATTTCAAGATTAAAAATTCATATGAAGTTGATAATAGTTACACAGGAAATTTTGAAGAATTAAATGATCTCGAAAAATCTATTTATGATTATTTATTAAATAAGAAATCTCCCATAAGCGAACTGACTATATCTAAAAATTTTAAGATTCATTCGGATACATCGGTTATTGAAAGAATGTGCTCTTTGGGAATCTTAAAGAGAGTAATTAATAAGAAAAGACTTGTTAATGATGCATTAGTCAAGATGGTAAGGATTAATTATGAAATATATGATGATTCTTTAACGCTGACTAAAAAACAAACCGATATTATTGATGCGCTTAAAGAATATGATTCTGCATCCATTAATGAACTTTCTGAACTTGCTGATGTTTCAATATCCACAATTAATACTCTTATAGAAAAAAACATTATATATACATATAATCATGAAATATACAGGCAGTTTTTAAATGCCGATAACAGTATAGATAAAGCCGAGATTAAATTATCAAATGAGCAAAATAAGGCTTTTAATGGCATATATGAGCTATATAGTTCCAATGAAGCAAAAGCTGCTTTGCTTTTCGGTGTAACCGGTAGTGGCAAGACTCAGGTTTACTTAAAACTTATTGATGAAGTTATGAAAAGCGATAAAGGTGTAATTGTCTTAATACCTGAGATATCTCTTACGCCTCAACTTCTGTCTATATTTTATAAAAGATATGGCAACAAGGTAGCTGTATTTCATTCTGCTCTTTCCATGGGAGAGAGACTTGATGAATGGAAAAGAGTAAAAAAAGGGGCGGCTCAGATTGCTATCGGAACACGTTCTGCAGTTTTTGCGCCCTTTGAAAAAATCGGATTGATAATAATTGATGAAGAACAGGAACATACATATAAATCTGAAATGAGTCCACGGTATCATGCAAAGGATGTTGCATCATACAGAGTTGCATATCATAAAGGCTTATTACTTTTATCTTCAGCAACACCTTCATTTGACTCATATACAAAAGCTGTAAAAGGTTCATATAAACTTTTCAGCCTGGAAGAGCGATATGGTAAGTCTGTATTACCTGATGTCAAAATAGTTGATACTATATATCATACAGATATGCTTGGCAATTTAAGTAAAGAATTAAGCGATGCTCTCATTGAAAACTTTTATAATAAACATCAATCAATAATTCTTTTGAACAGAAGAGGATATAACACATTTGTTTCATGTACAAATTGCGGTAATGTTGTATCTTGCCCCAATTGCAGTTTACCTCTAACATACCATATACGAAGTGGTAAGATGATGTGCCATTATTGCGGTTATTCTGCTAAACTCGAACATACATGTTCCAATTGCGGAAATGATACAATTAAATTTGCAGGTATTGGAACACAAAAACTCGAAGATGAACTTGTGTCTTTATTACCTGAAGCAAAAATATTAAGGATGGATGCAGATACAACTGTTTCAAAGTATTCATATAAAGAAAAATATGACAGTTTTGCATCCGGTGAATATGATATTATGGTCGGAACACAAATGGTTGCAAAGGGTCTTGATTTTCCAAACGTAACATTGGTGGGTGTCTTATCTGTCGACCAAATGCTCTATAATGATGACTATAAGAGTGGTGAAAGAGTTTTTGATTTAATAACTCAGGTTGTAGGCAGATGTGGAAGAAGTGACCTTAAAGGTACTGCTTACATTCAGACACAATTTCCGGAGAGCGAAATAATAACTCTTGCAAAGAAACAGGATTATGTTGATTTTTATAATCTAGAACTTGATATCAGAAAACAAATGATTTATCCTCCGTATTGTGATCTTTTAGTTATTGGTTTTTCTGGAATAAATGAAGCATTTACATATAAAGCTTCCGTTGATTTTCTGGAAGAACTAAAAAAAGAACATACGCAAAACTATATTTCTCAGAATATCATCGTTTTAGGTCCTGCAGCTCCGAAGATTAATAAAGTTGCCAACAAATACAGGTTCAGGCTTATAATAAAATGCAGAGATAACAGAGATATAAGAGAAATGATAAACAAATTATTGATCAATTTCAAAAGAAAATATAAGACCGGTTCAGTGAATATTTATGCTGATATAAATCCTAGTAATTTAGGTTGAAGGAGATTCTTATGGCAGTTCGTAATATTAGAATTAATGATGATCCAATTTTAAGAAAAAAAAGCAGGGAAGTTACCGAGATAGATGACAGAATAAAGACTTTACTTGATGATATGGCAGAAACCATGTATAAAGCAGAGGGAGTTGGACTTGCAGCCGTTCAGGTTGGAGTTTTGAGAAGAGTTATTGTCATAGATGTAGGTGACGGCCTTATGGAGCTTATTAATCCCGAAATAACAGAAAAAGACGGTAAACAATGCGAGATAGAAGGATGTTTGTCAATCCCGGGTAATTCCGCATATACAATAAGACCTTTCACTGTAAAAGTCAGAGCTCAAAACAGAGAAGGTAAATGGTGTATGTATAAAGGCGAAGGCCTTAAAGCCAGAGCTTTTTGTCATGAAATAG
Source organism: uncultured Clostridia bacterium (assembly GCA_937884995.1). Taxonomy (GTDB): domain Bacteria; phylum Bacillota; class Clostridia; order Oscillospirales; family Acutalibacteraceae; genus Fimenecus. Next base: position 43,578 of record CAKZZL010000038.1, read on the forward strand.
ACCATTTGAATGGTATTCTATATACAGATAATTTAGCAAATGAAGATGAAATAAATGAATTTCATGGAAATGAGGATAATAAATGAGAATAATCTTTATGGGTACACCGGAATTTGCTGTGCCATGCTTAAAAAGATTAATTGATACAGAAGAGCTTGTTGGTGTATTTACACAGCCTGATAAGCCAAAGGGCAGAGGCTATCAGTTAGCTCCTCCGCCTGTTAAACTAACTGCTCTTGAAAATAATATTCCTGTCTTTCAGCCAACTTCCATGAAGGACGGAAAGGCATTGGAGATAATAAAGTCTCTTAACGCCCAGCTAATAATTGTAGTTGCATATGGGAAAATTTTAACTCAGGACATTTTAAATTCAGTTCAATATGGCTGCATTAATATACATGCTTCACTTCTGCCAAAATACAGGGGAGCAGCACCTATTCAATGGGCAGTATTAAATGGTGATAAAGTTACCGGAGTCACATCAATGCAAATGGACTCGGGACTTGATACAGGCGATATTCTTTTATCACGTTCCATCGATATATCGGTAGATATGACAAGTGGAGAAGTTCATGATGCTTTGTCTTTTCTTGGTGCTGATGTTATGAGCGACACAATAAATTTATTAAAAGAAAATAAATTAAAACCTGTAAAACAAGGTGAAAGCACAAGTGATTATGCAAAAATGCTGACAAAGGATATGTGTCCTGTTGATTTTTCAAAACCTGCAAGTGAGGTCCATAATCATATAAGAGGATTATCTCCTTGGCCTGTGGCAACAAGCTCATTAAACGGTAAAAAGATAAAAATACACAAATCAAAGCTAACAAATACTAGAAAAGAGGATATGAAATACGGCGAAATATTCACAAAGAATAATTCAATCTTTGTTGTTTGCGGTGATAAGTTATCAATTGAAATCTTAAAGATACAAGAAGAAGGTAAAAAGACAATGCCAGCTGAAGACTTCTTAAGAGGTCATAAGATAGAAAAGAATACAATAATGGGAGAGTAAGATATGTACGACAATAATGATCTTATTTACTATTTACTATATAACTATTCATACTTTATTTTAGTAGTACCTATGCTGATCTTTTCCTTGATTGCATCAGCTAAAGTTAAATCTGCTTTTAATAAATATTCTTCAGTTTATTCAATGAGAGGACTTACAGGAGCTCAGGCAGCACAGGAAATACTTAAATATTATGAAATAAATAATGTTGTTATCGAACGTGTTGCAGGCGATTTAACAGATCATTATGATCCGAAAACAAATGCTATACGCTTATCTGATAATGTATATAACTCAACTTCCGTTGCAGCTATAGGAGTAGCCTGTCACGAAGCCGGTCACGCAGCTCAATATGCAAATGGATATTTTCCCGTAAAACTCAGGTCCGTTATATATCCTGCTTGTTCCATAGGTTCAAAGGCAGGCATACCTTTAGCTATACTTGGTATTATTTTAGGCTTTTCTTTACTTGTTGATATAGGTATAGTTTTATTTACTCTTGCTGTATTTTTCCAGATTGTAACATTACCTGTTGAATTTAATGCAAGTGGAAGAGCAGTAAAAGTTATTGAGCAAACAGGTGTATTAAGTCAGGATGAATTAAAGGGCGCTAAAAAAGTATTGACAGCTGCTGCTTTGACTTACGTTGCTAGTCTTGCAGTAAGTGTTGCAAACCTTTTGAGATTATTAATTTTAAGAAACAGAAGGAAATAAGATGAATGAAAGAAAAACAGCCTTTGATATTCTATATAAAATAGAATATAACAAAGCATATTCAAATCTTATTTTGGATAATGTCTTAAATGAAGGAAATAGCAATTCTTCATTTATAAGATATATTGTATACGGAGTAATCGAGAGAAAGATTACTCTGGATTATATTTTATCTAAATACTTAAAACAACCTATAAAAAAATTAAAACCCCAGGTCCTCATCATTTTGAGGATGGGGGTTTTTCAGCTTAAATTTATGAATTCTGTTCCGACTTCAGCAGCAGTAAATGAATCAGTAAAATTATGTAAATCTGAAGGTTGCTCTTTTGCAAGCGGTCTTGTTAATTCTGTGCTTCGGAAAATTTCCACAGATAATATATTCTATCCGGATGATGATTCTTCTGAAAGTTTATCTGTAATCTATTCCTGTCCTGTAAATCTTGTGAATCAATATATTAATGATTATGGTATGGATAATGCCAAAGAAATATTGGAAAGTTCATTAAAAGTTCCGCCGATATACTTAAGAATCAACAGCTTAAAATCCGATATAGACCAGGTTTCAGAAATATTGGAAAAAAACAACTTTGAATTCGAACAAATAAAAGATATCGATAATTGTATTAAAGTTATATCAGGCAATCTTTTTGAAACAAATATTATTGATTTGGGCCTAGCATATGTGCAGGATCTGTCTTCTCAGATTTGTGTTAAAACCTTAAATGCAAATCCGGGAGAAACTGTATTTGACATGTGCGCAGCTCCTGGGAGCAAATCATATACAATTGCTCAATATATGAATAATGAAGGTAAGATTTATTCGTTTGACTTACATCAGCACAGAGTGGATTTAATTAATAAAGGAGCAAAAAAACTTGATATAAGTATAATATCCGCAAATAAGGCAGATTCATCTGTATATAATGAAAAATTAGGTCTTGCAGATAAGATTCTTTGTGATGTACCTTGTGCCGGTTTGGGAGTCATCAGACGTAAGCCTGAAATAAAGTATAAAGACCTTGGTCAAATTGACAATTTAAGCGATTTACAGTATAATATTTTGTTGTGCTCATCTAAATATTTAAAAGTTGAGGGCAGCTTGATTTATTCAACTTGTTCTCTTAATAAAAAAGAAAATGAAATGGTTTGTGACAGATTTTTATCAGAAAATAAGAAATACATAAAAGATGGACAATATTTAACATTAATGCCTCATAAATACGATACTGACGGATTCTTTATAGCACGTTTTAAAAGGATAAAATAAATGCGAGAAGAGATTCTTTCACTAACTTTTGAAGAATTAAAAAATCGACTTACAAACTTAAACTATCCCTCATACAGAGCAAAGCAGATATATAAATGGCTTCATGAAAAATGCGTAGATTCTTTTGATGAAATGCATGATTTACCTAAAACAATGAGAGAAGAACTTTCCTCTCAGTTTGATATATCGGTTTTAAATATAGATACAAAACTTGTATCCTCAATTGATGATACTGTTAAGTACTTATTTAAGCTAAATGACGATGAATATATTGAATCTGTTGTTATGAAATACAAATATGGTTATTCCGTTTGTGTTTCAACACAAGTTGGATGTAAAATGGGCTGTTCATTTTGCGCTTCTGCAATAGGCGGTTTTGTAAGGAATCTTTCTGTTGCTGAACTTCTTTCGGAAGTATATACAGCTCAAAAAGATTTAAAAGTTAAAATTAACCACCTTGTTTTGATGGGAACGGGGGAGCCCCTTGACAATTTTGATAATGTCCTTAATTTTATAAGCATATTAACTGATGAAAATGGCCAGAACATGAGCATAAGGCACATATCGCTCTCCACTTGCGGTATAGTACCTAAAATATATGAACTTGCAGATAAGAATTTAGGACTTACCCTTTCCATATCACTTCATGCACCAAATGATGAAATAAGATCGAAATCAATGCCTGTTAATAACAAATATAATATGGAAGAGTTGTTAGAGGCTTGCAGATACTATACTGATAAAACAAAACGGAGAATATCTTTTGAATATGCCATGATAAGTGGACTTAATGACAGTGATGACAATGCCAGAGAACTGGCAAAGAAAATAAAGGATATTCTTTGTCATGTGAATTTGATTCCGGTTAATGATGTTCGTGAGAACAATTATATAAAAAGCTCTGTTGAAAGACAGAAAAGATTTATAGAAATACTAGCTTCTTATGGTATTAATGCTACCGTAAGAAGAACACTGGGCAGTGACATAAATGCTTCCTGCGGTCAGCTAAGAGCCTCTAAAGCAAAGTTGGTGAAATGATGAAAGTTTCTGCTAAGACAGATATCGGCATTAAAAGAACAAGCAATCAAGACAGTTTTGCCTATGGTAATCTGTCTGACTCTGTTGCATGGGCAGTCGTTTGTGACGGCATGGGCGGAGCAGCCGGCGGTAATGTGGCAAGTTCTACTGCCGTAAAAATAATTTCTGAGAGAATCACAAATCTTTACAGAGAAAATATGTCTTTTAATTCAATTAAGAATATGCTTTCGTCTGCTATTGCTGCAGCAAATATAAGTGTATATGATCAAAGTCTTGCTGATAACTCTCTTTTCGGAATGGGTACTACTGTTGTTGTTACTCTGATTAGCGGTAATCTTGCATATTTTGCTCATGCCGGAGACTCAAGAGCATACATTATACATGAAAATAATATACAGCAAATTACCAAAGATCACTCCATAGTTCAGACTATGATTGATTCCGGAGAAATTACTCAGGAAGAAGCTAATATAGATCCCAGGAAAAATATAATAACCCGTGCGCTCGGTATAAGCGGGGAATTAAGGGTAGATTTTTGTGAAGAATATATCGATAAAGGCGACGCAGTAATTCTTTGCACCGATGGACTTACAAATTTTGTTACAGATGAAAATATAAAAAATATATATTATGAATATGAATTTGATAATTTCGCAACTAAACTTGTTGAAACCGCCAATAAAAACGGCGGAGGAGACAATATAACAATAGTTGCAATTACTGATTAACGAGGAGTAATAGTTTATGGATAATTTTGTAGGTAAAAGACTTGATGGTCGATATGAACTCAGAGAAATAATCGGCGTTGGCGGAATGTCCGTTGTATATAAAGCTTATGATAATATTGATGACAGAATTGTAGCTGTAAAAATCCTTAAAGAAGAGTTTTTACATAATGAAGAACTAAAAAGAAGATTCAAGAATGAATCCAAAGCTATTGCTGTATTATCTCATAAGAATATAGTCAGAGTATATAACGTATCTTTCGGTGACAGAATACAATACATCGTTGAAGAACTGGTTGACGGTATTACCTTAAAGGAATATATCGATCAGCAGGGTATTGTAAACTGGAAAGAAGCTGTTCATTTTGTTGGCCAGATTCTGCAAGCGCTTCAGCATGCTCATGATAAAGGTATTGTACATCAGGATATTAAACCTCAAAATATTATGCTTTTGCCTGACGGCACAATCAAAGTCGCTGATTTCGGTATTGCAAGATTTTCACGTTCCGATATTGATACGACATCTGAAAATGCTATCGGTTCAGTTCACTATATCAGCCCCGAACAGGCAAGGGGAGAAGTAACAGATGAAAAAGCAGATCTTTATTCTGTTGGTGTTCTCCTTTATGAGATGATAACCGGAAAACTTCCTTTCCAGGGCGATAGTGCTGTTTCGATTGCTCTTATGCAATTACAGCAGGATCCTGTGCTTCCACGTCAGATTAATCCTTCAATACCATTGGGACTTGAACAAATTACCATGCGCGCAATGCAAAAAAATACCAGTGAAAGATATCAAACTGCATCTGAAATGCTGATGGATATAAATGAATTTAAGAAAAATCCTGCAGTTAAATTTAACTATATATATTTTATTGATGAATCACCTACAAAATATGTTTCCAAAAATACAACAGCTGCCAAGAGCGAGACTCCTTACACAAGAGACAGTTCAAATGAAAAACCGGGAATTAATAAGACGACTGCAGTTATAGTAGGCGCTGCTGCAGGTATATTAGTACTTTTAATCATTATCATTTCTTTGATTTTGAGTGGCAGAAAAGTGGAAGTTCCTAATTTTGTTAATATGAACTACTACAACGATATCGAAAACAATGATGAATACAAAGATTTCAAATTTGAAATAGTTCCTGCCGAGGACACAGAACCTGATAACGGTACAGTTCTTGAACAGGATCCTGAAGCAGCAACAAAGGTTAAGAAAAAGTCTACTATCACTCTTACGGTTGTAATTAAAGATTCAATTGTCATAGATGAGTCATTAATTGGTATGTCTGAAGAAGATGCTAAGCAATATCTTCTTTCTCAAGGCTTGCAAGTAGGCAATATTTCATATGAATATTCTGAGTCTGAAAAATCAGGTATAGTAATTTCATCAAGTCCGGAACCCGGAAATCAGGTAAAAGTTGGTTCTCAGATTGACCTTACAATTACCACAGATAAGCAGGAAACAGTTCCTGTACCGGATCTTACTAATAATACCAAAGAAGATGCAGAGATTCTTCTTAAAGCAGCTAACCTTAGACTTGGTACAGTTACAAAGGTTGACAGTGATAAGGATGAAGGTCTGGTTGTTTCACAATCTGTCAAAGCTGATGAAAAAGTCCCGATAGATACAGCAATTAACATTTCAATCAGTAATGGTAAACCTTCAAAATCCACTGCAAAGATAACCATAGATTTACCTGATACTCAATCCAACGGAATAGTTAAAATATATATTAACAGCGAACTTGTTTATACATCTAAAGAGTTATTTTTAAATGGTGATTCCAAGTCATTTGAAGTGGAAGGCACAGATACAGATAATTCATACATTGTTACAGTTAATGATTGTAAAGTTCAGACAGGTAATATTGACTTCACCTCAGCAAGTCCGTCTCCGACAGATGTTAAAGATTTTGACTATGTCGAAGAAATAGTTCTTCCTAATGTTATGGGAAAGACCAGAGAAGAAGCTGAAAAGACATTATCGGCTGCCGGTTTTACTAATGTTACAGTTAAAGAAATTGAACATTCATCATCTGCGGCAGGTACTGTATTTGAACAATCGCCGGATGCATCCAGCAACAGCTATAAATGTTCTCCGGATACTAAAATCACATTAAAAGTTGCCAAAGCAGTCGAAACTACAGCAGCCGAATTAACAGAAACTCAGTCTCAAGATTCTGGTGATTAAAATATGACAGAAAAAGGCATTATTACAAAAGGTATAGGCGGTTTCTACTATGTAGAAACTGCCGATGCTATGTATGAATGTAAGGCAAGAGGAAGTTTCCGCAAAGAAGGTATAACTCCTTTGGTTGGAGATAACGTTGAAATTTCAATAAATCAAAATGCAGAAAACACTATTGATTATATAAAGGAAAGGGAGAACTATCTGACCAGACCTCCCGTAGCAAATATAGATAATGTTTTTATTGTTATTTCTACAGTTCAGCCTTCGCCAAACTTCATATTAATTGATAATATTATTTCTATAGCAGAATACAGAAACATAGAACCTATAATCATTGTTTCTAAATCTGACCTATCAGATTGCAGTAAGATAATTGATATATATAAAAAAGCCGGTTTTAATGTTTTTGATTCTAATGATGATAAATCATTATCAGATGTTAAAAAGCTAATGAAAGGAAAAATAAGCGCATTTACGGGCAATTCAGGTGTAGGTAAATCAACTTTCTTAAATAAATTGGATTCTGATTTAAATCTGTCGACTGCGCCTATAAGCTTAAAATTAGGAAGAGGCAAACATACAACAAGACAAGCTGAACTTTTTCATTCATCCGGTGGATTTGTTATAGATACTCCCGGATTTTCTGCATTTGAATTTTCAAAAAATGAATATATAGCAAAAGAAGATTTAGCATATTATTTCAGAGAATTCAGACCATATATAAACGATTGTAAATTCACAAGCTGCAGCCATATAAATGATAAAGGATGTAAAATTTGTGAGGCAATTGAAAACGGCCTGATAAGTAAATCAAGACATAAAAGTTATATTGAACTATATAACAATGTAAAAAAAATCAAAGAATGGTAAAAATTATGGACAACTTTAAGAAGCTGTCCTTAATTTTTTAATAGGTATAAGTAAATTTATTATCAGATTCAAAAGAAAAATCACATGTTACAAAATCACTGCCGTCACTGAATTTACTTGTATTTGTTCCTGATAAAGTATATTCAATTTCAGTAAATCTGTTGTTGTTATTTATAATATAAGTTACAAGAGTTTGCTTATAATATGTAGAATAAGAATCTACTACTTTGTCAGTGTCAAGACAAAATGGATTAATGATATTTTTAATTGACTTGCTTGTTCTTGATGAATTTGATTTCATTGAATCAAGCGTAATGCTTATCTTGTAACCACTGCTTCCTTGCATCACAGAGTAAGTCTTGATATCTTGTGAGGATAAATCAAAATCACCATATGACGGGGGAACGAAGTCTGATAATTTATATTCGTCCGATTTACAGTTTTTAAATGTTTTGGAATCTATATCAGATTTATTATACTCTGAAATAATTTCTTCGATATCACCTTTATTCAGATTTTTAGATTTATCAACAAAGAGAGAATCATCGTAATTTAGAAATACTATCTTATTTTCTGTTTTGTGCTGAACAAGAACAGTATCCGAATATTTTTTTGTACTTATTATAGCACTTTTAATTGTTGTAATTAATTCATCAACGTCTATAGTTGATGTAAGGTCCCGCAGTTCATCTTCATCAATGTTTGATGTTGAATTGTCATCGTTCTTGCCAAAAAGACTATTAATAATATTTATTGTATCAAATGAATATGTTCCTTCTTTATATTCAAGATCCGTATTTATATCTTTATATGCTGAAATGTTATTATGCGAAATATTATATATTTCCTCCGTCTTTGATTTTACTGACTTTGCTATATTTATATAAGTCGTTATATCATCAAGGACATTATATATATCATTTACTGCAGTAACTATATTTTTACTGTTGTTTGCTTCTAAAGCAGTAATTGCATTCTTTATAGATGCTTTTAATTTATCTGTTGTTTGTTTACATTCACTTACCTGGAATTTATTTTGATCAAACTGGGATGAAGAATATGAGGAAATAATATTATATGCTTCATAAAAGTATGAATAATCATTATCTTCGTCATATTTCTGCAATGCATTATCGATAGATGAGAAGAAATTATGTTGATTCATATCACTGAGTAATGAATAGAGTTCTTTATATCTCATCAAATCATCCATAAATGAATAATAACAAATATTTTTTATGTCATTATTGTTATTCAAGACATTGGCAGGCAAAACTTTGATAATTGAAAATAGAGATCTGCATAAAGAAGTAAGTGAAGTGGATATTTGAGTAATATCTGTTATATTAGCAGGCAGAGACTGTTGTGAATAAATTTCAATTACTTTTTCACTTACAGGCCCGTATATTTCATTTAATGTTTCTTTATCCAGGGATTCCAAATATTCTCTGCACTCATTATATTCTTTGCTTTCGATTAAATCTATTGCCTTATTTAAATCTTTATCAGATTTATCAAAATTGCAGGAAGAGAATATAAGTGATAGAGCGATTATTAAAGAGAATATTTTTATAACTTTTTCCATATCATCACCTTGGATATATTTTATATTAGCAGGAAATTAAAGTCAAATAAAAACGGCATATTTCTATGCCGCTTTCATAATTTATATTTTATTTCTTTTGAGGACCGTTATAACCGTTTGCTTCCTGGAAAGCTGCTATTTTATCAATAACTCCAACTATAACATCAAAGCCTGTTCCCACAGTTTCCATCTCAAAACGTTCAGGCATATCTTTCCATGTGTGATAATAATATGTAAGCATTGGATTTTGAGCAGCAAATGTAACTGATTTAACACCGGCTCTTGTCATAGGAGTTGAATCGCATCCACCAACAGGGTTATGTATGCATCCGTTTGTTTTTGATTCAATTCCGAGTTCATCAAATGTTTCCTTAAACATTTTTTCAAGATCGGTATCAAAACGGCAACCCTGCCAGTCATCTTTGATAACAACTTCAAAATAATCTTTATCTGCAACAGAGTCTGTGTTGATATTCCAGCAATTCTTCAGCATATCGTCATTCTTATGTTCTGCTGCAAAAGCCATTGAGCCGCGAAGTCCTGCTTCTTCAGATCCACAGTTAAGATCAATAATACGGCATCTCTTTGGCATCTTATCCGGATTATCTTTATAATACTTAATAACTGCATAGCTTAATGCGATACCTGTTGCATTGTCCATAGCTCCGCGAGACGCATTTTCACCATGAGGATCATCCCACATTACAACAAAAGCACTGCCAATTGCTGTAACAATGGGAAGGAAATATAAAGCAAATCTGAAATATGTAAATGATGGAATATCTCCTTGAAGAGCCCTATAAGCCCAGCTTAATTCTTCGGGATTAACAAGTGTTCCTGCTTTTATTGCCAGCATATCAAGCTGTCCAATTGTAAATATTACAGCCATAGCAATTGCAACTGCTACAGTAAAGAATACACAAATAGCTCCAAATCCAACTTTGCCGTAAACACTTATAATTCCAAGAATCGGTTTATCTTTATACTTATATGTATTAACGGAATGTCTCCAGCACCAGCTTGTGTCTGTATGGCCTGAAAGAACAATTGTATAATCATATTCACCATCTTCGGGAACAAGTTCTCCATATGTGTTTCTGGAAATAGCCTGTCTGAAGAACATATCAAACCATTTCTTGTAAAGGAAGCAGCTGAAGACCAGCCAAATTACAAAGATAATTCCGCATAATGCCATTCCATACCATAAGTACGAATTATATAGTGCAAAATACATAAGCGCACTCATAACAACACCAAACCAGCCTGCATAAGAAATACCGCCTATACCGGCACGAGGGGAGAGGCCGAATTCTTCTGTTACAGGTTTGATTCCGATTTCCTCAAGTTTGCTTCCCATATATTCATGAAATTCAATTTCACCTTTTGAACCGGGAAGTCTTGAACCGATATCGTTAGCTGCATGCTTAACTATATCATAAGCAAGTTCGCTATATTTTCTACTTTCTTCTTTCATAACAATCCTCCTTAAAAATCTTATAATATATTTTATTTTATTTTAGATAATAAATCAATAAAAAATAAAAAAATGATTCTATTATTTTAAAAAATATATAATAAAACATCAATGTTATCCAGTTTTAGACATCTTTTATTTTACCATTTATAATTATCTTATATATAACTAAATTAATCAACATACTTCGGGATAGCCACATATACTCTTACACCTTGGTCAAAAATAAAGGTGTTTCCGAATAAATCCGTATGATAAATATACGGCTCACCATTTACAAGATGAACTTCTTCGTTGGAGTTTCTGACATAATCTGTATGACAATAATAAAAAAATACAGCAAGAAAAATGCTATTAAAAGTAAAACTAACATTATTATATTAATTATCTTATATTTTTAATTTGGATTTTATCCTGAAACTTCTCCTTGCTATATAATAATATCGAGTACTCACAACTTAATATCGCTGTTAATACTCGATATGGTGCGGATAACAGGACTTGAACCTGCATGGGGGTACCCACTAGATCCTAAATCTAGCGCGTCTGCCAATTCCGCCATATCCGCATTTGCTTTTGTATTGTAACAAATAAATTTATATATTTCAATAGACAAACATTTAAATTTGTAATAAAATTATAATATAGTGTTTGGAGGAATGAATTATGGGATTTATGAAAACAAGATGGACAGATAAAATTGATAAAAACAACCCTCTTGCAGAATATCCGAGACCGCAATTTGAAAGGGAAAACTGGGTATCATTAAACGGAATATATGAGTATGCAATAAAAGATTCAAAACAGGAATGGGTTGATGATTATGATGGTGAAATAGTTGTTCCCTTTGCTATAGAATCTATGCTTTCAGGTGTTGAAAAACAACTTCTTCCAAATCAGAGATTATGGTATAAGAAAGCATTTACAATTCCAGACTCATTTAAAGATAAAAAAGTATTATTGAATTTTGCCGGAGTTGATTGGCAATGCAAAGTCTTTATAAACAAAAGACTTGTAGGAACTCATTCCGGCGGATATTGTTCTTTCTTTCTTGATATAACAGATGCTTTGACAGAGGGTGAAAATATATTAAACGTTTTAGTTTACGACCCTACAGATGCCGGCTGGCAGCAAAGAGGAAAACAGATAATAAAGCCAAAAGGTTTTTGGTATACATCAACATCCGGTATATGGAAACCTGTTTGGCTTGAAGCCGTTGAAAAAGATTATATTACAAAAATCAGACTCACTCCGGATATAGATGAGAGTACATTATCAATTAAGGCTTTTACATCAAATGAAGCTGATTACAGACTTAATATTCATGTCTTTGATAACGATAATGAAATCATAAACAAGAATATAAGACTCGAAGATAAAATATTTATTGAAAATCCCAAGCTTTGGTCACCTGAAAATCCGTTCCTCTACGATCTGAAAATTGAACTTATTAAAGACGGAAAAGTAACTGATAGTATTAAAAGTTATTTCGGCATGAGAAAATACTCAATTGCCAAAGATAAGTACGGAATAAGCAGATTTATGCTTAATAACAATCCTTATTTTCAAAGAGGACTTTTGGATCAGGGATATTGGTCGGACGGTGGAATGACTCCGCCCTCTGATGAAGCAATGATTTACGATATCGAAACTGCTAAAAGACTCGGCTTCAATATGTTGAGAAAACATATTAAGCTTGAGCTTGACAGATGGTATTATCATTGTGACAGACTCGGAATACTGGTATGGCAGGATATGATGAGCGGGGGAGCATATATCGGTGATTTTTATGCCGGTGTATTGCCAAATCTCGGTATAAATGTAAAAGATAACAAATATAAAGCATTCAAAAGAGAAAAGAAGGAAGCAAGAGACGATTTTAAGCGTGAATTAAAAGAACTCTTAAACCAGTTATATAACTGTACTTCAATTTGTGTATGGGTTCCTTTTAATGAGGGCTGGGGTCAGTTTGATGCTTTACAAATTTGCAATTCTATAAAAGAGTTTGATAAAACAAGACCTGTTGACCACGCCAGTGGCTGGCATGATCAAAAAGGCGGAGACTTCCAAAGTATACACAGATATGTTGTACCTATAATTAAGCCAAGACATGACGGAAGATGCTTTGTAATATCTGAATACGGCGGGTATCAGCACACTATGTCAGGCCATACATGGTCTCAGGATAAAAGTTTTGGTCTCTATATTAAATATTCAACACAAGATAAATTGTCAAAGGCATATAAGAATCTGCACTTAAAACAAGTTATACCGTTAATAGATAAAGGCTTATGCGCAACAGTTTATACGCAGATAAGCGATGTTGAAAACGAATTAAACGGCATTATGACATATGACAGAGAACATATTAAAATTTATGAAGACATCATTATAGATATAAACAAGAGAATGGAAATTGCTGATTATGACTAAGACTAATGAATCCAAAGCCGATATTAAATTACGCTTTTTACGTATTATGGATATCTTAAATACGTATTCAGATGAAGATAGTCCATTAACTGCGAATGATATTATTTCGAAGCTTGAAAGCCAGTACAATATTATATGCGACCGAAAAACAATATACAGTGCCATAGATTCATTGGAAGAATATGGTTTAGATATTGTAAAATCTTCATCACCAAAAGGATACTTTATCGGCTCAAGAGAATTTGAACTTCCCGAAGTCCGACTTTTAATTGATGCTGTTCAATCTGCAAACTTCATATCATCAAAAAAGACAAAAGTATTATTGAATAAACTTTCTAAGCTGACAAGCATTAATCAGTTCAAGAAACTCGAAAAACAAGTCCATATTGATGCAAGAAATAAAACAACAAACGAAAACTTATTTTATGTTATAGATGCTCTTGATAATGCTATTTCATCAAATTTAAAAGTATCTGTTCTTTACAGAAGACGTAATATATCTGTTGATAAAAAGACTCATTTCGAAGAGAAAACATATACATTAAGCCCTTATTGTCTTATATGGTATGATGATCATTATTATCTTGTTGCAAATAATGAGAAATATGATAATTTAATGCATTTGAGAATAGACAGAATCAAAAGTGTTGTAATATTGGAAGAAAAGACAAGACATTATTCCGAAGTATCTCAGTATAAAACTAAATTTAATGCAGCCGATTACAGTAATAAGCATTTATCTATGTTTTCCGGCGAAAGCAGACCGATTGACTTGATTTGTAAATCATCTATTATTGAAGAAGTTCTTGACAAATTCGGCGAGAAAATATCACTACAGCCCATTGATGATGAAATATTTTCAGCAAGAGTATATGCAGCTGTGAATCAGGGTCTTGTCAATTGGATAATTCAATATGGTGACTCTATTAAAGTAAAATCACCGACGGAACTGGTTGAAATGATTAAAGATAAAGCAGATAAAATAATCAATACCTACAGATAATACTCTTGAAATATAAGTTAATCTGTTATAAAATAATCAAGATAAAAAAAGCACACGAAAGGATGTATTTATTATGAGCAGTGCCTTAAATAAGAAATCCATTGAAGATTTACAAGTTAATGGCAAGAAAGTTCTTGTTCGTTGCGACTTCAATGTAAAAATGGAAAATGGTGTTATAACAAGTGATAAAAGAATTGTTGCATCATTACCGACTATTGAATATTTAATTAAAAATGGTGCAAAAGTTATTCTTTGTTCCCATTTAGGACGTCCGAAAGGAGAATTCAACCCTGAATTTTCCATGAAGCCGGTAGCTGCACGTCTTTCAGAACTTCTCGGTCAGGAAGTTAAAATGGCTGACGATGTAGTAGGTGAGTGCGCTAAGTCTCTTGCAGCTTCCTTAAATAATGGTGAAGTTCTTTTACTTGAAAATGTAAGATTTGAACCCGGTGAAACAAAAAATGATCCTGAACTTTCAAAGAAGTTCGCTTCACTTGCTGAAATCTTTGTTAATGATGCATTTGGGTCAGCTCACAGAGCTCATTCTTCTACAACAGGTGTAGCTGATTATCTTCCTTCAGCATGCGGTTATCTTATCCAAAAGGAAATTCAGTTTATAGGCGGAGCACTTGAAAATCCGCAAAGACCACTTGTTGCTATCCTTGGAGGTGCAAAAGTATCTGATAAAATCGGTGTCATTACAAACCTTATTGACAAATGCGACACATTAATAGTTGGTGGCGGTATGGCATATACCTTTATGAAGTCTTTAGGACATCAAATCGGAAGTTCTCTGCTTGAAGAAGATAAAATTGAACTTGCCGGAGAGATGATGAAAAAGGCTGAGGAAAAAGGCGTTAAATTCCTTATCCCCGTTGATAATATAGTTGGTAAAGAATATAAGCCGGACACAGAACATATGGTTATCAGTTCTGACGAAATTCCGGACGGGTGGATGGGTCTTGATATAGGTCCGAAAACCCAGGAAATATTTGCTGATGCAGTTAAAGATGCCGGCACGGTTATCTGGAACGGTCCTATGGGTGTTTCCGAATGGGATAATTTTGCTGGCGGTACAATTGCAGTAGCAACAGCTATTGCCGATAGTAATGCTATATCCATCATAGGTGGCGGAGATTCTGCTGCTGCTATCCAGAAACTTGGCTTTGCTGACAAGATGTCACATATTTCAACCGGCGGAGGTGCTTCCCTTGAATACTTAGAAGGCAAAGAACTTCCCGGTATTGCTTGTCTTGATGAAAAATAAAAATTAATATGGAGGACAAAATGTCCTCCCAAATTTTGTTAAGGAGTGTATAAAAATGAAAAAAGAAGTTCGCAGAGCAGTTATAGCAGGTAACTGGAAAATGAATAAAACACCATCAGAAGCTGCAGCTCTAATTAACGAAATGAAACCATTGGTAGCTGATGCTGATTGTGATGTTGTACTTTGTGTTCCTTTTGTTGATATTCCAGCAGCAGTTGAAGCTGCAAAAGGATCAAACATAAAGATAGGCGCTGAAAATATTCACTTCAAAGAATCAGGCGCATATACAGGCGAAATTTCAGCAGCAATGTTAAAGGAAATCGGAGTTGAATATGTAGTTATCGGTCACTCTGAAAGAAGACAATATTTTGCTGAAACTGATCAAACAGTTAACCTTCGCACACTGGCTGCTGTTAATGCAGGCTTTAAGGCAATAGTTTGCGTAGGTGAAACACTTGAGCAAAGAGAACTCGGATATACCGAAACTCTTCTTAAATATCAGACTAAGATGGCTCTTACAAACGTTACAGCAGATCAACTTAAAAACATAATTATTGCTTATGAACCTGTATGGGCAATAGGTACCGGTGTTACAGCTACTGCTGACCAGGCTGATGAAGGAAACGGATTCTGTAGAGCTGCTATTGCTGAAGTATATGGTAATGATGTTGCTGAAACAGTTACTGTACAATACGGCGGTTCAATGAATGCTAAAAATGCAGATGAACTTGTTTCTAAAGTTAATGTTGACGGCGGACTTATTGGCGGTGCTTCATTAAAAGCAGAAGATTTCTCAATCATTGTTAAGGCTACTTCAAAATAAAATAAAGACAATATATACCAGTATGCAAATTTCGGTTTGCATACTGTTTTTATTTGTTGATAGATAAGCCATTATTATGATATAATATAAAAGAAAAATTACATAATAGGGGAAATTTGTTTTGGATATAAAAACTATACTTTCTAAATGCGATCATACTTTACTTTCACAATCTTCAACATGGAAAGAAATTAAAGAAATATGCGATGACGGAGTAAGATATAAAACAGCATCTGTTTGCATACCGGCGTCATATGTAAAAGATGCCTCTGCTTATACAGACGGCAAAGTTAAAATATGCACTGTTATCGGATTCCCAAACGGATATTCAACAACTGAGGCAAAAGTATTTGAAGCAAAAAATGCTGCATTAAACGGAGCAGATGAAATTGATATGGTTATCAATATCGGTTGGCTGAAAGATAAAAGATATGATGATATATTAAATGAAATTAAATCTATAAGAGAAGCAATACAAAATAAAGTACTTAAAGTGATTATAGAGACTTGTCTACTGACTGATGAAGAAAAAATAAAAATGTGTGAGATTGTTTCTGCATCAGGCGCAGATTACATTAAAACATCTACAGGATTTTCGAAATCGGGCGCAAGCTTTGATGATATTAAACTATTTTCTGAAAATGTATCATCTAATCTGAAAATAAAAGCTGCCGGAGGTATTTCTTCTATAGAAGATGCCATTAAATTTATCGAACTGGGTGCAGACAGACTGGGAACAAGCAGAATCGTAAAAATTGTAAAAGAACAAAATCTTATATAAGATGGAGATAATATGGCTAAACGTGTATTCTTAATTGTATTGGACTCGTGCGGGGTTGGCATGGCACCCGATGCTGCCGACTTTAACGACCATGACTGCAATACGCTAAAACGTATATCCGGTTCTTCATTATTTTCTGATACAACTACAAGAAAGCTGGGATTAGCTAATATTGACGGCTGCGAATACTTGTTTCCTATTAAAGATCCAATTGCTGCTTATGGAAAATGCTGTGAAAAGTCAAAATGCAAAGATACAATAACAGGTCATTGGGAAATAGCAGGTATTATATCCGAAAAGCCAATGCCAACATATCCTGACGGTTTTCCCTCTGACATAATCAAAAAGTTTTCTGAATTAACCGGACGTACAGTTATTTGCAATAAACCATATTCAGGTACAGATGTAATAAGGGATTATGGAGAAGAGCAGATAAAAACCGGCAGTTTGATTGTATATACTTCTGAGGACAGCGTATTTCAAATTGCTGCTCATGAAAAATATATTCCATTAAAAGAGTTATATAATGATTGCAAGATTGCGAGGAATCTTCTTACCGGCGATAATGCAGTAGGACGAGTTATAGCAAGGCCATTTACAGGTGATATAGGAAGTTTTACACGAACTCCCAACAGACATGACTTTTCACTCGAAGCCCCGAAAGAAACCTTACTAGATATATTATATAAAAACGGTCATTATGTCTATTCAATAGGAAAAATATATGATATATTTGCCGGCAAAGGAATATCTGGCCACGTTTTTACAAGGAGTAATAATGAAGGTATGGAAAGGACATTGCAGGCCCTTGAAATAGAAAAAGATGGCCTCTATTTTACAAATCTTGTTGATTTTGATATGCTTTACGGACACAGGCAGGATATAGATGGATATGCAAAAGCTTTTTCAGAATTTGACAATTGGCTGCCTTCTTTTATACAAAAAATGCAAAAAGATGATTTACTTATCATAACCGCAGATCATGGTTGTGATCCGGGTGATGACAGTACAGACCACAGCAGAGAATATATACCGCTTTTAGTATATGGCGAAAATATTAAGTCAAAAAATCTTGCCATACGTCAGTCTTTTGCTGATATAGGAGCAAGCATCGCAGATTATTTTGGGCTTAATTTTGATTGTCCTGGCAAAAGTTTTATTAAAGAAATACTTAAATATTGATAAAAGGATGATTTAAATGTTTGACAACAAAATATATGATATCCTCATAAATGAATTAAAAAATTCATATTCACCTTATTCAAACTTCAATGTAGCTGCAGTTTTAGTTACTAAAGAAGGGGATATATACACAGGATGCAATATTGAAAATGCATCATATTCCGCTACTGTATGTGCAGAAAGGACTGCAATATTCAAAGCAATTAGTGAAGGGCATAATGATTTCAAAATGATAGCTATTGCCGGTGGATATAAAGGGAAAATAGAAGATGAATGCAAACCCTGCGGAGTTTGTTTACAGGTTTTAACTGAATTCTGTGATTCGGATTTTAAGATTTATCTTATAAACGGCGAAAACAGTTATAAAGAATATATGCTGAAAGATTTTTTACCAAAACCTTTTGATTTAAACTGAACGGAGTATCTCTTATGAGAATGTATGATATAATCCTTAAAAAAAGAAACGGACAAGAACTTAGAGATGATGAAATTAATTTCTTTATAAACGGATATACAGAAAATACTATACCTGATTATCAGGCTGCAGCTCTTGCAATGGCTATATACTTTAACGGCATGACTGATAAAGAAACAGCTACACTTACTAATGCAATGGCTTTTTCCGGCAATACCCTGGATTTATCTGTTTTTGGTAATCTTTCTGCCGATAAACATTCAACAGGCGGTGTAGGTGATAAGACTTCATTAATCGTTGCTCCGATTCTGGCATCTTTGGGCTGTAAAGTTGCTAAAATGTCAGGCAGAGGGCTCGGCCATACCGGTGGTACAGTTGATAAACTTGATGCTATACCGGGCTATAGAGTAAATCTTAAACCCGATGAATTCATAGATCAGGTAAAACAAATCGGAATATCAATCATAGGTCAAAGCGGGAATATGACTCCTGCAGATAAAAAGCTATATGCACTAAGAGATGTAACAGCAACTGTTGAAAGCATACCTCTTATTACATCAAGTATTATGAGCAAGAAAATAGCTGCAGGTTCCAAAAACATAATATTGGATGTCAAAGTAGGCAGTGGCGCTTTTATGAAAACATTGGAAGATGCAACTACACTTGCCGAAAAGATGGTTGAAATAGGGAAAAGATGCAATCGTAATATAGCTGCTCTGCTTACCGATATGAACACACCGCTTGGATACAATATAGGGAACTTATTGGAAGTTAAAGAAGCTGTATACGTATTAAAAGGAGAAAATATATCTGATTTAAGAGAAGTTTGTACAGCTCTTGCTTCAAATCTTCTTTCACTTAGCTTAAATCTTGATATAAAAGAAGCTGAAGAAAGAGTAAATGATGCAATTGATACAGGCCTTGCATATAAGAAAATGGAAGAATGGATTTTAGCTCAGGGCGGAGATTTTTCGGCAATTGAGAGCGATGATGAATATTATAAATCAAACAAATATGAACTTATAGCTCAGAAATCAGGATATATTTCCAATATGAATGCTCAGGATATAGGAACTATCTCTGTTATACTGGGTGCAGGCAGAGCCAAAAAAGAAGACCTTATAGACTATAAGGCCGGAATAGTTATTAATAAGAAAACAAATGATTTTGTCAAAGAAGGAGATCTTCTTTGCACTTTCTATACAATGAATAAATCTGCAGTTAAAGAAGCTTCAAAAAGATATATAAATGCTATTGAGTTTTCGGATAGTATTTCTGAAGAAAAATCGTTGATATATAAAGTAATTAGATAGTCGGAGAATATATGGACCATTTTGAATTAGTTTCTTCTTTTAAACCTACCGGAGATCAGCCGGAAGCTATCAAAGAACTTGTCGAAAGCATTCAAAAAGGAAATAAAGAGCAAACATTACTGGGTGTTACGGGATCCGGTAAAACTTTCACTATGGCCAATATTATAAAAGAAATAAACAGACCGACTCTGGTCCTCGCACATAATAAAACACTTGCAGGTCAGTTATGTTCAGAATTCAAGGAATTTTTCCCCAATAATGCAGTTGAATACTTTGTCTCATACTATGATTATTATCAGCCTGAAGCGTATATAGCCAATACCGATACATATATTGAAAAAGACTCAGCTATTAATGATGAAATAGATAAACTAAGACACTCTGCAACATGCGCTTTGTCTGAGCGTCGGGACGTAATAATTGTGGCAAGTGTATCATGTATTTATTCTCTGGGCGATCCAATTGATTACAGGAATATGGTATTATCTCTCAGAGTTGGTATGAATATAAGCCGTGATGATGCAATAAAGCGTCTTGTCACAATGCAGTATGACCGTAATGATATTAACTTTATCCGAAATAAGTTCAGAGTAAAAGGAGATATTGTTGACGTTTTCCCCGTTTATTCAAATGATACTGCCATAAGGATTGAGTTTTTCGGTGACGAAGTTGATAAGATAAGTGAAATAAATGCACTGACCTGCAAAGTTAAAAAAAACTTATCACATATCGCAATATATCCTTCATCTCATTATGTCGTATCTCCCGAGAAAATGGAAAAAGCATTGGAAGATATATATGAGGAAATGGAAGGACAGGTCAAGTTGTTTGAAAGCCAGGGAAAACTTATAGAGGCAGAAAGAATACGTCAAAGAACCGAATATGATATGGAAATGCTTAAAGAAACCGGTTTTTGCAAAGGAATTGAAAATTATTCTGCTGTTATGTCCGGACGAACTGCAGGCAGTCCGCCATTTACTCTTATTGACTATTTCCCGGATGACTTTTTACTTTTTGTTGATGAATCCCATGTAACGTTGCCGCAAGTCAAAGCAATGTACGGGGGAGACCGATCAAGAAAAGAAAGCCTTGTAGACTTTGGCTTCAGACTCCCGTCCGCTTTTGATAACAGACCTCTTACTTTTGACGAGTTTTATGCAAAAATTCATCAAGCTGTATTCATAAGTGCCACACCCGGTCCTTTTGAACTTGAAAACAGTCAGTTAATAGCAGAACAGGTTATACGACCTACCGGACTTCTGGATCCTGAAATCGAAGTCAGAGCAACAGAAAATCAAATAGATGACCTTATTTCCGAAATAAATATACGAACAGAGAAAAATCAAAGAATTCTGGTTACAACTCTTACTAAAAAAATGGCAGAAAATCTGACTGATTATCTTAGGACTCATGATATTAAAGTCAAATACATGCATCATGATATTGACACCATTGAAAGAATGGAAATTATACGTGATTTAAGACTGGGTGAGTTTGATGTACTTGTAGGAATTAACCTTTTAAGAGAAGGTCTTGATATACCGGAGGTTTCACTTATTGCAATACTAGATGCAGATAAAGAAGGCTTTTTACGTTCTGAAACATCTCTTATTCAAACAATAGGCAGAGCCGCACGTAATGCTGAGGGTAAAGTAATAATGTATGCAGACATTGTTACACCTTCTATGGAAAAGGCTATATCCGAAACATACAGAAGAAGAAAAAAACAGACTGCATATAACAATAAAAATGGTATCACACCGAAAACTATTGTAAAAGACGTTCGTGATATTCTTGAAATTTCACAAAAAGATAAGAAAGGAAAACGTCTTTCAAGAGATGATAAGGCTAAGCTTATAGCCCGTTTAACAGAAGAAATGAAAGCATCTGCAAAAATTTTGGAATTTGAACATGCTGCATATCTAAGGGATAAAATAGAAAAATTAAAAAGAGAAATTTAAAAGGAAATAAATAATGAGTCTTGATAAAATCATAATCAAAGGTGCAAAAGAGAATAACCTTCAGAATATCGATCTTGAAATACCAAGGGACAAGTTTGTAGTTTTTACAGGTTTATCCGGTTCGGGTAAATCATCACTTGCGTTTGATACTATATATGCAGAAGGACAAAGAAGATATATTGAATCTTTGTCATCATATGCAAGAATGTTTTTAGGCCAGATGGAGAAACCAAACGTAGAGCTTATAGAAGGCTTGTCTCCGGCTATATCAATTGACCAAAAAACTACTTCAAAAAATCCACGTTCAACAGTCGGAACCGTAACAGAAATCTATGATTATCTTCGTCTTTTATATGCAAGAATCGGTAAACCTCATTGCCCGGTGTGTGGTAAAGAAATAAAGACACAAACCGTTGATCAGGTTGTGGATGCTGTTATGTCTCTTGAGCAGGGGACTAAAATACAAATTTTGTCACCTCTTGCCAGAAACAAAAAAGGAGAGTTTACAAAAGAGCTTTCAAATGTATTAAAGGACGGATTTGTCAGAGCAAGAATTGACGGGGAAATTATGGAACTGTCAGATGATATTAAGCTGACAAAAACATATAAGCATAATATTGATATCATAGTAGACAGACTTGTTGTAAAAGAAGAAATAAGATCAAGACTTGCTGAATCAATTGAAACTGCCACATCTCAATCAGGAGGTTTAGTATATATTGATGTAATCGGTAGAAAAGAACAACATTATTCTTTGAATTATTCATGCCCAGAACACGGAATAAGCATTGATGAATTGACTCCCAGAATGTTTTCTTTCAATAATCCTTTGGGTGCCTGCCCAAAATGTAACGGTCTGGGTATATCATATAAAGTAAGTCCTGATTTGATAATGCCGAATAAAAACCTATCTATATCTGAAGGCGGTATATGCGGAAGTGGCTGGAGTAAAGCAGATTCTGGCTCTATAGCAGAAATGTACTATAAAGCACTCGGTAGAAGATATGGATTTACATTAAAAACGCCATTAAAAGATATATCAAAAGAAGGAATAAATGCTCTTTTATATGGTACAAGTGAAAAACTTTCCATGAGCAGACCAACTTTATATGGTTCAGGTAAGTATAACTCATCATTTGAAGGTATAGTTAATAACCTTGAACGCCGCTATGCCGAATCAACTTCGGACTGGGCCAGATGGGAAATTGAGCTTGTCATGGAAAAGCATGAATGCACTGAATGCAAAGGTTCAAGGCTTAAGAAGGAATTTTTATCCGTAACTGTTGATAAGAAAAACATTAAAGAATTTTGTGATTTATCTATAGAGCAGGCTTTGAATTTTATAGATAACATGAAAGTAAGCAAAAGGGATGCCTTTATTGCTGAAAATATAATCAAGGAAATTCATTCTCGCCTTCATTTTCTTAAAAGTGTAGGTCTTGGTTATCTTACCCTTACACGTCCTTCAGGTACATTATCAGGCGGTGAAAGCCAAAGAATAAGGCTTGCAACTCAAATCGGTTCTTCACTTATGGGTGTTTTATATATTCTTGACGAGCCAAGCATAGGACTTCATCAAAAAGACAATAATATGCTCATAGAAACACTTAAGCATTTAAGGGACTTAGGAAACACTCTGATTGTTGTTGAACATGATGAAGATACAATAAGAGCTGCCGACTATGTTGTAGATATAGGGCCACTTGCCGGTATACATGGCGGTAAAGTAATATATACAGGTGACGTAAAAGGCCTTATTAAATACAAAGGTTCTATTACAGGTCAGTATCTTTCAGGTAAAAGAGCTATACCTGTACCTGAAAGCAGAAGAAAAGGCAACGGAAACTATATAACGATAAAAGGTGCATATGAAAATAACCTTAAAAATATAGATGTATCATTTCCGTTAGGAACTTTTAACTGTGTTACAGGTGTTTCAGGATCAGGTAAATCTACTTTAGTTAATGATATTTTATACAGATATCTTGCAAATGAGCTTAATAATGCCAAAAAACCTCAGGGAAAATTTGATGCTATTGTCGGATATGAAAATCTTGATAAAGTAATATCAATTGACCAGTCACCGATCGGCAGGACACCAAGATCAAACCCTGCAACATATACAGGCACTTTCACGGAAATAAGGAATCTTTTTGCATCAACACAGGATTCAAAAATCAAAGGCTATACTGCAAGCCGCTATTCCTTTAATGTAAAAGGGGGAAGATGTGAAGCTTGCGAAGGTGACGGCATAAAAAAGATAGAAATGCATTTTCTTGCTGATGTATATGTACCATGTGAAGTATGTAAAGGCAAAAGATACAACCGCGAAACCCTGGAAGTTAAATACAAAGGTAAAAATATATACAATGTGCTTGATATGACTGTAGATGAAGCCCTTATCTTTTTTGATAAGCAGCCTAAAATAAAAAATAAGCTCCAGACACTTGCCGATGTGGGACTAGGCTATCTGAAACTCGGTCAATCTGCAACAACTTTATCCGGTGGAGAAGCACAAAGGGTTAAACTTGCATCTGAACTTTCAAAAAAATCAACAGGTAATACCATATATATTTTAGATGAACCTACAACAGGTTTGCACAGCGCAGATGTACACAAGCTTATTGATGTACTCCAGCGTCTTGTTGATGCTGGAAATACAATTATGGTCATAGAACATAATCTTGATATCATCAAGACAGCTGACTATATTGTGGACTTAGGTCCCGACGGAGGAGATAAAGGCGGCAATGTTGTGGCATGCGGAACACCTGAGGATATATCAAAAGTTAAAAAATCATATACAGGCCAATATCTTAAAAAACTATTAAAACCATAAAAATACGGAGACGAAAAAGTCTCCGTTATTTTTATTCTACATCAGTTCCATCAGGAGGATTTTCTTCTTTTCCTTCCTGATTCAAACTCTCTATAAATCTGCGGGTTGCTTCTGTTTTCATTCGGTTCCATAGGTCTTTTGGTACTGATTTCCATATTAATAAACCACGGTTTTTCATGATATATAAGAGAATAAGGATAATTGCACTAACTGAAGAAATTATCACAAATTCATTATAATATTGCGGCTTATACTTCATGTATAAAACATGCTTTCCGCTTTCTGTCTTAATACCGATTAAGGCATCCGATATCTTTATAATATCATAATTTGAAACTTTCTTTCCGTCTATATATACACTCCATGCAGAATCAAAAGGAACTGAAGTATATATAATTTCATTTTCTTCTGCAGTATATACGCCTTGTATATATGTATCACTGAAAGCAATGTATTCCAAGGAGCCTTTTTCAAGTTTTTGATACGCATTTTTAAAATTATCCTCATTAACGGTAAAAAGGCAAAAATCGACGTAGGCATCGCTGCTTTCTTCATCCATAGCTAATTCAATGCTTATAGTATCGCCGATTTCGTTTTTACCCAAATCCATAATATATCCGTCATTCACATCCATGCTGGTGTCAATAGAAGGAGAGTAGACAGATACTGTGTCAAGCGCTCGGGAGTAAATATATACATAGATATTATCAGTAGTATCTGCAATATAATCAACCGTAGCGCAAGCTTTGAAATCAGTGTCTATTTTGTTAAGCTCAAATGATTCATTTTCCTTAGCTTCAGTTGATACAGCAAGCAGATTTGCATAGTCAATATCGTAGTTATATATGCGTTCATATATATTTTTTACGCCTGTCATGTATTCTATCATTTTTTCCTGAGCTGCCACAGGATTTAAGTAATTTTCAGCATTATATCCCGATGTTTCAGCAGCAACCGGAAAAGCGATAGGCAATGAGTATTTATTAAGATACGCATTATATGTGTCATTTGATGCTGTCAACTCATAATATTCGCCTGATGATATAAGATTATCTTTGTCATATATGTATTTTATGCCCATAATTGCATTATATACAGGCGTTTGAGGGTTATATGTATATGAATTTATGTTATTTCCATACAAGCCAAAATTCTTTTGGAATGATGCCATATTTTCATATGCCATTGATGAGAATATAGATATTCCGTTATAGTCATACCAGGATGGGTCCATTCTGGCTCTTAAATCTGATAATTCCTCGCGGTAGAATAAGCTGTCATCATTTTCTTTTATCTCAGTTTGAATAGCCTTAAAATCATCATAATCATAAACATATGAGTTTTTATTTTGATTAGCCACATAATGGCTTGTATTTCCGGCTATTATTTCAGCTGAAACTGAACAAAGAAGCATAATAGACAAAGCGAAAGCCTGATTTTTTTTACTCTTTAGGAGATACAAAACAATTGTAATTAAAACGGTGAATGCCAGGCTTATATATATGGTTGTATCCGTTACATTGCCTGAGCCGATTTTCTGAACTAAAACTATAAATGCAGCAAGTGCAGATGCAGATATAAGAATCTCTTTTGTCTTTATTGTTCTCAAATTCAGAAATGCTTTAACAGCCAGACAAATCAGCATAAATGAATATATGAACGATTGTCTGTAAGGCAGGTCATTCGGGAAATGGAAACCATGCCATATGAAGTTAAGATAATTCAAATTAAAACTGAAGAACATAAAAATCAAAAGAAAAACAGAAGCAATTTTCTCCTTGAATTTTATATCTTTATTAAAGAGATAAAGCGGTAAAAGTATAACTGTAAATATTCCGCAATAAACATTTGGTAAAACACAATCACCGCTGCTCCTTATTGTAGGTTCAAGACTTGATAAGTGATTTGAGATAAAATCAAAAATATTGAAATAAAATTTATGATCTGCAGGGAAAGAACCAGATGTTGCCGAAGAAGATTTAAGAATAAATATCAAGGGAAGCAGCATAAATGACAAAATTAGACCAACATAAAGGGATGCCAGTGCAAATCTAATTCCGGCATTTAAGAAAAATGAATTTCTTATTTTATTTATAACTCCTTTGTTATCCAGTATTTTTTTCTGACGATTAAGATCATCAATTCGAATAATGAAATAATAAATGAAATATATAACTGAGAAAATGCAGATAATATATCCCATATAATAATTTGCAAAAATAGCATATGTCAGCGCAATTATGTATGTTGAGATTTTGCCTTTATCAATAATTCTTTCAATACCGAGAATTACAAAAGGAAGAATATACATGGAATCAATCCACATGACATTCCAGTAATATGCAACAAAGTATGCGCTGAATGCATACATAAGTGCAAATGCAACAGATACAGGCGAATAAAAACCTTTTGATTTTTTTAAATAATATGTCATGGACATAGAAGAAAGAACTGCTTTGCTTGCAATAAGCGCAGCTATTGCTTCAAACGTATTTTTATGTCCGAACCATATGAAAATAAAGGTGAGGGGACTCGAAAGGTAGTTATACAAATTACCTAAAAATGAGGATCCCATACCTGAATTCCATGAATATATAAGGCTCTTTCCTTCGGATAATCTGTCATAAAGTTCAGTAAAGATGGGACCATATTGATGATAAAGGTCCATTCTGTATATTATACCGTTTCCAAAAGGAATTATTTCAAAGCAAAAATAAACAAGCAGAATGACTGCCAAGGATATTCCGCCTGATAAAAATATATAGTTGTTTTCTTTGAAAAAATTCTTTATTTTCTGCAAAATATTACACCTTCTTTACCAAAGTATTTTACCATAACAGACAGTTGTTTTCAAGGTTATATAAAATGAATAAAATCATTTATTTATATTGAATTTATAACATTTAGGTAGTATAATATACAAAAATTAATGTATATACATTCGTACCGCTGAAAATTAATTACACTCCCTGTATTATTTTTTTGCGGGGAGTGTATCTTTTTTGGAGGAAATTATGACAAGAAAAGAAGAAAGAGAACTGGCTTTTACCATAATCTTTGAAAAGATTTTCAACAATGATTTATCCGTTAATGAAATTATCGATAATGCAGTTGAAGCCAGATTGATTGAAAACAATCCTTTTGCTTTTTCAATTTCAACAATTTGTTATGATAATATTGATACAATAGATGAAATAATTTCTTCCTATTCAAAAAAAGGATGGAAAATTGACAGGTTATCGAAAGTAGCGTTTGCCATTTTGAGACTTGCAATTACTGAGATTAATTATATAGATTCCATTCCCGTAAAAGTATCAATAAACGAAGCAGTTAATCTTGCAAAGAAGTTTGCGGATTCGACTGATGCTTCATATATTAACGGGCTACTTGGAAAATATGTCAGAGAGAACAATATAGAATGAGTTTTTATTTAGGTATAGATACAAGTAACTACACAACATCGCTTGCCATATATAACGATGAAGACAAGACTATGATACAGTCAAAAAAACCTTTACCTGTAAAAGAAGGGGAAAAGGGTATACGACAAAGTGATGCTGTATTTCACCATACCGTTCAGTTAACCCAGCTTATTGATGACTTATTCAAAGACTTTAACGGTGATATTTCTGCAGTAGGCGTATCAAGCAAACCTTCAAACCAGGACGGCTCATATATGCCATGCTTTTTACCAGGCCTTCTTGCAGCTAAAGCTATATCATCATCAAAGAAAATCCCTCTTTGCTCATTTTCTCATCAGGACGGACACATAGCCGCTGTTATATATGCATCAAAAGCATTTGATTTAATTAATAAAGAATTTATTGCTTTTCATATATCGGGCGGGACAACTCAGGTATTAAAAGTTAAACCCTGTGGCAAATATTTTTCTACTGAGATTATTGCCTCATCATTGGACTTGAAAGCAGGTCAGGCAATTGACAGAACAGGACTTATGCTCGGACTAAATTTCCCATGCGGCCCCGAGCTTGAGAAACTTGCAGTCAAAAGCAATACAAACTTTAATAATATTCATGTCTTTAGAAAAGACGGTTCTTTCAGTCTTTCAGGCGTAGAAAACAAATGCAAGAAAATGATTGAAGACAATGAAAAGAAAGAAGACATCGCTCTTTATTGTATTAAATATATAGAAAAAGTTATTTTGGATACATGTCTGGATCTTGAAAAAACATATGGCGAAATCCCTATGCTCTTTTCAGGCGGTGTAATGTCAAACTCAATTATACAAAAAGATATATCAGGAAGATTTAATGCTTTTTTTGCCGAGCCTTCTTTTTCTTCAGATAATGCAGCCGGCTTAGCATTTTTAACTTCTCTTTTAAGTGGTGAGAAATTATGAATAACGGACCTATTGTCGTAACAGTCTCACAAATAAATAAATATGTTAAGTCCTTGCTTGAGGAAAACAAATATCTGAAAGATATATATGTCAGTGGTGAAATTTCAAATTACAAACATCATTATTCAGGACATATATATATGACCATTAAAGATGAAAAAGCAGCTATCGATGCGGTTATGTTTTCAAGCTATGCTCAGAATTTGAAATTTGAGCCGGAAGATGGTCTTAAAGTCGTAGTCAGAGCCAAGGTTTCGCTTTATGAAGCAAATGGTAAATATCAGTTATATGTTACTGAAATGGAACCTCAGGGAATAGGCTCCTTGGCACTTGCATTTGAACAATTAAAGGAAAATCTTGCAAAAAAAGGTCTTTTTAATGATGACCACAAACTGTCCCTTCCTGAATATTCTCAGAATATCGGTCTTATATCTTCTCCTACGGGTGCTGCAGTTCAGGATGTTTTAAACGTATTATCAAGAAGATATCCTTATGCAACTGTATATCTCTATGGAGTAAGTGTACAAGGTAAAGGTTCTGCAGAACAAATCATCAAAGCCATTAAGTATTTCAATGAAAATAACAATGTTAATTTGATAATTATAGCAAGAGGCGGGGGAAGCATCGAAGATCTCTGGGAATTCAATAATGAATCCCTGGCCTACAGTATATATGAGTCACATATTCCCATAATATCCGGCGTCGGTCATGAAACTGACTTTACAATATGTGATTTTGTTGCTGACAAAAGAGCGCCTACACCTTCTGCGGCTGCGGAAATTGCAGTTCCCGAAATATCCGAGCAAATAAAGCATATAAAGAATTTAAGAGATCGTCTGAATACAGCTATAAATTCAATTCTGGATAGTCTTGACTACAGATATACTTTAATTTCTTCATCAAATCTGCTTAAAAGCCCGCTTGAACTTATAACGGCATATGAAAATAAAGTTACAGAAATAGATAAAGCTATTGATTCCGGAATATCTGCTCTTTTAGATCGCAAATTATCAGATTACGGAATCTTGAATTCAAAACTTGAAGCTTTAAGTCCCTTAAAAGTATTATCGCGTGGTTATTCATTGGTCAAAAATGACAAAGGTCTTGTTGACTCGGTAACCAAGCTTAAAGCAAATGATAAAATAAATATAAAGTTTACAGATGGAGAAGCATCTGCAGTTATTTCAGAGGTATAGTATGGATATTACATATGAAAAAGCAATATCAAGACTTGAAGAAATAGTAAAGAAACTTGAATCAGGTTCCCTAAGTCTTGAAGAATCATTAAAGTTATATGAAGAAGGTGCCGAACTTTCTTTGCATTGCCATAAACTTTTAAGCGAAGCTCGTCTGAAGATTGTTAAGCTTAACGAGGATAATAAAGATGAGTAATTTTGATATTTTTGCAAAAGATATTGAGATCATAAACCGTAAAGCTGAAGAACTCATGTCTTACAGACACGATAATATTGTTGTGGATGCAATGAAATACAGCTTATCTAACGGCGGTAAAAGGATAAGACCTTTATTAACTCTTTACTGGTCAAGCATTACTAAAGGTGACAAAGATACAGCACTGGCCTTTGGTATTACAGTCGAAATGATTCACACTTATTCCCTTATACATGATGATTTACCTTGCATGGACAATGATGATTTCAGAAGGGGTAAACCTTCATGCCATAAAGCGTATGGTGAAGAAAATGCTCTTTTGGCCGGAGATGCTCTCTTGACAGATGCATTCAAAATTTTATCGTTAACAAAGACAAATCCGGATAATATATCAAAAGCCGTTTTCTATTTATCTGACTTTGCAGGTGTAGACGGTATGGTCGGAGGTCAGGTTCTTGATTTATCTTTTGAAGAAAAGACGCCATCCTTACCAGAGATTACGAAAATGTATTCATTAAAAACATGTGCTCTCTTAAAAGCAGCCTGTGTTTTAGGCTGCTTAACCGGAGAAGATATCAATAATGAATATATTGAAAAAGCAGAAAACTTTGCCCAGTGCCTCGGTCTTGCATTCCAGATACAGGATGATATCCTTGATATTATCGGGGATGAAAAACTGCTTGGAAAACCCGTAGGCAGCGATGAAAAGAACAATAAACCTACATTTGTAAGATTAAACGGAATAGAAAAGTCAAAAGATTATGTCGAAGATTTATATAATCAGGCAGTAGGTTATATAAATGATTTTGATAATAAAGAAATGCTTTTGGAACTTATAGGAGCTCTTAAAGACAGAAAATATTGATTGGAGAATAGTTTTGGAAACAAAAATTCTTAACAGTATATCATCAATCGATGATTTAAAAAAGCTGAACTATGATCAACTTAATATTTTATCTGATGAAATCAGGAAAGTTATGATAGAAACCGTTTCAAAAAACGGCGGTCATTTGTCATCCAATTTAGGCGTAGTCGAACTTTCCATTGCCTTACATAAAGTCTTTGATTCTCCGAAAGACAAGATTATATGGGATGTAAGTCATCAAATATATACTCATAAAATATTAACAGGCAGATATAAGGAGTTTTCATCTTTACGCCAGGAGGGTGGTATCTCCGGCTTTTCTGCACCTGATGAAAATGATAATGATATATTCTATTCAGGTCATGCAAGCACTTCGATTTCTCAGGCGCTTGGAATTGCCACTGCAAATGCGCTGAACAATAAGAACGATTATACAATCGCGGTTATCGGTGACGGTGCGCTAACTGGCGGTCTTGCATATGAAGCATTAAATAATGCAGCGCATTCCGGAAAAGGCCTTATCGTCATATTAAATGACAATAAAATGTCAATATCTGAAAATGTCGGTTCAATGGCAAGATATCTTGCTGCTATCCGCACGAATCCTGAATATTATAAATTAAAGGCACATACTGAAAGTGCTATCAATAGGATTCCCCTTATAGGTAAGCAGACATCACAGGCTATATATAACGTTAAAAAGAGCATTAAAAATAAGTTATATAAAAGTACATTTTTTGAAGATTTAGGATTCAGATATTTGGGACCAATTGACGGTCATAATATAGAGCAGTTATGTGAAGCACTTACTGCAGCAAAACTCATTGATATACCTGTTCTTTTACATATAAATACAGTAAAAGGCAAAGGATACAACTATGCTGAAATGTCTCCGAGTGAGTTTCACGGCATTTCCAAATTCAACATGTATAACGGGGAAGCTCAGTCCGGAAATGATTCATTCTCAGATAAATTTGGAGAATATCTGATGGACTTGGCTGAAAAAGATAAAAGGATTTGTGCAATCACTGCCGCCATGGCATTAGGTACAGGTCTTGATGAATTTTCTCAAAAATATAAAGATAGATTTTTCGATGTAGGTATTGCAGAAGAACACGCAGTAACATTTGCTTCTGGACTTGCAAAAGGCGGAATGAAACCCGTTGTTGCCATATATTCCACCTTCCTGCAAAGAGGCTACGATCAATTAATACATGATATTGCTCTTCAAAAAAGTGACGCCGTTATAGCTATTGACAGAGCAGGTTTTGTTGGCGAAGACGGTGTAACTCATCAAGGTATCTTTGATGTTCCCATGATAAATACTATTCCCAATATTCAGGTTTATTCACCCTTTACATATAAAAGATTGAAATTTGATTTGACCAACGCCATCAACACAAGCGGACCTGTTGCCATACGATATCCTCGTGGCGGTGAAAAAGATACATTAGGATATACACCTTCTGAAAATGATTTTGATTTATATCAAAACGGAGACGATATTCTCTTGTTATCATACGGAATTGAAGCTGTTGAAACTATAAAGGCATATGACTCATTAAATGAAATGAATCAGTCAGTCTCACTTCTCATATTGAATAAAATCAAGCCATTTGACTTTGCCCAGATAACAGATTTATTGAAATATAAGAAAATATATTTCTTTGAGGAGTCAGAAAAGAACGGCTCAATAGGGGAGACAATGGCAGATTATCTTGCCGAAAACAGATATAAAGGAATATATAAACATATTGCAATTGATAATAAATTTGTTCCTCACGCGAAGACAGACAGACTCAGAGAAATGTTTAAGCTTGATGCTGATTCGATTAAAAAGATAATACTGGAGTAATATATGGCTGATAAAAAACGACTTGATACTGCAGTATATGAACTCGGTCTGTCTGACAGCAGAAGCAAAGCTGCAGCCTTGATAATGTCAGGAAGTGTATATGTAAACGGACAAAAAGAAACAAAGGCCGGCTACAGTATCAAAGCAGATGATAAAATTGAATTAAGAGGAAAAACAAATCCTTATGTAAGCCGTGGCGGATATAAACTGGAAAAAGCAATGAAAGTTTTCCCGATTGATATTCATAACAATATTTGTATGGATATAGGCGCTTCAACAGGCGGATTCACTGATCTTATGCTTCAGTCAGGTGCAAAAAAAGTATATTCAATAGATGTAGGCTACGGTCAACTGGCATGGAAACTAAGAAGTGATTCAAGAGTTATAAATCTTGAAAGAACCAATTTCAGATATCTGACAAATGAGCAGGTTGAAGATAAAATTGACTTTGCGTCTATTGACGTTTCCTTTATTTCATTAAAAAAGATTCTTCCTGTCTTATTTAACTTCTTAAAAGATGAAGGACAGACAGTAGCATTAATAAAACCTCAATTTGAAGCAGGTAAAGAAAATGTCGGTAAAAAAGGTGTAGTAAAAGATCCTTCTGTTCATAAAGAAGTTATATTAACTATTGTAAATTTTGCTTTTGATAACGGATTTTCAATACACGGTCTTAACTTT
Source organism: uncultured Clostridia bacterium (assembly GCA_937884995.1). Lineage (GTDB taxonomy): Bacteria > Bacillota > Clostridia > Oscillospirales > Acutalibacteraceae > Fimenecus. The sequence continues at coordinate 77,636 of CAKZZL010000038.1, forward strand.
TCTCCTATTAAAGGCCCTGAAGGAAATATTGAATATTTGCTTTATCTTATAAAAGACAATAAAAAAATTAATTATATAAATGAAGATATTATTCAAAAAATTGTAGCAGAATCTCATAATGAATTGGACGGTGATAAAGATGAATAAAGCCGGAATTATTCCAAACCTTACAAGAGAAAACGCTAAGGATATAACAATTAAAGTTATAGAGCAGCTTCAAAAACTGAATATTGAATATATTTTGCCAAAAGACATTTGCATTGAGATGAATATGGATGAATCTACAGATGATATATATAACAAGGCTGATTTTATTATCGCAATAGGCGGTGACGGTTCATTCATACATACTGCAAAAAATGCAGCAGAAGTAAATAAACCCGTACTTTGCATAAATGCAGGCAATATAGCCTTTTTAGCCGGTCTTGAAGCAAACGAGCTTTCCAAACTTTCAAACCTCTTTATGGGCGAATATAACATAGAAAAGCATATGATGCTTGATTGTTATATAGAAAAAGACGGCAATTCATCACTTATTGGACGTTGTCTCAATGAAATTGTAGTTGCAAGAAGCAATGAAATATCTCTTGTTGATTTGGATGCATATTGTGATAACAGAAAAATTAACAGCTACAGGTGTGACGGTTTGATTATTTCAACTTCCACAGGTTCGACTGCATATACACGTTCCGCAGGTGGTCCCGTTATTGATCCATCCTTGGAATGTATAATATTAACGCCGATATGTGGTGTATCATCGAGTGACAAATCTTTGGTTTTCAGAAATGATTCGATAATTTCAATACTAAAAAGCAAGAATAACAAAAATATATGTTTGTCACTGGATGGTGAGAAATCCATAGAGTTTGCTGATAATACAAAGCTGATTGTAAAGAAATCCACATTACATGCAGATTTGATTAAAATAAAATCAGACGAATTCTTTGATGTATTGAACAGTAAACTTATTTGACGGGGTATCTATCATGAAAAAAGAAAGACAAAAGCTTATACTTGAATATATAGAAAATCATAACGTGTCTACTCAGGAAGAAATCATTAACATGCTTTCTTCAATTGGATACAATGTAACACAGGCAACTATATCCAGAGATATTAAGGAATTAAAACTTGTAAAAGATCATTACGGAAAAAATGAGACAAGATATTCAGTAAGTGAAATAAATAACAGCAGTGACAATTTCAAAACTATTTTCTTCAGATCCGTACTTTCTGTTGAGACGGCAATGAATATTGTTGTTATTAAATGCTATGCAGGAACTGCAAATGCAGCTTGTGTAGCACTTGATAATGCGGATATAGAAGGATATGTGGGCGCCATAGCAGGCGATGATACTATTTTTGCTGCATGCAAGGACAACACATATGCAGTTATAGTCAAAGATACAATACTACAAATGTTAAAGGGATAAATTATGTTATCAAATCTCAAAATAACAAATATTGCAATAATTAAAGAAACCGTTATCGATTTCAATAACGGTTTTAATGTCTTGACCGGTGAAACCGGCGCCGGCAAGTCTATTATTATTGATTCAATAAATGCTATTTTGGGTGAAAGAACTTCAAGAGAGCTTATACGAAGCGATAGTGACTATGCCGAAGTATCTGCCTTTTTTACAGAAATAAATGATAAAGTTAAGGACATTGTTTCATCCTTCGGAATCCAAAATGAAGAAGATGACACCCTTTGTCTTTACAGAAAACTTTTCATTGACGGTAAAAATATATGTAAAGTAAACGGGCAAAATGTCACTGTATCAATGCTTAAAGCCATAGGCCAGAGCCTTGTAAATATACATGGACAACTGGATAACCAAAATCTTTTAAATGAAGAACTTCATTATACATATATAGATGCATTTGCTGAAAACCGGGTCATATTGGAAGAATACAAAAATGCATATTCCGAGTATAAGGAAGCTGAAAAGACATTTAAGGATTTTGAGATTGATGAGTCTGAGAAAGCAAAGAGAATTGATATTTTGAATTATCAAATTGAAGAAATAAAATCTGCATCTCTCAAAACAGGAGAGTATGATGAGTTAATTAACAGAAGAAACATTCTTCAAAACTATGAAAATCTCTATGAACTCTTAAACAATACTAATGATATCTTAAAAGGATCAGATGACTTTAAAGGTGCTGAAGAACTTGTTAACAGCTCTGTTAATTTCATGGCAAAAGCTTCTGATATAGATAACTCATTAAAAAATATATATGACAACCTTTCAGAAATATCATATAACTTATCTGATTTATCATCAGAGCTTTCTGCATTCATTTATTCTTTAACTCTCGATCCGAATGAGCTGAATTTAATTGAAGAAAGATTAGACTTATTAAGCAAAATCTTCAAAAAATACGGAAGCAATGAAGATGAAGTAATTGATTATCTTGACAGCATTGAAAAAGAACTTGAGACACTTAACTTTTCCGACCGGCTTAAAGAGAAATACAAAGAGATTATGGAAGAAAAGCTTTCTATATTAAAAGCAAAAGGGGATATACTGACAAGTTCAAGAATCAATGCAGCAAAAATGTTTGAAAAATCTGTTTGCAGTGAACTTGTTTTTCTTGAGATGCCATCCATTGTTTTTAAGACAGTAATTGAAGAAACTGATTTTAATGAAAACGGCAAAGATAATATATATTTCCTGATTTCCGCCAATGCCGGTGAAGAGACAAAAGCTTTATCTAAAATCGCTTCAGGCGGAGAACTTTCAAGAATAATGCTGGCAATAAAGAATGTTCTTTCAGATAAAGATAATATTCAAACGCTTATATTTGATGAGATAGATTCAGGTGTAAGTGGCAAGACTGCTCATAAAATCGGTATAAAGTTAAAACAGGTATCAAATAAAAGACAGGTATTATCTGTTACTCATCTGGCGCAAATTGCAGCTTTTGCTGACAGTCATTTCCTTATAAGCAAATCAGAAAAAGATAATAAGACGTACACAGACGTAAAACTTTTGGATAGTGATGGCAAAATTGATGAATTAGCAAGAATTATCGGCGGTATGTATATAACAGATGCATCAAAACTTGCTGCAAAAGAGTTAATAGAAAAAAGTAAAAATCTTGACATTTAAAATTTATTGTATATAATACAGATATCGACTTTGAAGTGAAGAAGTAATAAATCACTTTCATCACAGAGAGCCTTTGTTAGCTGGAAAAAGGTATGAAACATTTATGAAATACATCACGGAGTTGTCTTTTTGAAGTCAGTAGGGAAGACCGGATTTGTACACGTTATAGTACAAGAGTTAATATTAACTCACTGAGGCTGTATTTGTGAGGATACAGTAAACTGAGGTGGTAACACGATTATTCGTCCTCTGCTTAAAGCAGAGGACTTTTATTAATTTTGGAGGTAATAGATATATGGAAATTTATGAAGAATTAAAAGCAAGAGGTCTTATTGCACAGGTAACAGACGAAGATGAAATCAGAAATCTTGTAAATAACGGCAAAGCAATTTTTTATATAGGATTTGATCCTACAGCAGACAGCCTGCATGTCGGTCATTTTATGGCTTTATGTTTAATGAAAAGACTTCAAATGGCAGGTAATAAACCTGTTGTCCTCATAGGCGGTGGTACAGGATATATAGGAGATCCATCAGGACGTACAGATATGCGTTCAATGATGACAGCTGAGACAATACAGCATAACTGTGATTGCTTTAAGAAACAAATGGAAAGATTCATCGAATTCGGTGAAGATAAAGCAATTATGGTAAATAATGCAGACTGGCTCTTAAAACTCAATTATATTGATTTATTAAGAGATGTAGGCGCATGTTTTTCGGTAAACAATATGCTCAGAGCCGAATGTTATAAGCAAAGGATGGAAAAAGGTCTTTCTTTCCTCGAATTCAACTATATGATCATGCAAAGTTATGACTTTTATCATCTTTATCAAAATTACGGATGTAACATGCAGTTCGGTGGCGATGACCAGTGGAGCAATATGTTAGGCGGAACTGAGCTTATCAGAAAAAAACTGGGTAAAGATGCATATGCCATGACCATTACTTTGCTCTTAAACAGCGAAGGTAAAAAGATGGGCAAAACAGCAAATGGCGCCGTATGGCTTGACCCGAATAAAACATCTCCGTTTGATTTTTATCAATATTGGAGAAACGTTTCTGATGATGACGTTCTTAAATGTATAAGAATGCTTACTTTCCTTCCTCTTGAAGAAATTGATGCCATGGATAAATGGGAAGGCAGCCAGCTCAATAAAGCAAAAGAAATACTTGCTTATGAACTTACAAAACTGGTACATGGTGAAGCTGAAGCTGACAAAGCACAGGAAGTAGCAAGAGCTCTTTTCTCAGGAGCAGGAAATTCAGAAAACATGCCTAGCGTTATAGTTGAAGAAAGCGACTTTATTGACGGCCGGGTTCTGGTATCCGACATCATGATTAAAGCTGAAATTGCCAAGTCAAAAGGGGAGTGCAGACGTCTTATTGAGCAAGGCGGAGTTTCCGTTAATGATTCAAAAATTTCAGATCCATTTACAAAACTTTCCAAAGATGATTTTGCCGCTGACGGATATGTTATCATCAAAAAAGGCAAGAAAGTTTTCTATAAAGCAATTTTGGGATAAAAACATAGTAAAAAAATAACCGGGAGAAAACTTCCGGTTAAATTTTATCATAATTATTTGAGCATATCTTTCATTGAATAGAGGCCCGGCTCTTTACCTATAAGATATTTACCGGCATTCAATGCTCCGTTTGCAAAAAGTCCTTTTGAATAAGCTGAATGTGTAATTTTAATTACCTCATCGGGTCCTGCAAATATTATTTCATGTTCTCCGACTATGGTTCCGCCTCTGATTGAAGAAATACCTATTTCTTCTTTATTTCGCTTTTGTCTTTTTGAATTTCTTTCATAGACATATTCCGGCTTGAAATCCAGGGCATCTGATATCTCATCAGCAAGCAACAAAGCAGTGCCGCTGGGAGCATCAACTTTCTGATTATGATGCATTTCCAGAATTTCAATGTCGAAATCAGCTGATAAAACCGATGCTGCTTTTTTAGCAAGTTCAGCTATAAGATTAATACCTAATGACATATTTGCGGTAAAAAATACAGCTATGGATTTTGATGCCTCATTAATCATCTGTTTATGCTCATCACTAAGTCCTGTTGTAGCTATAACAACGGGCATTTTTTTATTTACTGCATATTCAAGTTCATCTGCAAGTACAGAAGGATGTGAAAAATCGATTATAAACTGAGCATTCAATGAATCCGGAATATCTTTATAGCTCTTATATACCGGATAATCAGCATCAGAATCTGCAATATCCACACCGGCAACAATATTAAAATTATCGCTTTTCTTTACTATATCACAGATGACACTGCCCATTTTACCAAAGCAGCCGTTTAATATAATATCTGTCATAAATAACTCCTGTTATATAAGATTATATTTCTTCAAAACTTCTCTGAGTTTTTCGTTATGAGCATCATCCATTTCGCATAAAGGCATACGAAGGGGACCTGCGTCAATACCCATCATATTCATAGCAACTTTAACAGGAATAGGATTGACATCCATAAACATCGCATTACAAAGTTCAAGATAATCAAGCTGCATTTTTGCACTTTCTTTAACTTTTCCTTCAAGATAAAGGCTTGGAATATCATGTGCAACTTTTGGAGCAATATTGGAAAGAACGGAAATAACGCCTTTTCCTCCGAGAGACATAATCGGAACTATCTGATCATCGTTGCCGGAATATATATCAAGATTATCTCCGCAAAGAGCTATAGTCTGGGCAATCTGAGAAAGATTTCCCGAAGCTTCTTTAGCAGCTACGATATTTTTATGTTCAGATAAAACTTTATATGTTTCAGGCAAAACATTAACGCCTGTTCTGCTTGGGACGTTATATATAACAATTGATAAATTTACTCTGTCAGCAATATATGTATAATGCTGTATAAGGCCGCGTTGTGATGTTTTGTTATAGTAGGGAGTAACTATTAAAAGAGCATCTGCGCCTGCAGCTTCAGCTCTTTGCGAAAGAGATAAAGCAATAGATGTTTCATTACTTCCTGTACCTGCAATAACAGGTATTCTGTGATTTACAACATCAACTGTATATTTTATGACATCAATATGTTCTTGTTCAGACAATGTAGCGCTTTCACCGGTTGTTCCGGTAATTACGATAGCATCTGTGCCGTTTGCAATTTGATCTTCCAAAATATCTTTAAGGCTGTCATAATTAACGCTTCCGTCTTGATTAAAAGGTGTTATAATAGCTACACCGGCACCTGTAAAAATAGTATTTTTCATAATCGACTCCTTATCTGTCTAAATAACCCTCAGCAGCAAGAAGTTCAGCCATTAAAACTGCACCGCCGGCTGCGCCTCTCAATGTATTGTGAGAAAGAGCAACAAACTTATAATCATATTGTGTATCTTCACGTAATCTTCCGATTGAAATAGCCATACCGTTTTCAAGGCCGCGCTGAAGTTTTGTCTGCGGAAGATTATCTTCACTGAAATAATTAAGGAATTGCTTCGGAGCTGAAGGTAAATTCAATTCCTGAGCTTTACCTTTATAGTTTTTCCAAATATCAAGGATTTTTTCCTTTGATGGCTTATTTTCAAACCTTACAAAGGCTGCTGCCATATGACCGTTCGAAACGGGAACTCTGAGACATTGAGCAGTGAAATTAGGCCGTTTGGAATCAACAATCACATTTCCTTCAATATTGCCCCAGATTTTAAGTGGTTCTTTTTCACTCTTTTCTTCTTCACCGCCAATGAAAGGAATAACGTTATCTACCATCTCAGGCCATGTATCAAAAGTTTTACCAGCACCTGATATAGCCTGATATGTACACACAAGAACATCTTTTACTTTGTATCCCGCTTTATCAAGAGGGAAGAGGGCAGGAACATATCCCTGAAGTGAACAGTTAGGTTTAACTGCAATAAATCCTCTTTTTGTTCCAAGTCTTTTTCTTTGCTCAGGTATGATTAATGCATGATCATAGTTAAGTTCAGGTAAAATCATGGGAACGTCGGGAGTATGCCTGTGAGCACTGTTATTTGAAATAACCGGACATTCAGCTTTTGCATATCTTTCCTCAAGAGCCTTAATCTCATCTTTCTTCATATCGACAGCGCAAAATACAAAATCAACTTCTTTTGCGATATCTTCTACATCTGCTGTCGCATCTTTTACAATAAGATTCTTTACATTTTCAGGTATATCTGTATCCATACACCATTTAGTTCCTACAGCATCTTCGTATCTTTTTCCTGCTGAACGTGGACTTGCGGCAACTAAAACGATATTAAACCAGGGATGATTACACAATAATGTAATAAATCTCTGACCTACCATACCGGTTGCTCCAATTATACCAACGTTAAACTTCTTATCCACTTGCATTTACCTCCAAAAAATGATATTCTATCAAGAGTAAAAAGCAGTAATGACCAATCATCATTACTGCAGCTTTTAGTATTATAGGAAATAATCCGAAAGCACTCCATCATAATGATGACAGTTGTATTACTTTTAATAATACACCCAGCACATAATGTTTCAGGACATTTTGCACTTCGGCAATAAATCCTTTCATGTTTAATCACAGGTTCCTGAAAGCCTCATAAACATTACTGATATTTACCGCGCCTCAATCGTATCTATATACTATCACTAAATTTTATATATGTCAATATTATTATCGGAGTAAGAAATGAAGAAATCAGATTTTTATTATGAATTACCGGAAGAGCTTATTGCCCAAAATCCAATTGACCAAAGAGACCACTCAAGAATGATGGTTATAGACAGATTAAATGGCTCAGTTGCACATAAGCACTTTTATGATTTTATAGACTACCTAAAACCTAATGATTGTCTGATATTGAACAATACCAGAGTCATTCCCGCCAGAATTTACGGCACGAGAAATGATACAGGCGCTATTGTTGAATTTTTACTCCTGAATAACTTAGGCGACAACAAGTGGGATGTTATTACCGGACCTGGTAAAAAAGCCAAAACAGGCACAGAATTCACATTCGGCAACAGTATATTGACCTGCAAAATCATAGACGTGCTTGAAAACGGAGACCGTATAGCTTTATTCCAATATGATGCATCCAATATATATGAAGTTCTTGATAAAATCGGTGAGATGCCGCTTCCTCATTATATAAAAGAGAAACTGAATGATAAAGAACGTTATCAAACAGTCTATTCCAAGAAACTGGGTTCGGCAGCAGCTCCTACGGCAGGATTGCATTTTACAGAAGAAATCCTAAAAAGGATAGAAGAAAAAGGAATAAAGATCGGATATGTGACACTTCATGTCGGCATAGGTACATTCAGGCCTGTTAAGACTGATAATATAGAAGACCACAAAATGCACTCAGAACATTTTATATTGCCGCAGGAAACTGCAGATATTGTAAACAAGACAAAAGAAGAAGGTGGCAGAGTGATAGCAGTCGGAACTACTTGTTGCCGGACTCTTGAAAGTGTTCAAAGCAAATATGGGGAAATTAAAGCATGTGAGGACTGGACGGATATTTTCATTTATCCTTCATATAAGTTCAAATGTATCGATGCACTTCTTACCAATTTTCATTTACCGGAAAGCACACTTATAATGCTTGTTTCCGCATTTTATAACAGAGAAAAGATTATAGAAGCATATGAGACAGCTGTAAAAGAAAAATACAGATTTTTCTCTTTCGGCGATTGTATGTTCATTTATTAGGAGTATTTGATGTATAAACTTATTAAGCAGGAAGGCTTTGCACGCAGAGGACAATTTGAAACAATTCACGGAACAATTGAAACGCCTGCATTTATGAATGTCGCAACACAAGGAGCTATTAAAGGTGCTGTAGACGCTTATGATTTAAAAGAGTTACACTGCCAGGTTCAGTTATGTAATACATATCATTTACATTTACGCCCCGGTGATGAGAGAGTCAAGAAACTCGGCGGAATTCATAAATTCACCGGCTGGACCGGCCCGATATTGACAGATTCAGGCGGATTTCAGGTCTTTTCTTTAGCTGCATTGAGAAACATAAAAGAAGAAGGCGTAACTTTTGCATCTCATATAGACGGACATAAAATATTCATGGGTCCTGAAGAAAGCATGCAAATCCAGTCAAACCTCGGCTCAACAATAGCAATGGCATTTGATGAATGCGTTGAAAATCCTGCAGAATATGATTATGCAAAAATGTCATGTGAAAGAACCAGCAGATGGCTTTACAGATGTAAAAAAGAAATGGACAGGTTAAATTCACTCCCGGATACCATCAATCCGAAACAACTTATTTTCGGAATTAACCAGGGAGCTACATATGAAGATATACGTATAAATCATATGAAAGAGATTGCAAAACTTGATTTAGACGGTTATGCAATAGGCGGACTTGCAGTCGGAGAACCCGCCGAAGAAATGTACAGAATAATATCTGCAATTGAAGGATACATGCCTAAAGATAAAATACGTTATTTGATGGGTGTCGGTACTCCCGGCAACATATTGGAAAGTGTCAGAAGGGGAGTCGACCTTTTTGACTGCGTTATGCCAAGCAGAAATGCACGTCACGGACATTTGTTTACTCATGAAGGAATTATCAACATGAATAATCAAAAATATGAAAATGATGACAGTCCTATTGATTCTACTTGCAATTGTCCGACATGCCGTAATCATTCAAAAGCATATATACATCACTTGATAAAAGCAAAAGAAATGCTTGCTGCAAGACTTTGTGTAATACACAATCTTTATTTCTACAATACGTTGATGGAAAATATACGCAAATCCCTGGATGAAGGCAAATTTGAAGAGTTTTATAAAGAAAATATATACCTTCTCGATCAAAGAATATAAAATAATTATTGCAAACATATCATATATTATGTATAATACAAAAGTAATTAAAAAACGGAGGAAACACCATGGAAATCTTAACAAATTATTTATCTATTTTTTCTAGTTCAGCAACAAGTTCTGGAAGTTCAAGCAGTAGTCCTATTCCTATGATAATAATGATGGTTGCTTTATTTGCAGCTATGTATTTTTTCACAATCAGACCACAGAAGAAACAACAGCAAAAAGAACAAGAACTTCGCGACAGCACACAAATTGGTGATGAAATCACAACAATCGGCGGTATCTGTGGCAAAGTTGTTTCTATTAAAGATGATACAATTACAATTGAAACAGGTTCAGACAGAACAAAATTAAAAATCAAAAAATTCGCAATAGGTACAAATGATACAGCAAATGCTAAACTTGCTGCAGAACGTGAAGCTGCTAAGAAAGAAGCAGAAGCAAACAAAAAGACAAAGAAATCAAAAGAAAATTCTGTTGATGACAGACCGAAAGACGAATAAAATTTAATGGTTGTTACGTATCGTATCAACCATTTTTATTTTTACTTATCATCTGCTTTTATATTAGCAAGTGGATTTGACTCAGAAGCTTTCTTTAATTGTTCATCTACTATATGCGTATAGATTTCCGTTGTACCCAGATTCTCATGTCCTAAAATATCTTTTAATACCAAAACATCTACATTGCCATGCTGATACATAAGTGTAGCCGCAGTATGCCTTAATTTGTGTACAGAATAGCCTTCAAGGCCGGCTTTATCAAGTGTATCATAAACGATATGCTGTACCGTCTTAGGACTGATTCTTCTTAATCGGTTGCTTATAAAGAGAGCATTTTTCTGGTCAGCTCTTATACCGTCAACCGGTCTTACTTTCATGTAATTATTATATGCTTCAATACAAGCATCGTTTAGGTAAATAGTTCTTTCCTTGTTTCCTTTACCTGTAACTCTTAAAGTCCCGTCATCACGGATATCTGTATAATTAAGGCTTACAAGTTCTGATAATCGAAGTCCGCAGTTTAAGAAAAATACAATTATACAATAATCTCTTTCTTTGTTTTTACTGTCAACAGAATGAAGCAATTTAATGCTTTCCTCCAACGTAAGATACTTGGGAAGGGATTTTTTAATTTTCGGAGAATCTAAAAGCTGCATCGTATTTTCATCAAGTATTTGCTTTTGAAATGTAACATACTTAAAAAAAGCACGAATTGAAGCCACTTTACGGGCTCTTGTAGCCTCATGATTATCTCTTTCATTCTTACAATATGAAAGAAAAGCATAAGCATCATTTAATGATATATCTTTAATGAATTTATCATCAATATCACTTATATCAATCTTCTCAAAATCATTTGAAGAGGGGACCAGCCCCTTATATAGCTTCAAAAATTTGAAAAAGAGAATAAGATCAGATTCATATTCTTCAATTGTAAGGTCAGATTTATTCTTAATAACATCCAGATATACAATAAAGTCTTTTAATATCTGAGGATCTGAATATGAAGCTTTATGACTCATAATTATGTGCTCCTTTGTGAAACAGTTTCACATTATAAAATTAAATTATAATAGGCAGGGTATAGTTAACTTAATATACATAGATAAAAATCTAATATAAAAATTATAGAAAAGATACGGTATAGCAAATATGGAGATATTTTAGGATAAATACAGGAACATAAATAAATAAATAAAAATTAAAAAGTATAATAATATAAATCGAATAATAATAAAACTATTAATGAAACTATCAATATAAATACGATTATTTGATTAAAACTAAATATAAAATCCGATAATTTTAAATGAATTGAAGATTTCATCATTCGAAAGAAAATTATCGGACAGAATCCGGAGAATAGAATCAAATAATAAAATCCTGAATGAAGAAATGATAAACTGAAAAAAGATTATCGGATTTAATAAAAATAGATAAAGAAGTATATAAGAAAAAAGAATTATTAAAATACAATATATACAATATAAGATGATAGTCAAATAAAAATAAAGAAATGCTATAAATAGATAGAAATAGAAGAAAGATACAGAAAATCGCTGAAAATGACTAAAATAACTGATTTTGCGATATTTTCTTCCCCTTTTTGATACAAAATATTTATTTTGTATAATTATACAATAATTTTTCTGCCCTGTCAATATAATGAGAAGATTTTTATCTTACTTATTTGGCTATGTATAATAAAAAATGCCGCATATTTTTATGCAGCATAAATTTTATAATAATATTTAAGTTAGCAGGCCTTCCCCTGAGATTATTCAAATATTATTTAATAACTTTATCTACTAAATCCAAACCTTTATTTACTGTATCCAGGCATTTAACAAAAGAGAAATTATTTGTATTAAGCTTCTCTCCGTATTTTTTTACGCAGTGTTTTGCTCCTATGAGCGCACAAGCACATGATGCAGATGCTCCTATCCAGCTTATAATATATGTCTTTTTCAAATTCTCCATCTCCTGCTTTAATGAATCTTATTCTTTTTCTTTTATCGGTATAATACCGCCTATGTCTATTATATCATGATTTTCTATATAATCAAATTTGATTTTATTATCATTTAAGAATCTATAAATAGAATCGAAATCTAAATGTTTTCGTATATCTCCGTTAAATAAGAGATGCCTTTTGGATATAAGGCAACTGCAACCGCCTATAAAGCCGTAATTCTGGCCCTCCAGCTTTACAGAACCCTTTGATACAAGGATTGAGCTAATTTTCGGCAATCCCGCAGTTTTCATATATATTGAAGGATCATCTGTAATAAACTTATTTTTGTCGACAATGCATATGGAACATTTAGAATAGCCTTGCTTTACATCTATTATCTTCTTATTATTTTCTTTCGCATAATCAGCTATATTTGAATCAATTATATCCTTATTGCATATGATATAGTCCCCTATATCGGCAACATTTAATCTGCAATCATATGGATAAGGTGATTTAACTATTTCTTGGGTAAAATATATATCAGCATCAGGAAGAAATTTAATTAAATCTTTTTGAGAAATATCAAAAATGAATGAATTTTTCCCTTTATGAAATATATTTAGGTCCGTATGATAAGAGATATTATCCGAAAGAAAGTCATTATTCGATGATAATATGTATTCAATATTCAGCTTTTGAAGTTTATTTAATAAAACTTTATCTTTATCTGTGACAATAACTTCCGTGACATCATTATCAGGAAGATTTGTATTTAACAAATATCTGTTCAACTTATTATCGCCTCAAATGCCTGACGTATATTTTTCGCAGGTATAATATCTATTTCATTTTTTAATTCTTTATTTATCTTCTTGAAGTTGTGATAAGGAATTATACATTTCTTAAAACCGAGTTTTGCGGCTTCTTTTATTCTTTGATCGCAATTATTTACTGAACGTATCTCCCCTGCCAGTCCTATTTCGCCTAATGCAATGACATCATCGGGAACAATAACATCTTTTAAGCTGGAAACAATTGCCAAAGCTATTGATAAATCAGCAGCAGTTTCATCAATTTTTAAGCCACCGATTACATTTGTATAACAATCCATATTGTTTAAGTAATAGCCTACTCTCTTTTCCAGAACTGCAATAAGCATAGCCATACGGCCGTAATCGATACCTGTTGCCATACGTCTTGGTGTGCCAAATCCTGTCGGTGTTACAAGGCTTTGAATTTCAGCCATTATCGGTCTGCTGCCTTCCATAAGGCAAGCAATACATGTACCGGATACATTGTTAGGTTTCCCAGAAATTAACATTTTGGATGGGTCTTCAACTTCTTCAAGTCCCCTGTCTGTCATTTCAAATACACCGATTTCATTTGTTGAGCCATATCTGTTCTTAACAGCTCTTAAAATCCTGTATGAAGTGTTTCTGTCCCCTTCAAAATATAAGACAGAATCGACAATATGTTCAAGTACCTTCGGACCTGCAATATTTCCGTCTTTATTAACATGTCCTACAAGAAATATCGGTATTCCTGTAGCTTTTGCAGTTCTTGTAAAAAGATTTGTTGATTCTCTGACTTGAGTAACACTTCCGGGAGATGAAGTCAGCTCCCCTATCTCCATGGTCTGAATAGAGTCTATTATGGCTATATCAGGCTTTTCCGAAAGAATATATTCTGATATATATTGAGCATCTGTTTCACATAAAATTGATAAATTATCACTGTCTACGGAAAGCCTTGATGCTCTCATTTTTATCTGATGGGCAGATTCTTCTCCGGATACATATAAGATCTTATACTTTTTTCCTAAGAACTGACAAATTTGCAACAAAATAGTTGATTTCCCTATGCCCGGATCACCTGACAAAAGGACAATTGATCCTCTTACAAGTCCCCCGCCGAGTACGCGGTTCATCTCGGTTAAACCTGTATCATATCTGTCAAAAATATCAGATTTAATTTCAGATAAAGCATATGCCTTTGAACGGTCGGGTGAAAATGATTTTTTAATAGGTGATTCTTTTGAAATAGTTCGTATTTCTTCATTTAATGTGTTCCACTCACCGCATTCAGGACATTGTCCCAGCCATTTCGGGTTTTCATATCCGCACTCACTGCAAATATATATTGTTTTAGTTTTGTTATTCATATATATCACCTACCGGCTTGATTTTTTTATTATCATTTATCAATACTATTTTAGCACAAGCAGTGTCCGATAAATAGTATATAGGCAAATTTTTTATTAAAAAATCGCTTAAAACCCGGTTTTAGGATTTCAAGCGATTTAATAAAGTATAGCAAATTAATTATTTAATCATATTTGCGATTTCAGCAGCAAAATCTTCCTGTTTCTTTTCAATTCCCTCGCCTCTTTCGAAACGTACAAACTTCTTGATCTTAATATCTGTTCCAAGAGCCTTAGAAACTGAATTGATATAGCCGTTTACATTGCCGTCGAAAAGGTCTGAACGTACAAAAGGCTGGTCAAGAAGGCATATTTCTTTAAGCTGCTTAGCGAAACGTCCTTCAACTGCGCCTGCGAAAATTTTGTTTTCAGTAATAGCTGATTTGATATTGACAGCTGTTTCAGCAAGTTTTGCTGCAGCTTCCTTTGAAAGGAAGTTAAAGAGGAATTTATCATTCATCTTCTCTTTAAGAACAGCAATATCTTCGTTTGAAACAAGTTTTTCGTCAATTGCTTTCTTGATAAGGTCAAGAAGAATTGGCTTCGGAAGAGTTGCAGGATTATTGAGTGAGCTGTCAATTGTAATGCTCTTCATCTTAGCTATTTCATCATCAGAAATATCATATTTGCTGAGATATTCAGGGTTCATAGCTGCAACTTGCATTGCTATATTCTTACCCATTGCAATAAACTCAGGATTCTGAGCTGTAGCATCATCAACATCAAATAAGATCATAACGCCTACTGTACCGCCTGCATGTATATATGTAGCAACTGTACCGTCATAACGTTCAAATCTTCTTACTTTCATATTTTCACGAAGAGCAAGGAATACTTCCTGAACTGCTTCTTCAACTGTGCATTCACCGTCAGATACCTTAGTCTTAAGAAGAGCATCAAGGTCAGCGGGATTTGCATCAACAACTGTCTTAACAACATGAGCTGCAAGATTTTTGAAAGGTTCACCATTAGCAACGAAGTCTGTTTCACAGTTAATTTCGACAAGAGCCCCTGCCTTACCATTGCTGTATGCAGCAACTGTACCTTCGGCAGCAACACGGCTTGACTTCTTAGCAGCAGAAGCAAGTCCTTTTTCTCTTAAAATATCAACAGCCTTGTCCATATCGCCGTCAGCTTCAACAAGAGCCTTTTTACAATCCATCATACCTACGCCGGTCTTTTCACGAAGAGCCTGTACGTCTTTTGCAGTAAATGCCATAATTATTACCTCCGTTTATATAAAGTAAGCCCGCAACACTTTTCGCAACGGGCTATATAAGTCAATTATTCTGCAGTTTCTTCTGCTTCAGCTGTAGCTTCTTCTGCAACATCTGCTGTTTCTTCAACAGTTTCTGTTACTTCTTCTGTAGCTTCTTCAGCTTTTTCTTCAACTTCAGCCTCACTAGCTGTATCATCAATAGCAGCAGCGCCTGCTTCACCTTGTCTGCCCTCTATAACTGCATCAGCCATAGCGCCTGCAATAAGTTTAACGGCACGGATAGCATCATCGTTACCGGGAATAACATAATCAACATCATCAGGGTCGCAGTTAGTATCAACGATAGCGATTACCGGGATACCGAGTTTTCTTGCTTCAAGAACTGCTATTCTTTCTTTACGTGGGTCAACAACAAACAAAGCGGCAGGTTGTCTCTTCATTTCTGTGATACCACCGATGAATTTTTCAAGTTTTTCGATTTCAAGTTCATACTTAGCAACTTCTTTTTTGGGAAGAAGATCGAATGTTCCGTCTTCCTGCATTGCCTTAAGCTGAGCAAGTCTCTTAATTCTCTGCTTAATTGTTGTGAAGTTTGTAAGCATACCGCCAAGCCAACGAGCGTTTACATAAGGCATTCCGCAACGAATTGCTTCTTCCTTAACAGAGCTCTGTGCCTGCTTCTTTGTACCTACGAAAAGGATTTCGTCGCCGTTTTCAGCGATTTCCTTTACTACGTTATAAGCTTCTTCGAGCTTCTTAACGGTTTTCTGGAGGTCTATGATATAGATACCATTTCTCTCCGTGAAAATGTACTCTGCCATCTTAGGGTTCCATCTTCTTGTCTGATGACCGAAGTGAACGCCTGCTTCGAGTAATTGTTTCATTGAAACTACTGACATTTTATTGTCCTCCTTATTTTTTATCCTCTGTATGGTTCATCTCCCACCCGGGACATCTATTCAATGCAATTCCGGATAAAATAGCCATACATGCGAATTGCTTTAGAATTATATCATATAGAATTCACAAAATCAATAGAATTTTCTTATTTTCTTTGCTTTTTTCGACCTTTTTCCTTGTAGTTTTTCGGATGATTTTTTTGATCATTTTTATCCTTAATCAAACAATTGGGACCGTTTCCTATAAGATCCCTCCTGCCCGCCTTTACAAGTGCCTCATATACTAAATCATAATTTTTAGGATTATAGTATTGCATCAAGGCTCTTTGCATTGCCTTATCATGCGGATTTTTTGCAACATAGACCTCTTTCAGGCTATATGGATCAAGTCCTGTATAAAACATTGCAGTTGATACTGTGCCCGGTGTAGGATAAAAATCCTGAACCTGTTCGGGATGCAATTTTTCTTTCTTTATAAAAAGAGCAAGTTCAATAGCATCTTTTAAATCGGCACCGGGATGCGAAGACATTAAATACGGAACAAGATATTGTTCTTTACCTATCTTTTTTGTGTAATCAAAATACTTTTTGGAAAATCTTATATATGATTCAATATGCTGTTTGCACATTTTATCCAAAACAGATGCAGAGCAATGTTCTGGCGCTACTTTGAGTTGCCCGCTTATATGATACTCAACAAGTTCTTTAAAAAATTCATCATTTTTATCTTCCAGAAGATAATCATACCTGATGCCGGACCTTATAAAAACTTTTTTAATTTTCGGCAGATTGCGGATTTCTCTGAGTATGTCCAGATATTCCTCATGACTTGCTATAAGGTTTGGACAAACATTTGGCGCAAGGCATTTTTTGTCTTTGCATAGGCCTTTTGTCTCTTGGATAAGACATGAAGGCTTTCTGAAATTGGCAGTAGGGCCTCCTATATCATGTATATATCCCTTGAAACCGTCAAGTTCAGTTAAAAGTTTTGCTTCCTTTATTATTGACTCTTTTGATCTTGAACTTATATATCTGCCTTGATGAAATGCAATTGAACAGAAATTACATCCTCCAAAGCATCCTCTGTTGTGAGTTATTGAAAATTCTACTTCTGTAAGACCGGGAACACCGCCGAGTTTTTCATATGAAGGATGATATTTTCTTACATATGGTAATGCATAGACTTCATCAAGTTCATTGCTGTTTAAGGGTTCCATAGGTATATTTTGGACAAGCATAAGCCCTTTATGACGCTGTTTTACCATTTTCCCCCTTATATGATCCTGCTGGTCTTGCTGAATTCTGCACGAAATTGCATACTCTCTTTTTGAGTTTATAACATTATCAAAGGATGGACATTCAACGCCGCCATAAGGAGTTTCCCTAACATCTGTCAAAAAACATGTTCCCTTTATATCATGTATAGTCTTGATATTTTCACCCTTATCAAGTCTTTGTGCAATCATAAGAGTTTGTTTTTCTCCCATGCCGTATGTTAATAAATCAGCCTTTGATTCTATAAGGATTGAAGGTCTTATCTTGTCATCCCAGTAATCATAATGAGCAAAACGACGAAGTGATGCCTCAAGTCCACCGATTATTATGGGAATTTCGCCATAGATTTCACGTATCTTATTACAATAAACTATAACAGCTCTGTCAGGTCTTTTCCCCATGACACCGCCCGGAGTATATGCATCTTTGCTTCTTTTCTTTTTGGCAACAGTATAATGGGCCACCATTGAATCGATATTGCCGGATGAAACGAAAAAGCCCAGACGGGGTCTTCCGAAAATCATAAAATCTTTTTCGTTTCTCCAGTCGGGCTGTGATATAAAGCCAATCTTAAAGCCGGCATTATCTAATACTCTTGTGATTATTGCTGAACCGAAACTGGGATGATCCACATATGCATCCCCTGATACATAGACAAAATCGACCTGATCCCAGCCTCTGTTTATCATATCCTCTTTTGATATAGGCAAAAAGCTATTATTCATAATCATCTTCATCAAAAAGGTCATCCTGATGAGGCTCAGACTCATCTGATCTCATAGCATTCATTTCCATATATTGCTGTTTGCTTATAAGAACTTTTCTCGGTTTTGAGCCTTCATATGGACCTATGACGTTATTTTCTTCCAGCTGATCCATAATTCTGGCAGCTCTTGCATAACCGAGCTGAAGTTTTCTTTGAAGTAATGTAGTGGAAGCGCTCTGAGCATCTACAACGACTTTGACAGCATCTTCATATACACTGTCCTTTGTTCCTCCGGAATTGTCTGCGGGAGCGGAGGCAGCAGATTTCTTGCCTGCACCTATAGCTTCAGCTTCTTTATCTACTTCGTCCTGAATGTTTTCATCATATTTAACAATACTGCTGTTTTTTAGAAAGTTAACGACTTTTTCAACTTCTTTTTCGGATAAGAAGCAACCTTGCACACGAACTGGTTTTGCAATACCTACAGGATAATAAAGCATATCGCCGTTACCCAGAAGTTTTTCAGCACCTGTTGTATCCATAATAACTCTTGAGTCTGTGCTTGAAGAAACAGAAAGAGCTATACGGCTTGGAATATTTGCTTTGATAAGTCCTGTAATAACGTCAACTCTCGGGCTTTGTGTAGCAATTACAAGGTGCATACCGGCAGCTCTGGCCATCTGAGCAAGTCTGCATATTGAGTCTTCAACTTCATTCGGTGCAGCCATCATAAGGTCAGATAACTCATCGATAAAAATAACAATTTGAGGAAGTTTTTCTTTCCCCTCGCCTTCGCATACACTGTTATATCCTGAAATATCCCTGACACTGCTTTCAGAGAACTTTTTATATCTGTTAAGCATTTCCTTAACGGCCCAGCCAAGCGCACCTGCTGCCTTTCTGGGGTCTGATACAACAGGTATCATAAGATGCGGGATTCCGTTATATATATTAAACTCAACTTGTTTCGGGTCTATCATTATTAGCTTAACTTCGTCCGGTGATGCGTTATATAAAAGGCTTACAATCATGGAATTAAGACATACGGATTTACCGGAACCGGTAGTACCTGCAACAAGAAGATGCGGCATCTTTGCCAAATCACAATAGATGAAGTTACCGGTGATATCTTTACCTAAACCGACAATAAGCTTTGATTTCTTGTTTTTGTATTGTTCTTGGTCAATTACTTCTCTCAAACTAACTGTATTTCTGCTTTTATTCGGCACTTCTATACCAACAGCAGCTTTGCCGGGTATTGGAGCTTCGATTCTTACTCCGGATGCTGCAAGATTTAATGCAATATCATCTGCAAGGCCTGTGATTTTACTGATTTTAACACCTGCTGCAGGCTGTATTTCATATCTTGTTACAGAAGGTCCGTGAGCAATATCAACAATACGTGTTTCAACACTGAAACTTCTTAATGTTTCAATAAGTTTTTCAGCATTTGATTTAAGTTCGGACTCAAAATCTGCAGAATTGCCATCTTTCGGCATTGAAAGACAATCAATAGGAGGATAAATATATGGCATATCTATCTCTTCTGTTTCATCTATCTCTTCCGCCTTTTCAATAGCAGTTTTTTCTTTTTTAGGAGTTTTGACAGGTTCTTCTTTCAATGCTTCCTGGCCCGAACTCTTCTTTATTATTTCATCGATATTGACTGTATAGTCGTCTGTAGGGAATTTATTTTTTTCTTCCTTTAACATATCCTCAAACAAAGGCATCTCGGAAATTACCGGGTCCGGTCCCAGGTCAATATCTATATCCCTTTGTTTTTCTTTTCTTTGTTCCTTCTTTTCTTCCTTTATTGCCTCAATTCTTTCGCCATAATCATTAATCTTTTCTTCTGTGACCTCCCCTATCTTTTTAACCGGCTTTTTAACACCGTTATATAGATTGGATAAAGTCAGATTGAAAAATATCATAATGAGAACGAAAAGTATTATAAAGTTAATTACTAAACTTGCGACTTTGCTTCCTCCGGTTATAAGCATAAAGAGACCGCCTATGCAGGCACCCAAGGCACCTCCGCCTGTAAGATAACCTTCTATTGCATAATAGTTATATGCATCTTTAACGGCATAAAAGTAGTCCTCTACTCTGAAATCAATTGCATGGTCCATTTGTATAACAGCAACAACAGAGCTTATGAACACAAAAATAACACTTATCTGAATAAGTTTCCCTTTAACCTTTTTTTCCAATGCAATTAATAAAGCGATAACAAGAAGAAAAATCGGATAAATAAATGAAAAGACTCCAAATATACCAAAAAGGAATGTTCTGATATATCCCCATACGTTATCATCGCCTGTATTAATTACCGAAAAACAAAACCATAAGACTGAAATAGCAAACATGATTATTGTCACAATCTGCTTATTTGATCCTGATTGATTTTTAGATTTTTGCTTTTTAGCATTAGCAGAAGATTTTTTCTTTTGATTTGCCATATTACAACTCCCAAATAGCAATAAATTCTTTTCAAAATCCTATATATTGTATCATAATATATATCTTTTTACAAGATTTTGGGTTAATTTTGTTCAATTTGGTAAGCAGAGCTCGGTATTTTCATATAAAAGAAATTTTTACACAAATTATTAGCAAAAAAGGCATTAATTATTGTAATAATTACGAAGAAAGAATGATTGACAATATTTATTGAATACTATAAAATAAAGATTGTTAAAAAAATGAACAAGTTAGAGGAGATTTAGTTATATTATGGGAATGACAATAACTCAGAAATTAATTAAAAGTCACCTTGTAAGCGGTGAAATGATTCCCGGAACGCAAGTAGGTCTCAAGATTGATCAGACATTGACTCAGGATGCAACCGGAACAATGGCATATCTAGAGCTAGAATCTATGGATATTGACAGAGTTAAGACTGAATTATCTGTTGCATATATTGATCATAATACTCTTCAGACCGGATTTGAAAACGCCGATGACCACAGATTCATACAAAGTGTAGCAAAGAAAAGAGGCATACGTTTTTCGAGACCCGGTAACGGTATCTGTCACCAGGTACATCTTGAAAGATTCGGAAAACCCGGTAAAACTCTCATAGGGTCTGACAGCCATACTCCGACAGGCGGAGGAATAGGCATGTTTGCCATGGGTGCAGGCGGACTTGATGTTGCAGTTGCCATGGGCGGCGGCACATATTATATAACAATGCCGAAAGTAGTAAAAGTTAACTTAAGCGGAAAACTCAATCCATGGGTTGCTGCAAAAGATGTAATTCTTGAAGTATTAAGAATTGAGACTGTTAAGGGCGGTGTAGGCAAAGTATTTGAGTATTGCGGCGAAGGAGTAAAAAGCTTATCTGTTCCCGAAAGAGCTACAATAACAAATATGGGCGCAGAGCTTGGCGCAACAACATCCGTATTCCCTTCTGATGAAGTTACTAAAGATTTCTTAAAAGCTCAGAAAAGAGAAGAAGACTGGATTGAGCTAAAAGCAGATCCGGATGCTGTATATGATGAAGAAATCTCAATTGACCTTTCTTCACTGGTTCCTATGGCTGCACAGCCTCATATGCCCGACAGAGTAAAATCAGTAAGCGAAATAGGCAAGATAAAGGTTGACCAAGTATGTATTGGTTCCTGCACTAACTCTTCCCTTCTCGATATGATGAAAGTTGCTGCAATACTTAAAGGTAAAACTGTTTGCCCGACAGTCAGTCTTTCAATAGCCCCGGGTTCAAAACAAGTTCTTAACATGATCGCCAAAAACGGCGCTTTGTCAGATATGATAGATGCAGGCGCAAGAATACTCGAAAGTGCATGCGGTCCTTGCATCGGAATGGGTCAGTCACCTAATTCAAAAGGAATATCACTCAGAACGTTCAACAGAAACTTTGAAGGCAGGTCCGGCACAAAAGATGCGGGCATATACCTTGTAAGCCCGGAAGTAGCTGCGGCATCTGCTCTTACAGGTTATCTCACCGATCCGAGAGAACTCGGTGAATTTCCGGTTATAGAACTGGCTGATGAGTTCATCATAAATGATAATATGATTGAGCTTCCCGCATCTCCGGAAGAAGCAAAAGATCTTGAAATACTATATGGTCCGAATATTAAACCGTTCCCGAGTTCGAGTCCTTTAGAGGATTCAATAGAAGCCAAGGCTATATTAAAAGTCGGTGACGATATTACAACAGACCATATAATGCCTGCAGGAGCAAAAATACTGCCTTACAGAAGCAATATACCTTATCTTTCAAAATTCTGTTTTGCCGTTTGTGATGAAAGCTTTTCTGAAAGAATCAAGGCTGAAGGCAAAGGTTTTATAATCGGCGGAGCAAATTACGGACAAGGTTCGTCACGTGAACATGCCGCATTAGTTCCTCTATATCTCGGTGTTAAAGCAGTAATTACAAAATCATTCGCAAGAATTCATTGTGCAAATCTTATCAATGCAGGTATTCTTCCTTTGAACTTCGTTAATCCAGATGATTATGACAAGTTAGACCAAGGCGATGAATTATGCCTTGTGGATGTTAAAGATTCAATTATCAATGACTCCCCTGTCACCCTCAAGAACATCACAAAAGATGAGTCATATGAGCTTAAATATGATCTTTCACAAAGACAAAAAGATATAATAATCGCAGGCGGACTGCTAAACTACACAAAAGAATCTACGAGGAGATAAATAAATGGAAAAACAAATACAGGAAGCTTTGGCTAAGTTTGAAAGTTTGGTCAGAGAACAGCTTGAAAGAAACGAAAGAATAAAAGCTACAAAAGAATTCACAGACTTTGATAATCTTGACAAAATTGTCATAGGTGTATGCGGCGGAGATGGTATCGGCCCCATTATAACCAAAGAATCAGCAAGAGTTCTTGAATATATGCTCAAAGATGAAGTTGAATCCGGAAGAATCGTATTCAAATATATAGACGGATTAACAATTGAAAACCGTGTAAAGGTTATGAAAGCAATCCCGGACGATGTTCTGGAAGAACTGAAAGAATGTCATGTCATATTAAAGGGTCCTACAACTACACCTCAGGCAGGAGATAAATGGCCGAATATAGAAAGTGCAAACGTTGCAATGCGTAAAGCACTTGACCTTTTTGCAAATGTCCGTCCCGTAAAGCTTCCCGACCAAGGCGTTGACTGGACCTTCTTCCGCGAAAATACAGAAGGTGCTTATGCAGTTGGCTCTAAGGGTGTCAATGTCACAGACGAACTTGCAATGGACTTTGTTGTATGCACAAGCGAAGGAACTGAAAGAATTGCAAAAATTGCTTATGAATATGCAAGAAAGAACCATAAAGACAGAGTATCTATTATAAATAAAGCCAATGTCATCAAGACAACTGATGGTAAATTCTTAAATATATGTAAGGAAATCGGTAAAGATTATCCCGAAATTACAACTGATGAGTGGTATATAGATATAACAACCGCAAAGCTTATCGACCAGAAAAGACGAAAAGATTTCAAAGTATTCATTCTTCCTAATCTTTATGGTGATATTATTACAGACGAAGCAGCAGAATTCCAGGGCGGCGTAGGTACAGCAGGAAGCGCAAATATAGGTAAAAAGTATGCTATGTTTGAAGCTATTCATGGTTCAGCTCCCCGTATGATAAAAGAAGGAAGAGGTCAATATGCAGATCCTTGCTCCATGCTCAGAGCAACTGTTATGCTTTTATCCCATATAGGAAAGCAGGAAGAAGCTGACATTCTAGAAAGAGCGCTTGATATTTGTATGCTTGAGGAAAAGAAACTTACTATTACAGGCCGTTCTGACGGAGCTACATGTTCACAATTTGGTGAATATGTAATGGAAACAGTCAGGAAATTATATAAACAAAGGTGAAGACGATGTCAAAAAATGATGTATCTATATCCGTAATCAAAAGATTACCAAGATATTACAGATTCCTTGGCGAGCTTAAAGACCAGGGCATGGTAAGAATTTCGTCTAAAGATCTTTCCACCCGAATGGGACTCACTGCATCGCAAATTCGTCAGGATTTTAATTGTTTCGGCGGTTTTGGACAGCAGGGATACGGATATAATATAGAAAGTCTCTATAGCGAAATAGGTTCAATTCTTGGTGTGAATATACAGAAAAAAGCTATTCTTATAGGCGCAGGTAATCTTGGTAAAGCTATTTCCGAGCATATGCATTTTGAAAAGCGCGGATTCAACCTTATTGGCATTTTCGATAAAAACTCAGCTTTATCAGGTCAGATTCTGAGAGGTCTTCCGGTAAGACACACAGACGGATTATATGATTTTTGCAAAGACAATAAACCTGAAATTGCAGTATTATGTATACCTAACACTGCTGCACAGGAACTTGTCGGACAACTCATTGATCTTGGTATTAATGGCTTTTGGAACTTCAGCCACTTTGACATAGCTTCAAATTACTCAAATATTGCTGTTGAAAATGTTCATTTAAGCGACAGTTTGATGACTTTAAGTTATCAGGTGGAAAACATTAAATAAGTAAAAGCGGCATTTTATGTCGCTTTTTGTTTAGGAGATCTTTTTGTGAAAGTAATAGGTCATATATTCAACAACTATGATGAGAAATTCGGGATACCCAGACAAAGCGGAATAGTAAATAACATATCAAAGATAAGTTTTGAAGATGAGTTTAATAATTATTCATTCTTCAAAGGTCTGGAAGAATTCTCATATATATGGTTAATCTGGGAATTTTCGGAAAATACAGATAAAGATTACAAGGCAATGGTGCGACCCCCAAAACTCGGAGGCAATGAGAAGAAAGGCGTTTTTGCGACTCGCTCCCCTTTCAGACCAAACAGTATAGGAATATCATCCGTAAAAGTTACAAAGATTTCCAATGAAAATAACAAAATCGAAATATATGTAGAGGGAGCAGACATTAAAAACGGCACTCCTATATTGGATATCAAGCCTTATCTTCCATATACAGATATACATTCTGATGCGACAAACGGTTTTGCAGACAGTGATATAAAAGCAAAATATGATGTTTGCATAAAAATAAATGACATTACACTTCCCTGCAAGCTGTTATCTGAAATAGCAGATGTACTTGGTCAAAATCCTGCACCGGGATACAAGGATAAGGATAAAGGCGCGTATAAGATATATTATGCAGGATTAAATATTGAATATCTTCTGGATAATAATCAAATTTGCATTAAAAAAATTTATAAAACCAATGATTTCAAATAGTTATTAGATATATTATAGACGTAATGGTTATTTCAACGCCCATGGAATAGATAAATTTATTTAAAATTTTGAAAAGAATACCGCCCTGCTATCTAAGTTAGCAGAGCGGCTTTTACATATATTCTATAATAATTTGTTTTTTGAAGACCGACAATTAGATTCGCGTTTGATTAATTATCAAACAGCTTCGTAAGTCTTTTTATTCTTCTTACGTTTCGGAATGGTTATAAGCGAGGTTCCTATGATACCTACTGCAAGACCGTCTATAGCAGCAAGAGCAAGATATCCGTTGCTGATTGTGAATGCTGTGTAAGAATTCTCGTCCGTATTCCAGAAGATATAGATACCGCATTTTTTATCTTTATACTTTTCCTGTTTCAAGGCAATGCAGAGTAATACTGTCAAACTATTGTTTTAGATTTTACCATAGTTCCCCGTGCGAAACAAGTTAACTGGCATGAAAATGTGCACTGCATTTGAATGCTTTTCTCATCCTTGCATACAGTAATCTTGCAACAGCCTTATTAATCATCAAAGTCAAAAAGATTTTCGTTTTTTTAGATAGTTATTGCTTATAAAATTTAATTTTGATAAAATATTTTCAGCGAAAATATAAAAAAAGGAGAGCAATGATGGATAAAAACACCGCAATTGAAATATTGAACGGAGCTTCTACTGCATTTATAGATGGCAGTAGTTCTTCCAATACCTTATACCGTCCTCAGTTTATATCCAATAACTTTAAGGAAGGCCATAAGGTTTTATCCACCATTGAATATGAACTTTCTAATTGCGAAGAATTTGCTATAAGCGTTGCCTTCATTACCATGAATGGTATTGTTCCCCTATTACAAACATTAAGAGAACTTGAGTCTAATGGAAAGCATGGAAAAATTCTTACAACAGATTATTTAACATTTAGCGAACCAAAGGCACTTGAAAAGCTCTCTCTATATAAAAACATTGAAATAAAAATGTACAATACAGACGGACAAACTGAAGGTTTCCATACAAAAGGCTATATTTTCAGATCTCAGGAGATTTATACAATAATTGTCGGCAGTTCCAATATCACACAAATGGCACTGACCAAAAACAAGGAATGGAATACACGAATTGTATCATCAGAAAACGGAGAATACGCTGATCAGGTCATTGATGAATTTAATTTGCTTTGGAATAGCAAAAATTCTAAAAAATATTCCGATTTTATTGAAGACTATAAAACAAAATATGAGATAGTTAAAAAACAAAAAGAAGCCGTTCTAACATTAAATCCTACTCCTATTGACGCATATAAATTAACACCAAATGATATGCAGGTAGAGTTTGTTAACAGTATAAGAGAAATTAGAAGAGCAGGAAAAACCAGAGCATTACTAATTTCTGCAACAGGAACAGGTAAAACATATGCTTCTGCTTTTAGCTTGAGAGATTATAATCCTGATAGAGCATTATTTATTGTCCATAGAGAAACTATTGCAAAGCAAGCTAAGGAAAGTTTTGAAAAAGTTTTCGGCAACACAAAAACCTATGGTATTCTTTCTGGTATGCATAAAAATTATGATGAAGATTTTATTTTTGCCACCATGAACATGATGGCAAAAGAAGAAACCTGGTCTCACTTTAAGGATGATCAATTTGATACAATTATCATTGACGAAGTACATAGAGCCGGTGCTGAAAGCTATCAAAAAATCATAAATCATTTTAAGCCAAAGTTCTGGCTTGGAATGACAGCAAGCCCTGACAGAACAGATGGATATGATATTTATTCCTTGTTTGATCACAATATAGCTTATGAAATTCGTCTGCAACAAGCTCTCGAAAATGACTTATTGTGCCCATTTCACTATTTTGGGATTTCTGAATTAGAAGTAAATGGTAAGGCCATTGATGATAATTCTGATTTTAGATATTTGACTTCAGAACAACGAGTTGAGCACATTATAGATCAGCTTACATATTTTGGATATTGTGGCTCAAGACCGAAGGGACTTATTTTCTGCAGCCGGAAAGACGAAGCAAAGATTCTTTCTGAAGAATTTAATAAACGTGGTTTTAAAACTGTATTTCTTTCCGGTGATGACAGCCAAGAATATAGAGAATCTTGTATAGACAGACTACAATCTAATTCTAGTGAAAGAGACGATTATATAGAATATATTTTTACAATTGATATTTTTAACGAAGGCGTTGATATACCAGACATTAACCAAATTGTTATGCTTCGTCCTACTCAAAGTCCTATAATTTTTATACAGCAACTAGGTCGAGGCCTTAGAAAATCCAAAGGCAAAGATTATGTAATTGTTCTGGATTTCATCGGCAACTATGCCAATAACTTTATGATTCCAATAGCACTATCAGGAGATAGAAGCTATAACAAAGATACAATCAGGAGATATGTACGTGAAGGTGCACGTGTCATACCTGGAAGTTCTACAATTCACTTTGATGAAATTTCAAAAAGAAGGATTTATTCATCAATAGATAACGCTCGGACAAATGATATCAAGCTTTTTAGAGATTTATATACATCACTTAAATTTAAGCTTGGACGCATTCCTTCAATTCTTGATTTCAAGAATTATGGTTCAATTGATGTCATTAAAATATTTAACAAATGTGGCTCATATTATAACTTCTTAGTAAAGTATGATAACGAATATGATATTAGACTAACTTCAGCTGAAGAAAATATAATTGAATATATGTCTAAAAAATTAGTTCAATATAAAAGAGTTCACGAACTTGCGTTGTTAAACGAGCTAATAAATAATAACGATGTTATTAGTAACTACCCATTATTATTAAAAAGCCAATATAGCCTTACATTATCAAAAATTGTTGAATCTTCTGTTATAGATAATTTAACAAATCTTTTTCCAAAAGACGATGAAAGGAAAAAATATACTGATTGTATTTTAATTCAGAAAGATAGTTTTGGAAATTACAAACTATCCAATCAATTTAGCCAATTGTTAAGAGATACCACATTTAAAAATATGGTAAAAGAATTAATTGAATTTGGTATAGACAGATACAAAGATAATTATGCAGAACCGTATAAAGATACTAGCTTTCAGCTTTATCAAAAATATACATACGAAGATGTTGCACGACTTTTAGGTTGGAAAAGAAATCCTAACGCTCAAAATATAGGTGGCTATTTCTATGACTCACCTACAAAAACACTTCCCGTATTTATAAATTATCAAAAAGAAGAAAATGCTATAGCATACGAAGACAGATTTATTAATGAAAATAAACTTATAGCATTATCAAAACATCCAAGAAAAATAGATTCTTCCGATGTTAAACACATGTATAAAATCGGCGAAGATGAAAAGGACAATAGAATTTTCTTATTTGTAAGAAAAAATAAAGACGATAATGAAGCGAAGGAATTCTATTTTCTTGGCGAAATCTATGCTGAAGGAACTCCAAGAGCTATACGCATGAAAAAAACTAATGATGATGCATTCGAAATAGATTATCGTTTAGATGTTACTGTAAGAAGTGATATTTATGACTATATCGTGAGAGATTAAAAAATATGAAGACTATTAATGTTGTTGCTGCCGTAATAAAAAAAGACAATATGATATTTTCAACGGCAAGAGGCTACGGTGATTTCAAAGGGAAATGGGAGTTCCCTGGCGGAAAAATTGAAGCCGGCGAAACTCCGGAAGAAGCCTTAAAAAGAGAAATTAAAGAAGAACTTGATACAAGTATATCTGTAAATTCACTTATAGATACCATAGAGTATGATTATCCAAATTTTCATCTCTCGATGAGATGTTATTGGTGTGAAATAGTTAGCGGAAAGCTTATCTTAAAAGAGGCTGAAGATGCCAAATGGCTTTCAAAGGATGAACTTGATAACGTGGATTGGTTACCAGCCGATGAAAGTCTCATAAAAAAATTAAAGACACAATTATGACAAAAAGCCACCGAAACTAAATTCGGTGGCTGTCATTTTCTATTATATAGTATGAAGAACTACCATTATTTATCAAAGTACATATGTCTTAGTTATTATCTTGTAAAGATTTCATCCTTAAATATGTATGAATAATTATTGGCAGCCATTAATGAATCATCTCTCATAAGCATTTGGATACCTTTTATCCTGGCATGCAGAGGGTCATCTGCAAGAATAAATTCAACATTAAACTCTTTATTAAATCTATCCAGTATATCAAAAAGCAAGGCTCCGCCTCCGCATAGTGTAATACCGTGATCTGCAGAATCCTGGGAAAGTTCAGGAGTAATTGTCTGCATTTTATTTATAATTTCTCTGACTAAAGTATTTAATGCTTCATCTATTATCGGGAATAATTCAGTTGAAGTAATTTCAAAGGAAATAGGCATTGAGTCCAGTCCGTTTTTACCTGCTACAAGACATGAAACCTCATTATCCCTTTTATTTGAAAAAATAATTTTGGTTTTTAAGTTGGCAGCAGTATGAGGACCTATGATAATATCTCTGTCTTTTTTGAGATATTCAATAATAGACTCATCAATTATTGAACTTCCTATTTTTATTTTCTCTTTAGCTACCAATGTTCCCAGTGATATGATACCTATTTCGGTTATATTATGGCCTATATCAATTATCATACGCCCGCCCATTTTATCGGTAGGAATAGAAGAACCGAGTGCAGAAGCCAAAATACCATCGGTTATACAAACCCGACCTGCGCCTGAGAGAGTAACTGCATCAAGGAAAATTTTCTTTTCAAGTGTCGATGAATCAGCGGGCATGGTAATTAAAACATTTGGCTTATATATTCTGTTTTTACATGCACCTGAAATATAGTGATCGAGAAGAATCTGAGCATTTGTAAAATCAGCAATAACTCCGTCTTTAATGACATAAACCGTTTTGATGTCATCATTTGTTCTGCCGAGTATAGCATTGGATTCTTTACCGTATGCTATCGCTTTACCGTTATCTGCATTAACGGAAATAACGGAATTTTCATCAGATATAATCTTATTTTCAGTGGCGATTTTAAGACTGTATGAGCCAAAATCTAATCCGATTTTCATTCCTTTCACGATATCACATCCTATATATATTACTTATTTCTGAATTGTTGTTTCATTCTCAGTTCTTTTGAGAGTATTTTCTTTCTGAGTCTTATGCTTTTTGGTGTTATTTCAACAAGTTCATCATCTTTAATAAACTCCATTGATTGTTCAAGGCTTAATACTGTATGAGGAACCAGTCTCAATGCTTCATCAGAACCTGAAGCACGTGTATTTGTAAGGTGCTTGTTCTTGCAGACATTACATACTATATCTTCAGCTTTTGCACACTCGCCTACGATCATACCCTCATATACAGGTACACCAGGTCCTATGAATAAGCGTCCCCTGTCCTGAGTATTGAAAAGTCCGTATGCAGAGCTTTCACCGGTTTCATGAACAACAATGGAACCGCGTTCACGCATCTGGATATCACCTTTATACTCTTCATATCCTGAAAAAAGGTTATTCATGATACCGTTGCCGTTTGTATCTGTCATAAATTCAGATCTGTAACCAATAAGGCCACGGGATGGAATCTTAAATTCAAGATGGGTAGCTCCGCCCTCTCTCGAACTCATATCTTCCATTTCACCTTTACGGGAGCCGATTTTTTCTATAACGGCACCGACATATTCTTCAGGAACTTCAACAATTAAAAGTTCAATAGGTTCAAGCAGTTTGCCGTTTTCATATTTTGTAATTTCTTTCGGTCTTGATACCTGGAATTCATAGCCTTCTCTTCTCATTGTTTCTATAAGAATTGATAAATGAAGTTCTCCCCTGCCTGATACCTTAAATGTATCGGTTGAATCAGTTTCCTCAACCTTCATACTTACATTGGTTTCAACTTCCTTAAAAAGTCTGTCCCTTATGTTCCTTGAGGTTACATATTTACCTTCTCTGCCTGCAAAAGGTGAATCATTGACCATGAAATTCATTGATAATGTAGGTTCGTCAATCTTTACAAAAGGCAATGGATCGATTTTATCCGGAGAGCATAAAGTCTCACCGATATTTAAATCGGGAATGCCTGAAATACAAATTATCTCACCTGCTCCCACAGATTCAACCTCAGTTCTCTTTAAGCCTTCAAATACGTAAAGTCTTGAAACTTTTACATTTTCCTGACTTCCGTCTGTTTTACATAATGCAAGAGAGTCATTTCTTTTTATTGTACCTCTTTCAATTCTGCCTATACCTATACGTCCGATATAATCATCATAATCAAGGCTTGAGAACAATACCTGGGCCTCTTCATCTGTCTCGCCCTTTGGAGGATCTATTTCCTTTATAATCATCTCAAACAAGGGTCTCATATCACCACTGCGGTCATCAGGATTTTCAGATGCATATCCGTCCTTTGCAGATGCATAAATAACCGGGAATTCAAGTTGGTCGTCATTAGCGCCAAGTTCTATAAACAAGTCAAGTACTTCATCAATAACTTCCGCAGGTCTTGCACCCGGTCTGTCTATCTTGTTTATAACGACAAGAACCTTTTTATTTAATGCCAGTGCCTTTCTTAAAACGAATCTCGTCTGAGGCATGCAGCCTTCAAATGCATCGACAAGAAGTAAGACACCATCCACCATAGTAAGGATACGTTCAACTTCCCCGCCGAAATCGGCATGGCCGGGTGTGTCGACTATATTTATTTTTATATCGTTATATTTAACTGCCGTGTTTTTTGAAAGGATTGTAATTCCTCTTTCTCTTTCAAGAGCATTGGAGTCCATAACTCTGTCCTGGACCTGCTCATTTGCACGGAATATTCCACTTTGCTTTAAAAGTTCATCAACCAGTGTCGTTTTACCATGGTCGACATGGGCTATAATCGCAATATTTCTTATATCATCTCTTGTTTTCAAATCATTTCACCTTCGCTGAGAATTTAACTATATGATATTATCACTTTAGACTCGATAAATCAACCTTGACACTTTACAAAAATTGGTAAATATTATAAAATTAATCAATAAAAAAATCTGGTGAAATTATGAAATCTTTTTTCAAATCTCTTAAAAGCTTCATAAAAGAAACTGACACAATATTAATTCTATTGTGTCTGCTTACTTCTGCCTTCGGTTCGGTAGCAGTATTAAGCGCAACTCAATACACGATAACCGATGACTCCAGGTTCACAAGAAGCTTTTTGGTTATGGTTACAGCCGTGGCTTTAGGCTTGATTGCCGCCGTTATAATTTCAATTATAGATTACCAGTTTATCATGAAAATCGCCCCGCTTATCGGAGTATTTTGCATCGGTATTATGCTGTTCACATTAAAATTCGGTGTCGGTCCTATAGAAAGACCGGATGCTAAGACATGGCTGACCATAGGAAGCACCGGCTTATATTTCCAGCCCTCAGAACTTGTTAAGGTCGGTTTTATTATAACCTTCGGAACACATATAGAGAAAATAAAGGATAATATAAACCACATATTTTCAATTATACAACTCGGTATTCATGCTGTTATACCGATAGCTCTGGTTATAAAGTCAGGTGATATGGGCTCAGCCCTTGTATTCATAATTATAGCCATTGTCATGCTCTTCTTTTCGGGACTTCACTGGGGATATTTCCTCGGCGGAGGCCTTATATGGCTTGCATCTTTACCCCTTATATGGATGTTTGTCCTGGGAACTATTCAAAAGGAAAGAATATTGGCTTTAATTCACCCTGATCTTTATCCTGATATACTTTATCAGCAAACAAGAGGTTTAGCTGCCATAGCCGGAGGCGGACTTGTAGGACAAGGTTTGTTCCAAGGCATATATACACAGCAAGGAGCCGTTCCCGAAAGTGAAAATGACATGATTTTCAGTGTCATCGGTGAAGAATTCGGTATCATTGGATGTATTGCTGTTATTGTTATGCTTACATCTATATCAATAAGAATTTTCAGAACAGGCAAGCATGATATAGTAGGCAATACCAAAGTAATGTGTCATGGAGTTTCATCCATGATTTTAGGACAAGCCATCATAAATATAGGCATGTGCTTAAAGCTTTTGCCAGTCATTGGAATTACTCTCCCCTTCTTCTCATCAGGAGGTTCATCCAATTTCTGCCTATACCTGGCCATAGGTTTGGTACTCAGTTTTTACAGATATAACCAGCAAAGAGATATCATTGATGTTAAACTTGACAGTATAGATAATCCATTTAAATAAATACTTGATTTTACATGTTTTATAAATTATAATAGCATAGTTGTTAAGGAGAGTTGTCCGAGCTGGTCGAAGGAGCACGATTGGAAATCGTGTAACCGCCTAAAACGGTTCGAGGGTTCGAATCCCTTGCTCTCCGCCAAATTTGTATCAGAAATATGATACAAGCCAAGGCCCCTTGATCTCAAGGGGTTTCTTGCTTTTCAGGGCGAAAATTAAAGGCGATTATCACTTTATTTTGAATGATTGACGTCGCCTTTAGTCGTTACGACAATATAGCCGCCGTTGGCCTCATCTCTTCTATTCCATTCTTTACTTGGTGTCATACCCAGAGCAATAGCGCAAAGAAGCTTTTTTATACTTATGCTTAAATGAAAAAGTAAACGCAAATAAAAACTTGACACTATGAAAATGATTGCAATTTATTGACCTGTTTAAGTTCGTGTGATATAATTTAGTAGTTTAAAGCGCAAAATCGTTTTGGAGGCAAAAAAAATGACAATTGTTGATTTATTAAACGAAAATGCTAAGAAGTATCCGGATGAAACTGCACTTGTTGAGGTTAACCCGAGTTTTGAAACTAAAAACAGAATAACATGGAAAGAATATTCCTTGGTTCAGCCGGAACCAGGTCAGCCTTTTCACAGATCCATAACCTGGGATTCTTTCTATAAAGAAGCCAACAGATTCGCTAATCTTTTAATATCCAATGGATATAAAAGAGAAGATAAGATTGCTATTTTAATGATGAATTCAGTTGAATGGTTACCTATATATTTTGGTATACTTAAAGCCGGATGCATTGTTGTTCCCATGAATTACAGATACAACTCAGAAGAGATAAAATATTGCCTTGATAAAGCCGATTGTTCAATGCTTGTATTCGGCCCTGAGTTTATAGGAAGAATCGAAGAGATATGTGATTGTATCCCTGATATAAAGGACATGTTATATGTAGGAGAAGACTGCCCTACATTTGCTGATGCATACAATGATGAAATTGTAAAATACTCAAACGAAGATCCGTCTATAGATCTTAAAGAAGAAGATAATGCTGCAATCTACTTTTCTTCAGGAACCACAGGTTTCCCGAAAGCTATACTTCATAATCATGAAAGCCTTATTCACGCAGCAAGAGTTGAACAAAATCACCACGGACAGTGCCATGAAGATGTATTTCTTTGCATTCCTCCCCTTTATCACACAGGAGCTAAAATGCATTGGTTTGGTTCATTGATGACAGGCGGAAAAGCTGTTATCCTGAAAGCTACAAGTCCGGAATGGATACTTAAAACCGTATCTGAAGAAGGATGTACAATAGTATGGCTTTTAGTACCATGGGCTCAGGATATTCTTGATGCACTTGAACGCGGTGATATAAACAAAGATGAATATAAGCTTGATCAATGGAGACTTATGCATATAGGTGCACAACCTGTTCCTCCTTCACTTATACAAAGATGGTTATCTGTATTTCCGCATCACCAATATGACACAAATTACGGTCTTTCAGAATCCATAGGTCCCGGCTGTGTTCATTTAGGAGTAGAAAATACACATAAAGTCGGTGCCATAGGCAAAGCAGGATTCGGCTGGGAGACAAAGATAGTTGACGAAAACAAAAATATTGTAAAGCAAGGCGAAGTCGGTGAACTTTGTGTCAAAGGTCCCGGTGTCATGAAATGCTATTACAAAGATGAAAAAGCAACAAATGAAGTTCTCGGCGGAGACTGGCTCTATACAGGAGATATGGCTATGGAAGATGAGGACGGTTTTATCTTCCTTGTGGATCGTAAGAAAGATGTAATAATAACAGGTGGTGAAAACCTCTACCCTGTTCAGATTGAGGATTATATAAGAATGAATAGCTGTGTTAAAGATGTTGCAGTTATCGGTTTACCGGATGCAAGACTAGGAGAAATTGCTGCAGCTATTGTAGAGATAAAAGAAGGTTTCTCACTTACAGAAGATGAACTTAATAACTTCTGTCTCGGTCTTCCGAGGTATAAGAGACCCAGGAAGATTATATTTGCCGATATACCGAGAAATCCGACAGGTAAAATCGAAAAACCGAAATTACGTAAAATCTATTGCGGTGACAGTCTTGTCGCTCAGCAAAATGAGATTAAATAAAGAAAGGTGTATAGAATGAA
The DNA here is from genome assembly GCA_937884995.1 of uncultured Clostridia bacterium. Taxonomy (GTDB): domain Bacteria; phylum Bacillota; class Clostridia; order Oscillospirales; family Acutalibacteraceae; genus Fimenecus. The sequence continues at coordinate 113,906 of CAKZZL010000038.1, forward strand.
AAAAATAATGCTTGGAAATGATGCAGTGGCACGCGGTGCATATGAAGCAGGTGTTAACCTTGTTTCCTCTTATCCCGGCACTCCAAGTACAGAAATTACCGAAGCCATGGCAAAATACCCTGAGGATGAGGTATTTGTTGAATGGGCACCGAATGAGAAAGTTGCTGCTGAAGTAGTTATAGGTGCTGCAATCGCAGGCGGCAGAGCTATGTCATGTTGTAAACATGTCGGCCTTAATGTTATGGCTGACCCTATTTTCACAGACAGCTATATAGGTGTTAACGGCGGTGCAGTTTTCTGTGTTGCCGATGACCCTGGCATGCACTCATCACAAAATGAGCAAGACTCACGTCATTATGCAAAAGCATCAAAAATCCCGATGTTTGAGCCATCGGATTCTGAAGAATGCAAGGAATATACAAAACTTGCTTTTGATTTAAGTGAAGAATATGATACCCCCTTCTTTATACGTCTTTCAACAAGAGTTTCCCATTCACAAAGCCTTGTTGAGCTCTGTGAAAGAGAATGCCATCCGATTAAAGAATATCAAAAAGATATTGCAAAGAATGTTATGATGCCCGGCAATGCTATTAAAAAGCATGTCATTGTAGAAGACAGAACAAAAAAACTCAAAGAATTTTCTGAAACTTTCAAATTTAATACTATTGAAGATAACAACAGCAATATCGGAGTTATAACTGCAGGAATATCCTATCAATATGCAAAAGAAGCTCTGGGAGATAAAGTCAACTATTGCAAGCTTGGTATGGTTTGGCCGCTTCCGACTGAAATGCTCCAGGATTTTGCTGCTATGAATGAAAAGATATATGTAATAGAAGAACTTGACCCCTTCATTGAAGAACATTGCAAATCAATAGGTATTGAACTTATAGGAAAAGACAGTTTTACTCTTTTAGGCGAATATACTCCGGCAATGATTAAAAAGGTTGTTCTTGACAAGGATCCGGATGAATATATAACAATTGATGAGCAAATACCTGCACGTCCTCCTGTTATGTGTGCCGGCTGTCCTCACAGAGGTACTTTCTATGTACTCAAAAAGCTCGGACTTACTGTTTCCGGTGATATAGGCTGCTATACACTCGGTGCTGTTGCTCCTCTTGCAAGTGTTGATACAACAATATGTATGGGAGCTTCCGTCAGTGCTGCACACGGAATGGCAAAAATAAGAGGAGAAGAATTTACGCATAAACTTGTGTCGGTTATCGGAGACTCGACATTTATGCACTCAGGTATAACAGGTTTATCCGATATCGTATATAACAAAGGAATTAACACCGTTATAATCCTTGATAACTCCATAACAGGTATGACAGGTCACCAGGAGAACCCCACAACCGGTTATACAATACGCGGAGAAGAAACAAGACAAGTTGACTTAATAAAACTTTGCTACGGAATAGGCATAGACAGAGTTGTAATTGCAGACCCCTTCGATATTAAGAACTTTGAAAAAGTTGTAAAAGAAGAAACTGCTGCAAATGAGCCTTCTGTTATCATTGCTCAAAGACCATGTGCGCTCTTGAAAAGAGTTAAATATACAGGACATTGCATAATAACTGATGCATGTCGTAAATGTAAGCAATGTATGAAGCTTGGCTGTCCCGCAATAAGCATAGAGAAGGATACAAATGCTGTTAAGATAGATATAACCCAATGTAACGGATGCGGACTTTGCACGGGAGTTTGTCCGTTTAATGCGATAGTAAAGGAGGATAACTGATATGAGCAAGAACATCATGATAGTAGGTGTCGGCGGTCAGGGAACTCTCCTTGCAAGCAGAATACTCGGCAGTGCCATAATAAAGCAGGGATTTGACGTTAAGGTTTCTGAGGTTCACGGTATGAGCCAAAGAGGCGGAAGTGTTGTCACATATGTTAAGTACGGCGATGAGGTTCATTCTCCCATTGTTGACAAAGGTGAGGCTGATATAATCCTGGCTTTTGAACTTTTGGAGGCATATCGTGCCCTTCCGTATTTACGTAAGGGCGGGAAGATCATTGTCAATGATCAAATAATAAATCCGATGCCTGTAATCACAGGAGCTATGGACTATCCGACAGATATCAAGGAGAAGCTTACAAAATCTGCCGATACTGTAATTATTGATGCACTCGAAAAAGCAACAAAGGCCGGGAACTTCAAGGCTGTGAATGTTGTTTTAATAGGACTTATGGCAAAAAGTACGGATATTCCATATGAAACATGGATAGAGTCACTTCATGAATGCGTTCCCGCAAAGTTTTTGGATGTTAATCTTAAGGCTTTTGATTTAGGATACAATTCATAAATATATAAACTCAGATAAAAAAAGCAGGATTTTTTCCTGCTTTTTATTATATCTCTATACTGATGTCTCCAAAATAAAGGGCTTTTTTCACCCCTTTTTCATTTTCTATTATCAGCCTGCAGTCCTTATCTATATAAAGTGCCCTGACATCTTGTTCATTACCGTTTTCAATCAATTTAATATTTTTATTATCAAGATAAGAATTTTCTCTGTATATATCAATATATTCCTCGTTATATTTAAATAAAAGCATATATATTCTTTCACATATAGCTTTAACGATTTTTTCTTTAAGAAAACTATCCGGTTTTTTATCAAAAAGGCATCCGGCTTTGTCTTTTATATCCTCAGGAAATCCGTCTTCAGGATTATATAAATTAATTCCTATTCCTATGATTCCATAAGATATCTCATTATCTTTTTGAATCCGGGACTCCGTTAATATACCGCAAAGCTTTTTGTTCTCGATATATATGTCATTGACCCATTTTATGGAAAGCTTTTTATCAGTATATGCTTTTAATTCAGAAAAAACAGCAACTGCAGAAATAATTGTAAATCTGTCCAGATAATTTAATTTTTCTTTATCTTTAATCAAAAGGGAAAAATATATACCCGATTCAGGTGAAAAAAAGGATTTACCCAGTCTTCCCCTGCCTCTTGTTTGTCTGTCTGCAGCAATAACTGTAAAATCATCAAACTGCTGAAAATTTTCCTTCAGATAGTTATTTGTGGAATCTATTTCATCAAACTTAATTATTTTCATTTATCCACCTGACTTTTTCGGTATTCTGTCATATTCAAGACAATATCTATATATTTTTTCTGTAATTTTCTTATTTATTGCTCCCTTTTTCATTCTCCATTCCCAGTTGCCTTTTGGAGTAGAAGGAGTGTTCATTCTTGCTTTGGCATCAAGACCCAATATATCCTGCATAGTAACAATTGCAGTATCTGCTTTACTTGACCAGCATGCTTTCATCATTCCCCAGTTGTATCCCTCGGCTATATCGAGTCCTAAAATAGTTCTGGCTCTGTGGAATGTATAAATATCAGCTTCTTCAATATATCCCAAAGCCGTATTGTTATCATGTGTCCCTACATAACAAACGGAATTTTTCCCTATATTAGACGGAAGATACTCATTATTTCCGTCATGATCAAAAGCAAACTGCAGAACTTTCATGCCCGGATAACAGCTTTCTTTAAGGAGTTCTCTTACATCATCCGTAAGTACGCCGAGATCCTCAGCAATAATACTTCCCTTTCCGCTTTCTTTTTCAAGTTCATGAAGAAAGTCAATTCCGGGTCCCATTCTCCATTCTCCGTTTTTGGCTGACTTTGAATCAGCCGGTATGCAGTAGTATGAAGCAAGTCCTCTAAAATGGTCAATTCTGATGACATCAAACATATCTCCCATATGAGATATTCTTTTCTTCCACCAGGAGTAACTATCATTTTTCATATATTCCCAGTTATATAAAGGATTTCCCCAAAGCTGTCCCTCTTCTGAAAAGTAATCAGGCGGGCAGCCTGCCACATCTGTAAGGCATCCTTCTGAATCCATCAGAAATTCCTGTCTGTTAGCCCATACATCCGCAGAATCAAAAGCCACGTATATAGGGATATCCCCGATAATGCGGATATTCTTTGAATGAGCATAGCTTTTTAGCTTGTCCCATTGCTTAAAAAACATATATTGTATAAACTCCCAGAAAAGAATTTCTTTTTTTTCATCTTTTAGGTATTTGTCGACTGTCTTTTTCTTTCTAAACTTTATATCTTTATCCCATTCATTCCATGGCTTTTTGAATTTAAAATTAAAAAACATAAATAGGGCATAATCCTGGAGCCAATAGGAGTTTTCTTCTAAAAATTTCCTGAAGTCATCATCCGGCAAATATTTTGAATATGCTTTTCTGAGTAAATTAAATCTATGCTTAATAACCTTATCAAAATCCACTTTTTCGGGATCTTTTCCCCAGTTGATTTTTGATATATCTGTTTTTCTTAAAAGACCTTCCTCAGCCAGGATATCCAAATCAATGAAAAGAGGATTTCCTGCAAAAGAAGATGGTGAAAGATATGGGCTGTTCCCTTCTCCTGTCGGGCAAAGAGGAAGTATCTGCCAATAATATTGACCTGCATCTTTTAAGAAGTCCACAAATCTGTACGCTTCTTTTCCGAAACTGCCTATTCCGTAATTTGAAGGTAAGGAAGAAATATGTAAAAGTATCCCGCTTGTTCGCATCTGATCACACCTTAAAAATACTATATAAAATATATTATTTTTTATAGTGATTGTCAATTATATATATTTTCTTTTATTTAAAAAACACACAATATCTAGTGGACTTAGTCAGAAGAATATCAATATATATAGTTAAAAAATATCTTAAAAGGCAATTTTTTTACAAAATTTATATTTATTGCCCAAATATATATCTAAT
>CAKZZL010000039.1 GCA_937884995.1 uncultured Clostridia bacterium
AAGTAAGCGGTGTTCCGAAATATGCAGTTTTCGTAGTAAAAGACAATGCATGGAAGAGAATAGCTACAACTACAGACACTACCGTAAAATATGCCGGTGTAAAGAGCGGTACATATTACACATTTACGGTAAGAGGACTCGATTCAAACGGGAAATATATTACGGGATATAATAAGGCCGGATTCACTGCTCCCTATTACGATGCACCCGTTATTTCCTCGGTATCATCCTCAGGCAAAGGATATACAATTAAGTGGAAGTCAGTCGGTGATGTCCCCATGTACAGAGTTTACCGCAAAACTTTCGGAGGAAAATGGGAGACTTTGGGCTATACAAGCACTACATCATATACAGACACAAGGGCACCCATGAATCAGCCGGTGACCTTCGCAGTTCGTTGTGTGAGCGCTTCCAAAGCATCATACAGTTCCTGCATCACAAAAAATCCTTACTACAGCAACGGACAGCTGGCAAAAGGCACATTCACCCTTGACGGAAAGAAATATGTATTTTCCGAAGGAAAGCTTTGCAAAGGCTTTGTAAAGATTGACGGCAAAACATATTATTATGATGCAAATTACAATATGAAAAAAGATGCCATCGTAGGCAACAAGACCACCGGTTACTATTATGCCGGTAAAGACGGTGTCATTACATACAAGTTCAATGGTATTGCACAAAATGAAAAGGGCTATTGGTACTTTAAAAACAGTAAACTTGATTTCACCTATCGCAATGCTGTAACCTTTGGCGGAAAGGACTGGAATGTACTTAACGGCAAGGCCTATGAGGTAAAAACAGAGAAAGACAGAACTCTTTTCAGAGCCTTTAAGGAACTTGCCAAATGCACAAACAGCAGTATGACTAAATCCGAGAAGTTAAAGGCAGCATTTAAATATGTACAAAATGCCTATACGGAAAAGAATCCCCGCATTCCTCATTATCACGGAAGCGGATGGGTTGAAATGTATGCGAATGATATGTTTGTGAACAGAGCCGGCAACTGCTTCAGTTATGGTGCAGCCTTTGCATACATGGCTAAAGCCATCGGTTATGAAAATTGTTATGCCTGCAACAGCGGTGGTCACGGCTGGGCTGAAATAGAAGGCAAAGTTTATGATCCCGAATGGGGAAGGCATCACAGCGACAAGTCATATTTCGGACTTGATTATAATACATGTAAAGATCCGGCTTACAAAGCCGCTATATCGGCAAATTACTCATGGATGCACGTTAAAGTATAAGGAAGAAACTGTAATATGGTTTTCAGTTCACTTGAATTTTTATGTGTTTTTCTGCCCATAGTCTTCATACTGTATACGGTAATTCCGACTATCAAGGCAAAAAATGCATTGCTTATACTGGCAAGTCTCCTATTTTATGCATATGGAGAAACCCTGTATGCGTTTTTGATGATTGCCAGTTCTATACTCAATTATCTCTGTGCCTTATGGACAGCAAAAAGCAGAGGCGGTCAAAAAAAAGCCGCAATAATAACTGCGGTAATAGTAAATCTTGGTATATTGGGAATTTTCAAATATACAGGCTTTATTGTTGAATCTGTCAATTCTCTTACCGGATTATCTCTTCATGTCCCGGAAATTGCTCTTCCGATAGGAATATCCTTTTTCACATTTCAGGCACTTTCATACGTTATTGACGTATACAGAGGAACTGTTGAGGTACAGAAGAATTATTTTAAGGTTCTCCTTTATATCTGTTTCTTCCCTCAGCTTATTGCCGGTCCCATAGTTAAATACAGGGACATTAATGAGCAGATAAGCGCAAGACAGCAAAGTCCGGAAAAGGTTGCTCAGGGACTTCGCCGTTTCATCTGCGGTCTTGCGAAAAAAGTTATTATTGCCAATTCAATGGGTCAGGTTGCGGATGCAATATTCAACAGCGATATGTCGCTTATATCACAGGCCGGCTCCTGGATAGGCATAATTGCATATATATTCCAGATATATTACGATTTCAGCGGATATTCAGATATGGCCATAGGTCTGGGCCTTATGTTCGGCTTTGAATTTAAGGAGAATTTCAATTATCCTTACGGAGCAACCAGCATAAAAGATTTCTGGCGCAAATGGCACATTTCTCTTTCCACATGGTTTAAGGAATATCTATATATTCCCCTGGGAGGAAACCGCAAGGGCAAAGCCCGGGCCGCGCTCAACCGTATAATAGTTTTCTTTTGCACCGGACTTTGGCACGGAGCCAATTGGACATTTGTCTTATGGGGATTATGGCACGGACTTTTCCTTCTTATCGAAGAATATGTTCCTCCTATGAAAAAAATGCCGAAAATACTGGGACATATCTATACAATGCTTGTTGTTACATTGGGATTTGTTCTCTTCCGCGCAGATACGATATCATTCGGACTCAGATATATCGGAAAGATGTTCTCGTTTGCTCATTCAGGTTCCAGTTCGCTTTTTGCAGAACAACTGACACCCTGGTTTATTGTTACACTTATATCTGCAATTATAGGCTGTGCACCCATTAAGCCCCTATCTGACAAGCTTCGTTCAGCTTTCGCGGGAAATGGCAAAATGTCTGGGAAATACAAAGCAGCAAGCACTGCTTTATATATAATTTCATTTATTGGTCTTTGCTGGTGCATATTAAGACTGTCTCCCGGCAATTATAACCCGTTTATATATTTCAGATTTTAGAAAGGCGGCAGTAAAATGAAAAAGAAACTTCTGCTGCTTTTCACGGCAGCATGTATGATTGTTTCCCTTCTCCCCTTTGTCGCTATGATATTTCACCCGACAGAAGGTACTATAGGAAATGAAAGAGAAACCCTTTTCCCCTCATATAAGGATGAAGAAGGAAAATTCAATACCGATTTTCTTTCGCAAATGGGAGATTATTTCAGCAAACACTTTGCTTTCAGGCCCGAGATAATCACAGCGGATGCAAAAATCCAGGAAAAGTTATTTATGACATCTAATATCTCCTCTGTCATATGCGGAAAAAACGACTGGCTCTATTACTCTTCCACTAAGGATGATTACACCGGAAGCAATCCCATGAGTGAAGATGAGATTGCAGCTCTTGTAAACAATCTTGAGATAATACAGACATATTCACATATGAAAGGTGCTGAATTTCTATTCACCATAGCACCGAACAAAAACACATTATATCCTGAAAACATGCCTTATTACTATATTAAATCGGGAGAGATATATAACCGGGATACGGTAAGTGAAGCGCTTGAAAAGAGTGATATAAATTACTGCAATCTCTTCACTGTTTTTGAAAAAGAGAATGAAGTCCTGTATTTTGCAAGAGATTCCCATTGGAATAACAAGGGAGCGCTATTGGCATATAACAATCTGGAAGACTCATTAGGTAAATCCCATGAAGATTATGTGAATGTCACCATAGAGAGAAAGAAGGATTTCACCGGTGATCTTGAAAAGATGGTTTTCCCGGCTTCAAAGCAAAAAGAATTCAATTTCTATTATGGTGCCGAGATCGGAAGAGCGTCGTGTAGGGA
>CAKZZL010000040.1 GCA_937884995.1 uncultured Clostridia bacterium
CTACCCTCTTTCCCTACACGACGCTCTTCCGATCTCGCTGACAAGTCGCTTGCCGATATATCCTCCGCTGCCCTCATCGCCGAGTATGAATCCGAGTGGTGACACGTTACGTTCTATGTCCTTTCCGTTATAGAAGCAGGAGTTGGCTCCTGTTCCGAGAATACCCACGATGCCTGGCTCATGTCCGCACACAGCCCGTGCAGCACCGAGCATGTCGCTACCCACAAATATTTTAGCCTCAGGCAACAGGCTTCTGATGGCGTTCTTCACTGTCTCAGTCTTCTCCGCTGTGCATCCAGCGCCATAAAAAAACACGTCACTGAAATTCATGTCATCAGTGATGTGTGGAGATAGCTCGCCGTGAAGGATGTCAGCTATCTGAGTCTCAGTTTGTTGATACGGGTTGATGCCCTGAGTATGAATGATGATGTTGTCATCGTTGTTAGACACACACCAAGCCGTTTTTGTTGATCCACTATCTGCGATTAGTTTCATCTGATTTTTGTTTATCAACACAAAAGACCCGCAAGCAGCTACACAATTCCCGAAAGAACAACTGACTGCTTACGGCTATGTCTAATGCAGTATCTCTTCTTCTCAATTATATCTCAATATATTATTTAATGTCAAGAACCCCCGCTTACCGCTAAAGCAATATGAATCCCCTTAGTACAGGCCTGAAAAGTCATTTCATTTCAGCTGTGCGGTCTAAGGGGATTATATCATTTTATTTAGCCGGATTAAAAGATTACAGTTATTATGTTGCATAAAAAAGGACGGCTATTTTGTGCACAATAGCCGTCTTATTATGGCAAATACATGCATGCTTTACTGACAAAACACCGGTTGCTGTCAATAAATCAGATTCATTATGAATGTGTAATTCCCATATCCTTATATATCCGGTTTAAACGCCGGCATTAACTTCAGCTTGAACAGGTTAATTTCATGAAGATGATCAATTCTTGCTTTTTTCTCCGCATCATCAATTACACCCTCGCGAATGTATCTATCAAGTTCAGCATATGTAAAGCCAAGGTTATCCTCATCCGTCTTGCCGCTTAGCCCGTCAATCGGTACTTTTTCCACAAGTGCTTCCGGAAGGCCCAAGATCCTGCCGATTTGTTTCATCTCCTGCACTGTGAGATACGAGCATGGGCTGAAATCCCCGACACTGTCGCCGTATCTCGTTGAATAGCCTACCCAGTCCTCTGATAAATTACAGGTGTTCGCAACTCGCCCGTTATGGCTTTGAGCAACTGCATAAAGAGTAGACATCCTTATTCTTGACGGAAGATTGACAACTGACTGATTTGAAAGTTCAAACGGAATGTTCTTTTTCAGTCCGTCAACCGCATCTTTTATGTTTATAACGTAATGTTTAATCCCAAGATGTTCAACAAGAAGCTTCGCCATATCAATATCTGCCTGCTCTCCGTTGGGCATAAGCACGCCTATAACCCTGTCTTTTCCGAGAGCCTCTGCGCAAAGTGCCGCAACGATTGAGCTGTCCTTGCCTCCCGATATACCTACAATGGCATTACAGCCCTTGCCGTTTTCTTCAAAAAAATCTCTTATCCACTCGACGCATTCATTTTTCACTTTTTGAACATCAAACATTATATCGCCTCACTATATTTTATTGTTGATATTATATCATTATCGGGAATCAAAATAAAGGATTTTTTCCCTGTTCGATAGGTGGCTTCTAAGGGGATTTTCCCCTATTTAAGAAATTTAATATTTAAGTCTCCACCTGTCCTGCGGAAATTGATACAAAGTTCAGTGCTTGCATTGACACTGTAAAACAGAAGCTGTCAGTCTATGTCCATATCTTCAAGCTGGTCTTCTGCAGACGTCATAATTGCATTGACATCGGCTCCGACAATATCGAGTCCGAAAGCTACAATTTTTTTGATGTTTTGTATACCATAATAATTCTGTGCCAGAGCCTTCACATATCCGAAACCAAATTCATCAGGCGCATAAAAGCCTCCGGATGTGGTCACATAAAAAAGTCTCTTTGCTCTGCAAAGTCCAACAGGACTGCCGTCTTTGGAATACTTGAATGTGATTCCTACAACATTGATCTGTTCCAAATACTGTTTTAACATGGATGGAAAAGAAAGATCCCAATACGGAGCTGCAATCACGATATCATCTGCATTGGAAAACTGATGAGCAAGGTCAAACAAGGGATTTTGAAATTCCTCCTCTGAAATGAGATGATCACGCATGTTGAGATAATCTTCGTTGACGACAGGGAAAGAGATATCTTCCAATTTAATTTCTTCATATGGCCTGCACAGCTTTGAGAGCAGCTTATCTGCCAACATGCTTGTTCTGGACTCTTTTCGCACACAAGCGTTTATATATAGTAGCGGTTTGTCCATATTGCACCCCCATAAATTCCAAGTTATCCTCTAAATCATATCACAAACGCACAAAAAAATAAATCCTCCTCTTTTTGCTTAGCTTTCGTGGTTTTGCAAGACCTTTCGTGGTTATACACATTATAAGCTGATTTTGAAGCAATTAAAAAATAGACTATTTCATTGATAACGGGACTTGAGCCCTACCAAAGTTGCCTAAAAATAAAGAAGAAGTGCTAATTTGAGCATAAAATCTCGTATTAGCACAGTTGTTCTAATATGGCGTGCCCGACTGGATTTGAACCAGCGGCCTTCAGAGTCGGAGTCTGACGCTCTATCCAACTGAGCTACGAGCACATATATGTGACGAGGGTATTCCCTCGCCATTTTTATACATTAAATCTAAAAAGAACAATGTCTCCATCCTGCATTACATAGTCTTTGCCTTCGGACCTTACTTTTCCCTTTTCTTTTGCTGCCTGCATTGAACCAAGTTTCATAAGTTCATCAAAGGAAATAACCTCGGCACGTATAAATCCTCTCTCTATATCCGTGTGTATCTTACCAGCTGCCTGCGGAGCTTTCGTTCCTTTCTTAATAGTCCATGCTCTAACTTCAGGCTCGCCTGCTGTCAGGAAGGACATAAGGCCTAATAGGTCATATGATTCTTGAATCAATATATCAAGTCCCCCCTGCTCTATTCCAAAATCGCTTAGGAACATTTCTTTTTCTTCTTTAGTCATAGAAGATATTTCAGCTTCCAATTCGGCACATATCGGTAATACCTTTGCTCCTTCAGAAATAGCTATTTCCTTTACAGCCAGATATCTTTCATTTGTTTCTATATTGTTTGCAAAATCATCTTCGCTCATATTGCAGGCATATATAACGGGTTTTGCAGAAAGAAGCGGAACATTCGTTAAAAACTCTTTTTCATCATCGTCTGTTTCAACAGTCCTTGCACTTATGCCATTATCAAGCGCATCTTTGACTTTTTTCATAAAGTCAAGTTCTGCTTGCAGTGTCTTATCCCCCTTTATATCCTTTTCCAGTTTAGATATTCTTCTGTCAAGAATTTCAATATCGGAAAGAATAAGTTCCAGGTTGATTGTCTCAATATCTCTTCGAGGATCCACACTTCCATCAACATGAGTTATGTCATCATTGTCAAAACATCTTACAACGTGTATTATTGCATCAACTTCGCGTATATGGGATAGGAACTTATTGCCAAGTCCTTCCCCCTTTGATGCACCTTTTACAAGTCCTGCAATATCCACAAATTCTATCGTGGCAGGAGTTGTTTTTTTAGGATTATACATTTGTGTGAGTTTGTCCAGCCTATAGTCAGGTACAGCCACAACTCCAACATTGGGTTCTATTGTACAAAATGCATAATTTGCTGCCTGGGCTCCTGCATTTGTAATTGCATTAAAAAGTGTACTTTTTCCTACATTGGGCAATCCCACGATTCCGAGTTTCATTGTTACTTAACTCTCCTTTTGCAGTTCTGTGCTTTTTTTATTGTTCTTTGGGAAAATGGCGATTGTGACAAATATACCTATAAGCAAAATACCGGCTATAATTCCGATATTGGCGTTTGTCGAGTAACTGTCTGCCAAAGGTTCAAGCAAAACATAACCAATGATTGATTTATCTGTCTGTGCATTCTCAAATTTCATCTGGAATATTTTTATAACCAAGCCATAGGCAGCAGAAGCAAAGCCAAAGAATATCAGCGACTGGAAAACATATGACGCGCAGCAAAGAGCTAATATTGCAATAGCTGAAACAACTGCCAATATGGTAAATACCCTTTGTGTATGTGCTGACACCAAAACGATGACTTCATCTGAACTTTTTTCCACTGTGTTTTCCACAGTTGAATGAATAACATTTGTAACATATGCTTTTATGAGAGACTGTGCATCCTTAAAGTCTTCAATCTTAACTGACTCATATGTTATCTGCTGGTTATTTTTGATTCTGTCCTTTGCTTCCTTGTAATCACTGTTAATATAGTAATCTACGCATTCTAAAAGGGCATCTTTTACAGCAGTGTCAACTATATCTGCAGAAATGACGGATGCTATAAGGTCTTTAGGAACATCAAATCTTCCGAGCACAGTTGATGAAAATGCTCCATTCACTGTTGTGTACATATAGTCAAGTACAGATGTAGTACCGCTTGCTGTATTAAACTTAACGGATTTAAGGTCCAGTCCCCTTATTTCATTTTTAAAACTCTCGCTGTTCAGATAAGTTCTGGCACCGGACAGTGCTGTTGCAGCCAAAGCAGATATTACAAAAACAACCGTAAGTATAACTGAAATAATTATACGTATGATATTAAATAATTTTTTCTTGTCTATTGTTTTCGCATTTGCCATGGAATAACCCCCCTACTGCAAATATTTACCCCGTCCTTGCGGTCGGGGTATTAATAAATTCAGATTATTCTGCGTCTGCGCTTGCTTCTTTTTTATCTTCCTTAGGCTTACGGAAAAGGATTTTGTCAACAGGGAAATAAAGGAAGAACTGAACTGCTGAGCAAATCATTGTAGCAGCATTTGCCGCAAGGTCTCCGCCCATCCATCCTTTGCTTACAAAAAGATGCTGGAGTGTTGGGTTAAGCCATGCAGAGAATGCGATTAAAGCTAACGTAAATATAATGTATATAGGCAAAGTTATTGCAACATTTGCACTCGAATTAAATGTTTTCTCACGATTTACGAAGAAAGACACAATCTGAGCTGCGATGTTTGCAGCATTGTTTGAAATAAAGTATCCCAAACCGCCTATAACTACTGCTCCCTCTGCCATATTAACGGGTGATTCAAATACCCACCATTTGAAGTCTGTTCCGAAAAGTTCAACTATCGGGGGAATGTGATTCAGAATGTTAAGAAGTGCAAACTGAACTATCATTGCGATAAGACTGACAAATATAAATTTAACAAACTGCCAGAGAGTATTAAGGCCTGACCCCTTTTCTTTTGCAGCCTTATCAATATCGTTTAACTTTGCCATTTCTCAAATAACTCCTTTGTTTTTGAATGTGAATAAATGATAACATACTGCAAAAAATAAGTCAATAAAATCAATTTTTGCAGTAATTCCTTATTTCAGAGGGCTTGATTATACCCTTCTCAGTAACAAATGCGGTAATAAATTTATGATCTGTGACATCAAATGCATAATTTAGCGTTTTGACACCCTTTGCTACTATATTTTCTTTGTAGCATATGCTTATTATCTCATCACTGTTTCGCTCTTCGATAGGTATTTGGCTGCCGTCTTTTATATCTTTGTCAAATGTTGAAAAAGGCATACATACGTAAAATGGTATATTGTACTCAGATGCAAGAATTGCAAGCACACTTGTTCCGACTTTGTTTGCTGTATCGCCATTTAATGCAACCCTGTCACAACCTACAACTACAGCATCAACAAGTCCTTTTTTCATAACTGCCGATGCAGCATTATCGCATATAAGGGTGGTATCAACACCTGCAGTTTGTAACTCGTAGCAGGTAAGTCTGGCGCCCTGAAGCAAAGGCCTGGTTTCATCCGCATACACGGATATATTATGTCCTTTTTCTTTTGCAATGTATATAGGTGCCAGTGCTGTTCCGTACTTGACAGTTGCAAGCCTTCCGGCATTACAATGGGTTAAAACAGCATTACACTTTGATAAAAGTTTTGCTCCGTTTTCCCCTATTTGTCTGCAGATTTGTATATCTTCCTCTATCATTTGAAGAGCCAGATTTTTGAGATCCCTTTGTATATCATCACTGTTTTCTGCCGTATTTTTGCATTTTTTAATTGCCCAGGCAAGATTAACTGCGGTAGGTCTGCAGCTTATAAACCTGTCAGCATAATCAAAAAACTGTTTTTTAAGATCCTTGTCATTAGTTTTGTTCACAAGAACAGCCAAAGATATTGCAGCAAAGACTCCGATTGCGGGAGCTCCTCTTACTCTTAAGTTTTTTACAGCTTCATACATTTCATCAAAATCATCGGTGAAAACTTCAATATACTTTGCAGGAAGCTGAGTTTGATCCACAAAGACTGCTTTATTGTTAACAGTGTCATATCCGATTGTTTCCATATCCAAGAATGGCATCAGATTTCACCTACTATACGGAATATAAGTTTCTGAAGAGTTGAAGCAACTTTCTGACCTGCAATTATTACTTCTTCTTCACTGAGTCTTTCTTTTGTCATTCCTGCCGCTTTATTTGCTATATTAGAAAATCCGAGTACTTTCATACCGCAATGGTTTGCTGCGATAACCTCCTGTACTGTGGACATTCCAACCGCATCGGCACCGAGAGAACGAAAGGCATGTATTTCTGCAGGTGTTTCATATGACGGTCCGCTAAGTCCCATATATATGCCATGCTGAAGCTTTATATTCATTTCATCAGCTATCTTGTCAGCTATCTCTATATATTCCGGAGCATAAGCATAAGTCATATCGGGAAATCTGGGTCCGAAAGTCAGATCGTTTTTTCCGATAAGGCAATTAACTCCGGTGAAATTGATATGATCGCATATAAGCATGATATCGCCGACCATATAATCTTCATTTATGCCTCCGGCTGCATTAGTGACTATAAGGCTGTTCACACCTAAAAGTTTCATAACACGTATAGGCATAACCACTTCATTTAAGGAATAGCCTTCATAGTAGTGAATTCTGCCTTGCATAGCTATCAGCTTTTTCCCGTTAAGAATACCGGCAACAAACCGGCCTACATGTCCCGGGGCCGTTGATACCGGGAATCCCGTAATATCTTTGTAATCTATATACACAGGATTTTCAATCTTATCGCATAATTCTCCGAGCCCACTGCCGCATATTATGCCTATCTCAAAGCCATCTCCTGCAATTGATTTAACGTATTCCGCTGCCTTTTTAATCATCGGCATGCACCTCGCTGTCAACTTCCTTAACAATTCTGTTTGTCTCAGCCTTTATTTTTTCGATGTCTATTGTCGTGAATTCGCCGTCTTTATATAAGACATTGCCATCAACCATGGTAAGCACAACATCAGATCTTTCTGCTGAGTATACCAGATTATTGATAACGTTATATTCCGGACACATATGTTCATTGTCAAGATTGATTACAGTTATATCCGCTTTATAGCCTTCCTTTATTAGGCCGGTGTCAAATCTGCCCTGAGCTATGGCACCGTTTTGTGTTGCCATTTTAAGCACTTGCTTGGGAGATATTATCTCTGCTTTCCTCTGTATACCTTTTTGCAATATTGATGCAGTAAACATCTCACGCATCATATCAAGTTTGTTATTGCTGGCTGAAGAATCCGTGCCTATTGCCACGTTAACTCCCCTGTTTAAGAGCTTATATACATCACAAACACCGCTGCCAAGTTTCAGATTACTGATAGGATTATGTGCGACAGAAACATTCTTTTCCTTCAAAATGTCTACATCACTGTCTTCTATCCATACACAATGAGCAAGAAGTGTAGCTGCATCAAAAATATGGGCATCATAAAAGATTCTTACGGGTGTTATTCCATACCTTTCTTTGCAGGCATCATGCTCCGATTTGGTCTCAGATGCATGAATATGGACGATATTATCTCGGTTTCGCACATATTCTCCGAAGCTTTCAATAACTTCTTTTTTGTTTGTATATTCTGCGTGCAGGCTAAAATCTATTTTTATTCTGCCGTTTTCGCTGTTATGATACTTTTCAACAGCATATATAGCTTCCTTCACTCTCGAGTTGTTTTCAAAATTGTCATCTCCGAATGAAGTTATGCATCTTGAGTAGTTTGTCTTTGCCTTTGCATCCTTAACAGCTCTCATAACGCCGTCAGTAAAGAAATACATATCCGAAAATGATGTTGTGCCGCCGCTGAGCATCTCTGCAATTGAAAGAGATGTTCCATAGTATGCCCTGTCACAATCGAGTTTATCTTCAAAAGGAAATACTTTTTCGTTAAGCCACTTGTCCAAAGGCAGTTCTTCTGCATAGCCACGAAGTAAGGCCATCGGTGAATGTGTATGTGCATTTACAAAACCCGGCAAAAGGACTTTTGACTGTCCGTCATATTCCTGCCCGAAGTCTTCAGAAGGCATTTTTCTCCCTATATATGCAATTTTATCGTTTCTTGTCCCGATATACATATCCGGGATATATTCAAAATTTTCATCAATTAAGCCTATTTTTTTAAAGAGCATATCTGTCTCTCCTCTATGCAGATTTATATTGGTTCAAGTCAATCAGTCTAATATGATTTCCTCTATTGTGATGTCATTGAAAGGTTTATTTGTGAAAGGATCTGCCTCAGCAGCCGCTATTTTGTCCACAACATCCATTCCTTCATAAACCTGTCCGAAAACTGTATGTTTGAAATCAAGCCATGGTGTGCCGCCCATCTGTTCATAGGCATCCACAAATTCATTGGGGAAGAACTTTTCGTCAATTTCTCTCATTTGTTCCAGCAAGTCATTGGATACAAGTTTTGCCTGTACTATAAAGAACTGGCTGCCGTTTGTATTGGGTCCTGCATTTGCCATGCAAAGAGCACCTCTCAAGTTGTGAAGAGCCGGTGTGAACTCATCTTCAAATGAATCGCCCCAGATACTCTCTCCTCCTGTTCCGTTTCCAAGAGGGTCTCCTCCCTGAATCATAAAGTCGTTGATTACTCTATGGAAGATGATACCGTCATAGTATCTGTTTTTTGCATGTGTAGTGAAATTTTCAACTGCTTTGGGAGCATATTGCGGGAAAAATTTTACCTTTATATCTCCCATACTTGTCTTAATTGTGGCCGTAATATCATCCTGGCTCGGATTTTTTAATTGTTCTAGCATAACTTTCCTCTTTCTTATTCAACACTCTTGAGTGATTCTATCATATCTATCTTTTTAAGTTTGAAATACATAACTGCATTTACAAGCAATGAAAATACTATTGTTATCGCTGCGCTGATGATAATGCTGCGCGGTTCGAGCATCTTACTGAACATATATACATCGGTTTCAACGGTTTTCATTACATATCTGTGAAGGAGTATGCCCAGAGCAATACCCAAAGCTGTACCGAAAATTGTAAGCAAGGTCGTTTCTCTGTAAACATATTTTGAAAGTTCGCCGTCATAGAAACCCAGAAGCTTGATGGTGGCAAGTTCCCTTCTTCTTTCTGTGATATTGATGTTGTTCAGATTGTAGAGCACGACAAAGGCAAGCAATGCCGCAGAGAATATCATAATTATGACAATGAATGTAAGTCTCTGAGTCACGCTCTTCATACTGCTTAAGCTATCCTCATTCATGGTAACGGCATTTACACCGTCAATCTTGAGCAGTCTCTCCGAAAGGTCTTTTGTATCTGCAGCTTTAGCTGTCTTTATAAAGACAATGTTCTGATCTGCAGCAGTAGCATATAAACTTTGATAAAGACCCGGTGTCATATATACATAATTGAATATGTAATTCTCTGTTATGCCTGAAACTGTGACTTCCTTTGTATATGCATCCGACTCACTGCCTCGTATATATATCGTATCTCCTGTTGATACATTAAGAACCTCTGCATACTTTTCAGTGATGATTACTCCTGAATCATTAAGTTCAAGGCCGTCGCTGAGATTGATATATTCCGGGAAACTGTCTGTGTTTATCGGAACTATGAGATATGCATTTTTTTCATTATCTATTTTAGCCTTGTCGTTTGTTGCATATATCATTGTACGGTTTGCCTGAAGGTTTTCCTTAATATCCTTGATATCCGCCATATCGGTGATAAGGGCGCGTCTGGCAGCTCTGGACATTGTGCCGTCAACACTGACTATGCCGTCGAACTGGAATACAGTTCCGTATTGCAATTCTGCCATTGAGGACACAGAGTCTCTGATACCGAATCCAACCAAAAGCAAGGCCATACATCCACCGACTCCGAAGAGTGTCATAAAGAATCTTCTCTTGTATCTCATAAGGTTACGCCATGTAGCTTTTTGTGAGAAATTCAGCCTTATCCATATAAACTTAAATCTTTCAAGTAAGACTCTCTTGCCGGAACGAGGTGATTCAGGTCTCATGAGACTTGCGGGGCTGCTCTTAAGCACTCTTCCGGATGCAGCAAATGCGGCGATGCATGTACAAAGCACTGCCATTGCTGCAGCTATAACCCCATAGAAAAGATTTATGCTTATGACCATTTCCGTCAAATTGTAATATGACATAGTATATGCGCGAATAATAAGCTGAGGTATGGTATATTCGCCTGCTGCTACTCCTATGATGCTGCCTATTGCACTTGCCAAGAATGCATAAAGAATATATTTGCTCATTATGGCGGCTTTACTATATCCAAGTGCCTTAATTGTTCCGATTTGAGTTCTCTCCTCCTCAACCATTCTTGTCATGGTTGTGAGTGAAACAAGTGCGGCAACCAGGAAGAATATAAGTGGGAAAACAGTACCAAGCGCTGCAATGCTGTCCGCATCGGATGCAAAACTGCGGTAAGAGTCAATTGTTGTTCTGTCAAGGATATACCAATCAGGTATCTGCATCTCATTTATGAGTTTCTGAGTTTCCTCCAGCTTGTTTAATGCATCTTCAAGTTCATCGAGCGCATCCTGCTTGGCGGTTTCATATTGTTCTTTTCCGGCAGCAAGCTCTGTTTCCGCATCGCTTATCTGCTTTTCTGTTTGAGATATTATCTCTGCATTATTAGCAAGCTGAGTTTCAACTTCTGCAATCAAAGCCTCATTACTTGCTATCTCTTTTTCGCCTGTTTCTATCTGCTCTTTATATTTATTAACTTGCTGCTGAAGGGTATCAACAAGTGTTTTTGCTGCCTGATATACGAAGGCTGCGTTCTGTTTATCTTCATCTGAGGCATCGGGATCCTGCATGATATCCTGCAGCTGTATATATGCCTTGTCCATTTCCGGTTTTGCGGCATTCAGCCTTTGTTCAAGTCCGGAAATAATAGACTTTGTTTGCTGAAGTTCGTCTTTTGCCTTCTGGATTTCTTCTTTTCTCTTCGGGAGTTCGGTCTCCGCATTTTCCAGTATTGCTTTTTTTTCTTCGTATGTTGCTCTGCTGACATCTATGAGTTCTTCATTTTGGACCAGTTCCTCATATGCTTTTGCAAGCTCATCCTCTGCTGTCAGTTTTGCCGCTGTATATTCATTCTGAGCCTTTGTCAGAAGATCGGTTGATTGTGATTTTACTTCGGAATAGCGTATGTCGCATCTGTTCTCTGATATTTTTTCAATTTCTTTTACTACTTTATCTACTTTTTCCGCATATTCTTTGGAGAAGCAATTAAGTTCTCTTGCCCCTTCCACCGTAATATACATAACTGAAAAGATATCTGTAACGAATGCCTCTCTCGGTATTACAACATAACCATCCACCGTCCCGTCACCGACAGTTGCGGTCCCCATATCGCCATTCAGGTAATATGCCGAACTGCATGTTCCGACAATTGTATATGTTTCTGATGCAAGTGTATCAAAGACAGAAGCTGATGTTCCTGTTGTCAATGTCATATAGTCTCCGACTTTAAGACCGGATGCATCAAGGAATTCTTCACTTACAAGAACTTCATTGTATTTTTCCGGAAATCTGCCGGAGATCAGTTTTATTATATTTATATCCTTTGGCATAGACCAGACTTTGGTAACTACCTCAGATTGGTTTACAAGACACAGAAAATCATTGGAGTATGCGCCTTCGACACCGGATACTCCTTCAAGTTTGGATACAGCATCAATATCGGAGTCTGAAATGCCCATAGTGCCGATAACTCTGATATCCATCATATTTTGTTTGTCATATTGCTTATCTACGGATTTTTCCATCGCGGGACTAGCGGAACGTATTCCGGAGAAAAAAGCAACTCCCAGGACTACAATCAGCAGGATTGAGATAAAGCGACTGAAGTTATTCTTAATCTCCCTGCCGAAATCTTTTCTCATGGATTTTTTCATATATATTCCTTACCACTCAATCTGATCGACAGGTGTCGGAGATTCGTTAAGAAGAATCTTGTCAACCTTACCGTTCTTTATTTTGATGATTTTGTCAGCCATAGGAGTAAGTGCAGAGTTATGAGTAATGACAATAATGGTCATTCCCTTTTCCCTGCATGTATCCTGAAGCAGTTTCAAAATGGATTTGCCTGTTATATAGTCAAGAGCACCCGTTGGCTCATCGCAAAGCAGAAGTTTTGGATTTTTTGCGAGTGCCCTCGCAATTGCAACTCTTTGCTGCTCACCGCCGGAAAGCTGTGAGGGAAAATTATCCAGTCTGTTACCCAGTCCGACTTCTTTGAGTATTTCTTCTGCGTCAATCGGATTTTTTGATATCTGCGATGTCATCTGAACATTCTCAAGTGCAGTAAGATTCTGGATTAGGTTATAGAACTGGAAAACAAAACCTACCTCGTCCCTGCGATATTTGGTAAGTTCTCTGTCTTTGTATTTTGATATATCTTTTTCATCAATTATTATGCTGCCGTTAGTTGGCTTATCCATACCGCCGAGAAGGTTGAGTATTGTTGTTTTACCGGCACCTGAAGGTCCCTCAATTATGACAAATTCTCCCTTTTCGACAGGAAAGCCCACGGAATCTGCTGCTTTAATTTCAACTTCACCCATCTTATATACTTTTGATACATCTCTCAGTTCTATAAATGACATGGATTTCTCTCCTTAATCTTAGTCAAAATTACACGTATATAATGATAGCACAAATATGTATCATTTTCCACAAATTTAATTAATATTTGCAAAAAATTAACATTTTCAAAAGCCGCATAGTCAAAATTAACGAAAGACAATCAAATAGAAACAGCGTTCATATGCAAATAACTAAAATTCTAATTTTTAAATTAATTCTCTTGAATATGAAAAGAAAATTGATTACAATATTAATGAAAATTTAATTTAATGTGGAGGATGTAAAATGGCAAAACAGGAATTAACAACCGTACCGATAGGACCCCTTGGTATTATAGCTCTTCCGGGATGCGAAGAACTTGCGGAAAAGATTGACAGATATATTGTCAAATGGCGCTCGGCACAGGACAGTGAGCATAAGGGCACAATAGCTTTTGCGGAGTATGAGCGCGAATCATATATTATGGATTCATCTTTCCCGAGATTCGGAAGCGGCGAAGGCAAATGTTCACTCAGAGATACAGCAAGAGGCTATGATATATATATCCTTTGTGACGTATTCAACCATGGTATCACCTACAAAATGTACGATCATATAGTTCCTATGAGTCCTGATGACCACTATGCAAACCTAAAACGTGCCATTGCCGCAGTAGAAGGCAAAGCAAGACGTATCACAGTTATTATGCCGATGCTTTATGAAGGCAGACAGCACAGACGTACTTCAAGAGAATCACTTGACTGCGCTATTGCACTTCAGGAACTTTGCTTTAACATGGGTGTTGATAATATCATCACATTTGATGCGCATGATCCAAGAGTACAAAATGCCATTCCTCTCCACGGTTTTGAAAGCGTATCGCCTGCATACCAGATGATAAAAGCACTTGTAAATAACGTCAGTGGCCTTAATTTTGATAAAGACCATATGATGATTGTCTCACCTGATGAAGGTGCGATGGGTCGTTGTATCTATTATTCCACAGTGCTCGGTCTTGACCTTGGTATGTTCTATAAGCGTCGTGATTTCTCCAGAGTTGTAAACGGAAGAAACCCGATTATTGAGCATTCATTTTTGGGTTCAAATGTTGATGGCAAGGATATAATAATCGTGGATGATATGATTTCATCCGGTGAATCCATGCTGGAGGTTGCCGCAAAATTGAAAGATCTGGGTGCAAGAAGAGCTTTCGTATTTACATGTTTCGGACTTTTTGCAGAAGGTCTCAAGAGTTTTGATAATGCATATGAAAAAGGTATTTTTGACAGAGTATTCACAACAAATCTTGTTTACAGACTTCCTGAGCTTAAAGACCGTGAATGGTATGTTGAGGTTGATTGCTCCAAATACCTTTCATATATCATTGATACACTTAATCTCGACAAATCCATAAGTAGACTTCTCGACACATCAGATAAGATTGATGCGATTCTTCGCAAAAACGGATACAAGATATAAGAACAGAAATTGAAAAGCAGGCGAAGAGCCTGTTTTTTCAAATTAAATTCTAAGACATGTTTTAGTTAGGAGCTATATCATATAATGAAGTTTAAAAAACTTATTTCCCTTGCATTGGTAATCACAAGCTTCTTTACCTTTGCATTTAATATATATGCTCAGGCTTATGACGATACGGCAACAGATGACCGGGTAAATATTGATAATTATGAAGCCGTTCTTTCCTTTGCAAGCATAGAAAACGGTGTCAGAATATCCTGGGAGCAGTCGGAAAAAGCAAGTTATTATATTTTATATAAGCTTGAAGAAAACGAGTGGACGGAAATAGTCCGCACCGATGAAAATTCATATGACCTTTTGAACATTGAAAATAACATTGCTTATAGATATCTAGTTCGGGCATTTGATTACGAAGACACAGAGATAGGAAATATGTCTGAAGAAGGCTTTTGCTATACAAATTTCGATTCTCCTGCCCTCATTTCTGCCTCCAATGTTTTCGGCGGTGTAAAAATATGCTGGAAGGCAGTCCAGGGTGCCGTAAAATACAGGGTTTTCCGTAAAATAAAGGGAGGTTCCTGGGCAAAA
>CAKZZL010000041.1 GCA_937884995.1 uncultured Clostridia bacterium
ACCGGAAGTGGCTCTCAAGTGTTAAAGAGGTGGCTCTCAAGCGTTGTAATATTCACCGAAGCTAATGAGGAGCGAAAGATACTGGTTGACGCCCTCGTCTCAAACCCTTACGACGACCGAGGATTTGAACAACTGTGTGTTAGCTTGCGTCCCTTTATGAAGAAGGTCTGTTTTGAAAACGAGAATGTCGTTTCTTATATGAGTGCAGAAGACTATATGCTCGAATTCCAAGTAGCTGTCTGGAAAGTGATTATAAGATTCCGTCTCGCACCAGAAGTGTATTCCTCTGTAAAAGAAAGCGACAAAGTTATCGCATATATCTTCAAATCAATACGAAATGAGCGAAGACACATATACCGTGAGTATGTAAAAAAGAACGCTATATTAAAAAACTCATGGGAGCTTTACAAAAACAACGAGTACTTCAGCAACGGCTACATCGTTTACGAAAAGACTATCGAATATTGGAAGCAAAAGCACCGGGAATATAATCATGCCCATGACGTGGAAAGAAAAGCGTACTATCAAGCTCACCGTGAGCACTACAAAGATTATAATCACAATTACTATATGGAGCATCGCGACGAGATACGCCGCAGACAGGCCGAACGCCGTCGCAGGATCAAACTCGAAAAAGAACTGCGTCATGAATTGCTCTGCCGCCTTGCAACCGTACTATCTAACCTGTAGCCTCGCCACGCAAATATCTAACCCGTAGCCTCGCATTTCGGTTTTTTTGGTGTGCAGGTTAGATGATGAAAAAGATTGAAAGGGATCCCGGGTCGCCTCCGGTTTTTGGGGGCAAACCTCGGAATCCCTTTATTTCAGTACATTTCAGCCCTTTCTGGCGTCGGTTCTTGTCATCAATACTACTGTCTCCACATGTACTGTTCTAGGAAACATATCTATCGGTGTAACCTTTTGCACTATATATCCTTTTTCTTCTAGTGCTTTGCAATCTCTACTTTGTGTAGACACATTACAAGAAACATAAACGACCTTTGCAGGACTTATTTCAACAATATCATCTACAATTTCCTTGCTACATCCTTTTCTTGGCGGATCTATAATTACAACGTCTGCTTTTAAGGAATCTCTTTTTAGTCTTTTAACAAGTTCATGAGCATCGCCACAGTAGAACTCACTGTTTTCTATTCCATTGGTCAATGCATTTTGTCTTGCATTTTCTATTGCTTCTTTAACAATCTCTACCCCTATTATCTTTTTGCAATATTTCGCAAGGTAAAGTCCAATCGTTCCGGTACCGCAATAAAGGTCAACCAAAGTCTCGCTCCCTGTTAAATTACAGCATTCTCTGACACATTCATACAGTAATTCTGCCGTATCATGATTTACTTGGTAAAAAGATGACGGAGAAATTGATATCTTAATGCCGCATAATATGTCATCTATGGTATCTTTTCCCCACATTGTTTTAGTTTCGCAGCCCAATATAACATTAGTCTTTTCTTTATTAATGTTAATAACTATTCCTACAACTCCGTTCATCACTTTTATTCGGGATATAAGTTCCTCTATGTGTGGCAGATTATCGCTTGTGGCCACAAGGCAAACCATAATTTCCCCTGTTGCAAAAGCCTCTCTTAAAAAAACATGTCTCAGAAGTCCATCTTCACCATCATATGCTCTAACTTCATAGTCTTCCATCCACTGCTTTATCTCATCTACTATATTTGAAAACTCTTTTGGCTGAAGCAAACAATCTGACATTGGTATAATTCTATGCGTATGTGACGCATAAAAACCACATACAATGCCGGTGTTTGTTCTTCCCACCGGTATTTGCGTTTTATTCCTATATCTCTCAGTTGCGACAAATCTGACATCGTCAACTACTGCATCTATATTTCCTATTCTTTTTAATGCATCACAAACATTTTGTTTTTTTATTGCACGTTCGGCATCATACGATATATGTCGGTATGCGCATCCACCGCATGATCTGAAATACGGACAATCAACTTCAATTCTGTCTTTTGATGGAACGATAATTTCTTTTATTGTTGCGATTGCATATGCTTTTTTTACTTTGATTATATGTGCCTTAATAAAATCTCCGGGGGCAGTATTATATACAAATACAACTTGTCCGTCATAGTGACCGACTCCGCTTCCCTCAGAACTGATTGTCTCAATTTTTAATTCAATATCCTGATTTTTAACCAAGCCCATTATTTTTTAGCTCCACTCCAGAAAATATGGTCGTCAATTAGGAAAGCTCTGCATGGTGCCGCCTCAGCACCTGCAATTTTTAACGGAGCTGCGAGCAAAAAATATTCGCCCTGCTTTACCCCTTCCAAACTGAGTCCTTCAAGAATTGCAATGTTTTCTGCCAAAAGTGCACGATGTGATCTGCCATCACTTTCTTCATCCTCAATAGTTATGTTATCCGTCCCTATCAATATATATCCCATATATGCGAGCGCAGTTGCAGCCGATTCATGAAGAATTGCTTTTCCATTCGATTTAATTATTATTCTTTTTGCTTTTGTCGGGAAATATCTTTCAACATAGGCTCCCGTTATCATTTCTTCATTTACTTCTATAACTGTACACGGTCCCAAAAAAGCGTCAGCCGGAAGGCCTGTAATATCACAGCCATCAGCCCAAAAGTGCAGGGGTGCATCAATATGTGTTCCGCAATGAAGTCCCATATGTATTGCGCTGAATGTGTAACTGTCTCCCAATTCCAGATTCTTTATTGTTTCAAGTTTTGGTCTGGGATCTCCCGGATAAACTTCAGATGATAAAATTTCTCTTGATATATCAATTATCTTCATAATTCTTCCCCTTTTTCTTGAAGACTAAAAAATCAAATGCAATTTTTGTCTTTATAGTTCCCGCTCTTTTGAGTTTTTCTGTCGCATTTTTATGAGATTTTAGATAATACGGTGTCATCATAAACAAATCTGTTAAGTCCTTACCCTCGACAGTGATTTCGCTTCTCACCTTTACTCTTTCCAGGAATTCCAAGCCGCTGTAGGCAATGTCTCTCTCCTCTTTTTGATAAACATCATCATATATTGTTTCCTTAATCTGAATCAAATGATCAGGCCCCGGAACAGCATATATATAGAGGGCATTTTCTTTTAGCAATCTGCAGTTTTCACTCTCAGCCATAGGCGAAAAAATATTAATGATAATGTCAAAACTCTTATCCTTAAATGGCAAGCTGAAATTACTTGCAACTGCATAGCTGACATTCTTGTATTTTCCTGAAGCCGCCTTTACAGCTTCCTTTGAAATATCTGTACCATAGAATTCGTAGTTAATTTTTAACTTGTCCAATTTCTTTGTGAGAAACCCGTCATAATATCCTTCTCCGCATCCTACATCGAGTACAGATAGTTTTTGACTATGATTTGTGTGTATTATTATAATCTCAGCAAGTTTTGATGCAAAGCAGTCATAGTAGCCGCTTTCAAGGAAAGAACGTCTGGATAAAATCATCTCTTTGCTGTCACCGGGAACATTCGAGTGTTTCTTATTTACCGGCAGCAGATTCACATATCCTTGTTTAGCTATATCGTATGCGTGTCCGTTTGCGCAAACTAAGGAAACTGAATTTTCCTTTAGTTCAGATCTGCAGACGGGACAGATTAAAAGACTCATCCTATATCCTCATTCAAAAGAAGGGCGAACACTGTCGCCCTTGATCAGATTATTTTGCAACTATATTTACAAGTTTGCCCTTTACATAAATTTCTTTAATTATGTTCTTGCCGGCAAGTTCTGTGCTGATTTTTTCATCCTTCTTTGCAGCATCAATAGCATCCTCACTGGAAATATCTGTTGCCAGAACAAGTTTGGTTCTGATTTTTCCGTTAATCTGAACTACTATCTCCACTGAATCATCAACACATTTTGCTTCATCATATTCCGGCCAGCTTCCGTCTGTTGCTATCATTTTTCCATAACCCAACTGCTCCCACATCTCCTCTGTAACATGCGGTGCAAAAGGATTTACAAGAAGCAACAATGTCTTAAGTTCGGCTCTGTTAATCTTTTTGTTGTCATATATGCTGTTAAGTAAGGTCATAAGGGCTGCAATCGCTGTGTTGAACTTCATGTTTTCAATGTCTTCTGACACTTTTTTCACAGCTCTGTGCATCAATGATGAAAGTTCTTTTGAATAATCATCACCGTCAACAAGGATTTCCTGCAGGTTCCATATCCTGTCTATAAATCTCTTGCATCCCTTAACACTGTCTTCACTCCATGGCGCTGCCTGTTCATAGTCTCCCATGAAAAGCACATAAGATCTCAGGACATCTGCACCGTACTGGTCGACAACCACATTGGGATCTATGACATTGCCTCTGGATTTGCTCATTTTAACTCCGTCCGGTCCCAAAATAAGTCCTTGTGCGGTTCTCTTGAGATATGGTTCCGGGAATGGAACTGCGCCTATATCATAAAGGAATCTGTGCCAGAACCTGGAATAGATAAGGTGGCGTGTAACATGTTCCATACCGCCGTTATACCAATCCACCGGGCCCCAGTAATTAAGTTTATCCATATCTGCCAATGCCTTGTCATTATGCGGGTCTATATAACGGAGGAAATACCATGATGAGCCTGCCCACTGAGGCATTGTATCGGTTTCTCTTTTTGCTTTTCCGCCGCATTTTGGACATTTGCAGTTTACAAACGAATCAATCTTTGCCAGAGGACTTTCTCCGTCCTGGCCGGGCTCAAAGTTTTCAACTTCCGGAAGTTTCAATGGAAGTTCATCATACGGAACGGCCACCATTCCGCACTTGTCACAATATATAATCGGGATAGGCTCTCCCCAATAACGCTGACGGTTGAAAGCCCAGTCTTTCATCTTATATTGAACTCCGCCTTCTCCGATTCCTTTTTCCTGGAGATATTCTATCATCTTTGCAATAGAATCTTTCTTGTTTGTCATGCCGTTGAGGAAACCGGAGTTAACCATATCTCCGTCGCCCGTATAGGCTTCCACAGATATATCTCCGCCTTTTATAACCTCAATAATATCTATACCGAAATTCTTTGCGAAATCATAGTCTCTCTGGTCATGAGCAGGAACAGCCATGATAGCTCCAGTTCCGTATCCCATCATTACGTAATCCGATATGAAAATGGGGATATCCTTACCATTTACCGGGTTCTTTGCAGTAAGTCCGTCAATTTTGACACCAGTTTTGTCTTTCACTAATTGTGTGCGCTCAAACTCGGTCTTTTTTGCGCATTCCGCACGGTATTTTTCAATCTCACCCATATTGGCGATCTTATCTTTGTACTTATCGATAAGAGGATGTTCCGGTGCCATTACCATAAAAGTTACACCGAAAAGTGTATCCGGACGTGTCGTATATATTTTAAGTGTTTCGTCTATTCCGTTGATTGTGAATCTGACAAAAGCACCACGGGATTTTCCAATCCAGTTAACTTGCTGAAGTTTAATATTCGGAAGATAATCAACTTTTTCAAGACCTTCAAGCAGTTTGTCTGCATACTCTGTTATTCTGAGATACCAAACATCTTTGGATTTCTGTACAACATCGCTGTGGCAGATATCACACTTACCGCCCTGTGAATCTTCATTTGAAAGTACAACTTTGCATGAAGGACAATAATTTACAAGTGTCTTGTCACGGAATGCAAGCCCGTTTTCAAACATCTTGAGAAATATCCACTGTGTCCATTTATAGTAATCTTCCTGTGTTGTATCAATAACCCTGTCCCAGTCAAATGAAAAGCCTACTTTCTTAAGCTGGTTTGTAAACTTCTCAATATTCATGTCTGTTACTTTGCGGGGATGAATACCTGTCTTGATGGCGTAGTTCTCGGTAGGAAGGCCGTAAGCATCAAAGCCTATGGGGAAAAGCACATTATATCCCTGTAGTCTTCTTTTTCTTGATATAACCTCAAGTCCTGAATATGCCTTAATATGTCCTACGTGCATTCCCGCTCCGCTCGGATAGGGGAATTCTACAAGTCCGTAAAACTTTTTCTTGTCGCTGTTATCTATCGCACGAAAAGCTCCCTGCTCTTCCCACTTCTTTTGCCATTTGGCTTCATTGGTCTTAAAATTATAGTTCATATAGATACCCCCTTTGTGTTATTCGCTTATATACTCGCTCATATCTACTTTTTTTGCATCTGCCCAAAGATGCTCAAGATTGAAAAGTTCTCTTTGATCCGGAGTAAAGAGATGAACAATTACCGTACCATAATCCAGCAAAATCCAACCTGTGGTTCTGCCTTCAAGTCCTCTCATTTCCACTCCGAGTTTTTTCATTTCAACTTCCAGTTCATCTGCGAGAGCACGTATATGTGTTCCCGATGTTCCCGATGCAATGACAAAATAGTCTGCCACTACCGTCAGATCTGTTATCTCCAATGCTGCAATATCATTTGCTTTTTTATTGTCCAGAATTTTTACAACATTTTTTACTATATCTTTTCTATCCATTTTGCTCCATCCTTTCAGTGATGTAGTTGTATGCTTTGATTGTATCCATGTGTATCGGTCTGTTTGCCTTTAAATTCTTTTCTATTGTAAATTCAAGTCCCATAAGACATGCCATATCAAGATCCGTCTCCGCAGTTTTTCTTACTTCATCAACATCCTTGTAATTTCTGTCTGCGCCGGTTAAATCGGAAACATAAATTATTTTTTCCATAAGGGTCATATTTTCTTTCCCAGTGGTATGATATCTGACTGCTGATAATATTTCTTCATCTGTCAGGCCTAATTTTGTTCTGAGAAATACTTCTCCGGCAACAGCATGTATGGTCGGCAGTATTTTCTTTTCGCTTTCCGTCATTTTGTTTCTGCCGTCTTCTTCTATCATCTTTATTGCTTTTTCGGGTTCTTCATATTTCATGATGTCATGTACAAGGCCTGCAGTATATGCTTTTTCTTCGTCTGCATTATATATCTTTGCCAGATGTCTGGCCTGCTCTGCAACACAAATTGAATGATAGAGTCGTTCCGTCTTCAGACGTTTTTTCATTTCCTCAAGGAACTCATTGTTTCTTTCCGTATCCATACAATTTGTTTTTCTCCATATACTCTATTATCTCCGGGTCCACCATACCATAGACACTTCTTCCCTGAGTTATTTTCTCTCTGATTTCACTTGAACTTAGATCGTAAGCATCCATAGGCGATATATGTATATGCTCTCCGTCAAGTTTTGCAATATATATCCCAAGAACACTGAAAGCATATTCTCTGAGTTCTTTGATTGTATCTGCATTATCTCTGGAAGCTACACAAATTGTGCACGCTTTCAATAGTTCCTTATGCTTATACCACTTGTTGAAAATTAGGAACATATCCGATCCAATGACGAGAAAGAATTCATCACTTGGATATTGTTTTTTCAGCTGCTCTATCGTGTAAATAGTGTAACTGTCACTTTCTCTGTCCATCTCTATGCTGCTGATTTCATATTTCGGGTCTTTGAAAGCCAGCCTGCACATTTGCAAACGGTCTTCGTTGTCAGCGAGATCGTCGCATCTTTTATGTGTCGGTTTTTTGTTAGGTATAATCAGGACCTTATCGAAGTTCATTTCCTCACTCATTTTCTGAATCATTCGTACATGTCCCTTGTGCGGAGGATTAAATGTACCTCCGAAAATCCCTATTCTCATTATCTTCTGCCCTTCTTCTCGTCTTTGTGAAGTTCAGGATTGTATCTGTAAAAAATCATGCTGCCTCCGATTACAGCAACACATTCGCTGC
This sequence comes from uncultured Clostridia bacterium, assembly GCA_937884995.1. Lineage (GTDB taxonomy): Bacteria > Bacillota > Clostridia > Oscillospirales > Acutalibacteraceae > Fimenecus. Next base: position 7,742 of record CAKZZL010000041.1, read on the forward strand.
TTGTTGACTTTGCCAGTTTTTCTGCAATTTCTCTCGGCTTTTCAGGACTCGTCTCAAGCAGAACTTTTAATTTTATAAGTTCTCTGGCTGTCAGAGCATCATCCGTTTGCTTTATGAGAGCATCGGATATTCCTCCCTTCCCTACCTGGAAGAGTGGCTGTATATTATTTGCTTTTGCTCTTAGTGCAGCTCTTTCTTTGCTGGTCATATCTTGTCTCCTGCTTATATATATTCTTTTATCTCTTCTGCAAATTTTCTGAGGGCATTTCCTCTGTGACTTATTTTATCTTTTTCTTCGGCTGTAAGTTCTCCGAATGTCTTATCCCCCACTAAAAATATCGGATCATATCCAAAGCCGCCGCTGCCGTGCTTTTCAAAAGCGATAAGGCCTTCGCACTCACCTCTTACAGAAAAATGTCTTCCGTCCGGGAAACAACAACAAACGACGCTTACAAATCTTGCAGTTCTTTTCTCTTTCGGAACATCCTTCATTATTTCGAGAACTTTCTCTATATTCTTTTCATCATTTCCGTGTTCACCTGCAAACCTTGCAGAATATACACCGGGTGCTCCGTCCAAAAAGTCCACGGAAAGTCCGGAATCATCTGCAACACAGACCATGCCGGATTCTTCAGATCCGCTGCTTGCCTTCAGGTATGCATTCTCTTCAAAAGTCTCACCTGTTTCCTCGACATCAGTAAGTTCAATGCCTGCCATGTCTGCAGTGAGCACTCTTATTCCCAGGGGCGTGAGTATTCTCTCAAGTTCCGCACGTTTTTTCATATTATGAGTTGCGATTAAAAAATCCAAAGAATTTCCTCTTTTCTTTCTTCTCTTCAACCGGCTCTTCGGAATCTGTATTTTCTTCTGCTGTATTTTCTTCTTTTGCATCTTCCTCAATTAGTTTTTCAGCAGTTTCTTTATCAGTTTCTCCGTTTTCAGAAGGCTCTTCGTTCTCCGCAGCCGGCATGTCTCCTATCATTTCGCTCAGGACATTGTCTATTGCCTCAATTTCATCAAGAGCAGTTGTCTGATGCTCTTCAACCTTTATATTGTCAAGCAGAGATTTTTCATCATCTTCGGAATAATCAATCTTATCAAAAAGGCCATCCGCAAATGCCTGAGGATTAAAGGGCTGTAAATCATCTATCTGCTCGCCTACTCCTATGAACTTAACAGGAATACCAAGCTCATTCTTTATGGCGAGAACTACGCCGCCCCTTGCTGTGCCGTCAAGTTTTGTCAGCACTATTCCCGTAATCTCCGCAACATTCATGAATTCACGAGCCTGGTTTACGGCATTTTGTCCCGTTGTAGCATCTAGGACAAGAAGAACCTCTCTGTCTGAGAAAGGAAGTTCTCTGTCTATGACTCTGTATATCTTATTGAGCTCGTCCATAAGATTTTTCTTATTATGGAGTCTGCCCGCTGTATCTATGATTATTATTTCCGAATCTCTGGCTTTTGCTGCATTTATAGTATCAAAGACTACGGCAGCAGGATCTGCTCCTTCATTATGTTTTATAATGTCAACATTTGAGCGGTCAGCCCATACCTGCAGCTGATCTATCGCCGCTGCACGGAAAGTATCCGCTGCGCCCAATATGACTTTTTTACCCTCCGCCTTATATCTGGCAGCGAGTTTGCCTATTGTTGTTGTTTTGCCAACACCGTTTACACCTATGAGCAGGATAATTGAAGGAACTGTAATAAGGCCCATATCTTCTCCGCCATAAAGCATCTCAGCTACTATATCCTTCATTTTCTGTCTGATTTCGGCAGGCTTTTTTATCTTGCCGTCAGCAACTTCTTTTTTCAGTTTTTCTGTTATCTCAACAGAGGTCGTAACTCCGACGTCACCCATTACCAGAATTTCCTCAAGTTCCGTATAGAGGTCATCTGTAATCTCATCGAAACTGTCAAGCATGTCATCGATGGCACCGGCCATCTTGTTTCTTGTCTTGGACAGACCTCGGTTAATCTTCCCAAAAAGTCCCATTTTGATTTCCTTCCGTTCTCTTATGCAAGGCCAAGCCTTCTGGCCATCTCTGCCGTCTGCAGTTCAAGAATTTTTGATACGCCTTTTTCCTGCATCGTAACACCGTAAAGCATATCTGCTTCTTCCATGGTTCCGCGTCTGTGAGTAATCAATATGAATTGAGTGTTCTTTGTCATGCGCCTTACATATTGAGCGTATCTTACAACATTTACTTCATCAAGTGCAGCCTCCACTTCGTCGAATATGACGAAAGGAGAAGGTGTGACTTTCAAAATAGCAAATAAAAGTGCAATTGCGGAAAGTCCTTTTTCACCGCCTGAAAGCAGGTTTATATTTTGAACATTCTTGCCGGGTGGCTGTACCTTGATTTCTATGTCACATTCCAAAGGATTCATATCATCTTCCAATTGAAGTTCAGCTTTACCTCCGTCAAACATCTCAGCGAATGTATCTCCGAATGCAGTGTTGATTCTCAGGAACTGCTCGCGGAACTGTACACTCATATTGGTTGTGAGTTCATCAATGAGTCTTATGAGCTCGGTCCTTGATTTTTCTATATCATCAATCTGACCTGACATAAACTCATACCTTTCAGACACTTCCTTATATTCATCAATAGCTGCAACATTTACAGAGCCCAGAGCCTTGATTTCGTTCTTTATTGAAGAAAGTTTTGAGCGCGCTTCCTGGATGTTTTCAATCTCTATTTCAAGGGCCTGTGCCTCACGCTTTGTAAGGCCGTATTCCTCATAGAGTTTTGCATTGTATCCTTCGAAGTCATCCAGCATGCTTGCCTTTCTTTCCTCAAGCCGTGCAAGTTCTCCGCTGAAACTTTCTCTCTCACTTGTCTTCTCGCGTTCAAGTGCCCGAAGTCCCGTAGAGTCCTTTTCAAGTTGTTCACGCTTTGCAATATAGTCTTCAATTTCGCCTTTTGCGCCTGTACACTTATCCCGTAACTCTTTTGCGGACTCTTTGAGAGAGTCTATATCCTTTTGCAGCCAGATATTCTTGTTTTCCAGTTCTTCAATCTCTTTGTTTAATTCTTCCGTTCTCGTGCTATGAGCATTCCTTGCAAGATTTAACCGTCTTACATTGTCATCGCATGATTCTATATCTTTTTCAAATCCCAGGATTTCAAGTCTTATGCTCTCAATAACAGAGCCTAGCTGCTCTCTGTCTTTTTCTGCGGATTCACGGTCGCCTGTAATGCTTATGAGTTCCTTTTCTTTTTCTTCGATTGCATCAGACAGCTCTTTAACTTTATTTGCAGCCTCCAGACCGTTTTTCTTTATAGCTTCGATACGGTCATTTAAGAGTTTTTGCTCATCCAAAAGGCCCTTAACGTCACTTGACTGACTTTCGAATTGCTCATTTGCAAGCTTATATTCACCCTCAAGCCTTATTTTTTCTTCGTTATGTGTGATTATGTCTCCTTCCAGTCCGTTGCATTCCGCAACAGCCAAAGAAAGATCTTCCGTTATCACCTTTAAGTTATCTTCGAGATTTGCTTTTTTCTCTTCCAAAGTCTTTATTTCAGCCTTCATCTTGTCTATTTCATTGACTCTGGAAAGCATTCCGACACCTTGTGCCTTGGACCCGCCGGTCATTGAGCCCCCGGCATTGATTACCTGGCCGTCGAGAGTAACTATCTTGAATCTGTTCTTATATTTTTTTGCTATGGCAATGGCCGAATCCATGTCTTCACAGACAACAGTTCTTGATAGGAGATTATCAATTATGTCTCTGTATTTTTTGTCTACTTCAACAAGCTCTGATGCCATGTTGACAAATCCGTATTGATCCTCAAGGCCTTTTTCTTCAAAATTTCTCGGTCTTATGGCAGTGATGGGAAGGAATGTCGCTCTTCCTCCTCTTGACTGCTTTAGGAATTCTATTGCTCTTTTGGCATCATTTTCATTATCAACTACAAGATTTTGAAGAGCTGTGCCCAGCGCAGTCTCCACTGCCGTGGAGTATTTGCCTTTAACATTTATGAGCTGAGATAATGCTCCGTGGATTCCCTTGAGAGCACCCCTCTTTTGTTCCTGCATAACTGCCTTTACAGAACCTTGATATCCTTCGAGATTTTTCTCCATATCATCGAGGATCTGCATTCTCTCTTTTTTCTTCTGAATCTCGATATCTGCAGTCTGCAGTTCTGCTTTTGCTTTTTCTTGTTTTTCTCTGCGGCTTTCAACCTTCATCCGGTAGCCGTCTATCACATTGTTATATTCTTCAATCTCACCTATACATATCTTGAGTTTATTCTCTGCATTATCTCTGTTTTCCTCAAGCGCATGAAGTGTGTCTTTGCGGTCGCCCAGCATATCGTCTATTGCCAGTACTCTTTGTCTTATCTCTTCCGCCTGTGAATTTACGGACTCGCTTATGACTCTGTTATCTGCAAGTTCAACAGTAAGTGCAGAAATTTCCGCAGATATACCCGTGGCCTCATCTGCTCTTGCATCATTTGCGTTTCTGAGTTCTTCAATTTTTGCAAGTTCCGCAGACAATTTTTCGTTTGCTTTTTCAAGCCCAAGTTTTGCCTTTTCTTTCTCTTTGTCATTTTCTTTTATCTGCTGATCAAGATCTGTATTGCTACCGTTTTCGTTTGTCTTGTCTTTTTCCAGCCTCTCAATTGCTTCTTTGTTATGCAATATTGAGTTTTCATAAACTTTTGCCTGGCTTTCAAGCTCAGCAGCCTGTTCTTCAAATGTTGATGTAGATGAACGGACCTGCTCGATTTTAACGTTAATATCTCTGGTCTGCTCAGCATTGTCATTCATTCTGTTTTCAATATCTTCAAGTTGTTTCTGAGTCTCCTCATAGTTAACTTTTGCAAGATCGATTTTTCTGTCCTGTTCTCTTAATTTCTCCTGAGTCTTCTCAATGTTATTAAGCCAGATTCCTATTTCAAGTTCCTTCTTGTCTTCAGCAAGCACTAAAAACTTCTGTGCCTTTTCGCTTTGAACTTTCAAAGGACCGACTCTTGACTCGAGTTCCGTCTGGATATCCTTGAGTCTTACTAAGTTTTCCTCTGCCTGTCCCAGTCTTTTGAGAGCATCTGCCCTTCTGTATCTGAAATGAGATATTCCGGCTGCTTCATCAAGCATCTCACGCCTCTCTCCCGATTTTGATGAGACAAGCTCTGCAATTTTACCCTGGCTGACAAGAGAATATCCGTCACGTCCCAGTCCCGTATCCATAAAGAGTTCATTTACATCTTTGAGACGAACATTTTCTCCGTTTATCTTGTATTCACTTTCTCCGGACCTGTAATATCTTCTGCTGATGGTGACTTCATCGTTGTCATTTTGTAAGGTCCTGTCTTTATTATCAAGACAAAGTGTAACATCCGCAAAGCCGGAGGCTTTACGGTTATCTGTTCCGTTGAAAATTACGTCTTCCATTTTTGAACCGCGAAGGCTCTTTGTCGATTGTTCGCCCAAAACCCATCTTACTGCATCCGATATATTGCTTTTGCCGCTTCCGTTCGGTCCGACTACTCCTGTAATTCCCTTATTAAATTGAAGAACTGTCTTTTCAGGGCAGGACTTGAAACCCTGCATTGTGATAGACTTCAAAATCATTCTGTTTCCACAACCTCAACTTCATTGTCGTTCATAAAATCTTTACCTTTTATTATACAATAAAAGCCTTTGTTTTTCAATGTTTTTTCATTTCTTTTCTTATGTCCTTTTGCCTTGGAAAGGGATTTGTTTGACACATATATTTCATACTTGTGTTTTCCATCATATTGCGAAAGTTTTTCCTCGATTTTTTTAAGGAAAATATATCCTTCACAGATTTCTCTGAATGCAGGATGATACCCTCCTGCAATCATGTCTTTTTCGACATCATCGCTTGAATGAAGGCCCACCTTGATTATCCTTATGCCTGCTTCTGAAAAGATGTTCATAATCTCTGCAACATAAGGTGCGCTTTCCTCTGCGTCAGGAGGCAGATATTCACCATTTTGATACAGAAAGGCGAGTTTTGTGTTTTTCAAGACAACCGTAGGATATATTCTAACTGTATCCGGCTTCAATTCTATGATTTTTTCTGCAGTCATCATGTCCTTTTCCCAGCTGCTTTTATATAGGCCTGTCATCATTTGAAGGCCGAGGGAAAAGCCTGCATCTTTTATCTTTTTGCTCGCATTTATGACATCTTTGCTTTCATGTCCCCTGTCGTTTGCTTTGAGGACCTCATCATCCATGCTTTGCGCGCCGAGTTCAATCGATGTCACACCGTATTTTTTCAATATACCTAAGGTTTCATCATCTATGGCATCGGGCCTTGTTGAGATCCTGATTCCGGCGAAATGATATTTGTCCAAAAAAGACTTTGCGGCGGTCAAAAGAGAAATCATGTCTTCCCTTTCAATCGCCGTGAAACTTCCTCCGAAGAATGCAATCTCGGTGTTCTTCGGATTTACATTATTTTTTATTGCAGTCCCGACCGCATTTTTCACATCTTCCGTGCCCGCAGGCTTTATCTGCCCGCTTATGACCCTTTGATTACAAAAGCTGCAATTGTTCGGGCAGCCTTTGTGAGGAACAAATATGCTTATATTTGAATGTTTCATAATCCCATAAGCTCCAGTGCATCTTTTGCAGCCTGCTGTTCTGCGCGTTTTTTGCTGGTTCCCTCTCCACGCCCTATCACATTGGAATTCATATGTACCTCCACAACGAATCTCTTGTCATGGTCAGGTCCTGTCTCTTCAACAACGACATATTCAAACTTTTCGGTGGGATTTTGCTGGAGAACTTCCTGTAAAGCACTTTTATAGTCCTTTACAATAGGCTTTTCCTCTTCCGCTCTCTCTATAAATGGGAGGACAAAGTCTTTTGCCGCCTGTATTCCCCCGTCAAGATATATGGCGGCGATAAGAGCCTCAAAGGCATCCGATACAACCGACGGTCTTTTTCTGCCACCCGAGAGTTCTTCCCCTTTTCCCAGCATAAGGAAGTTGCCGAGTCCGATCTCTTCCGCATATTCAAAAAGAGTTTCCTCTCTGACAGCATAAGCTCTCATCCTGGTGAGTTCTCCCTCATCAATAGTCCTGTTCGAAGAAAAAAGAAACTCTGCAGCAATAAAGCCAAGTACCGAGTCACCGAGAAATTCAAGTCTCTCATTATCTTTGCCACTGCCTTTCTCATTTGCATATGATGAATGCGTAAGTGCTCTTGAGAGCAGCGTTTTATCCTTAAATTCATAATTTATTATCTTTTCTAATTCTGTCATTTTTCTTCCTCTAACAAAGATTCTGTTGCATCCCTTAGTGCGGACATCGCTCTTTCCGCAAGTTTCATATATCTTTCGCTTTTATCTCTTATTTTCTCATCCATTGGTGTAATTATCCCGAAATTGGCACCCATCGGCTGAAAAACTTTAACCGTTTCATCCGAAATGTACCTGCTTAATGCCCCTATCATCGTTTCGGCAGGCAAAACAATTGTATCCTTCCCCTTAAGCCTTCTGGCAAGATTGATTCCTGCCATCAGTCCCGATGCGGCAGATTCCATATATCCTTCGACACCTGTTATCTGCCCGCCGAAGAAGAGGTTCGGTCTGCTTCTCATCGAGAAATCTCCGTTTAAAAGTCTCGGTGAATCTATGAATGTGTTTCTGTGCATAACGCCGTATCTTACAAATTCGGCATTTTTAAGAGCAGGGAACATAGAGAAGACTCTCTTTTGTTCTCCGAATTTAAGATTTGTCTGGAAACCGACCAGATTATACATAGTCGCTTCCTTGTTTTCTTTCCTGAGCTGAAGATTTGCCCATGGTCTGTGCCCTGTTCTGGGATCTGTCAATCCGACAGGCTTCAAGGGGCCGTATCTCATCGTGTCCCTGCCTCTTGATGCAAGAACTTCTATGGGCATGCAGCCCTCATATACATCTTTTTTCTTGTCAAAAGAATGGGTCGGAGCGCTTTGTGCATTTATGATGGCTTCATAAAAAGCTTCATACTCTTCTTTATCCATAGGACAGTTGATATAGTCATCTGCGCCGCCTCTGTCATATCTTGACTGAGTAAAAGCATAGTTCATGTCTATGCTTTCCGCAGTTATTATCGGGGCCGCCGCATCATAAAAAGAAAGTCCCTCCCCGCATATATCTCTTATACTTTCGGAAAGCTTTTCGCTTGCAAGTGGTCCTGCGCAAATCACGACGCCGTCTGCCTCCGGCAAATCCGTAACTTCCTTGTTTATGAGTCTGATATTCTTATCCGCCTTTATCTTTTCGGTTATATATTCCGAAAACTTATATCTGTCTACAGCAAGCGCTCCTCCTGCCTCGACTTTGCAACTGTATGCAGCTTCTATGCAAAGGAAACCCAAATATCTCATCTCTGCCTTAAGAAGTCCTGCCGCGGAGTTGAGTCTCCCAGCTTTAAGCGAATTTGAACATACAAGTTCGGCAAGTCCCGGGATCTTATGGGCAGCAGAATAGTTGACCGGTTTTTGTTCATACAGGTCAACCTCTATTCCGTTTTTTGAAAGGACACTTGCGCATTCAACACCTGCAAGTCCACCTCCTATTACTGCCGCTCTCATAATCCTTTTCCTTATCTTTTAGTCTTCTTTTCTTTCTTGGCCTCATATCCGCAGCCTTCGTTAAGGCATGCAACTATTCCGCCTTTTCTCTTAAAGAGTGTCTTTCCGCACTTGGGGCATAAATCTGCAGTAGGTTTATCCCATGTCATAAAATTACAATTGGGATAGTTGCTGCAGCCGAAGAAAGTATGTCCCTTCTTAGACTTTTTCTCTATAATCTTGCCGCCGCAAACAGGACAGATTCCTGCAGTCTCTGTAACAAGCGGCTTCGTGTTTTTACACTCCGGATATCCCGAACACGCAAGGAATTTTCCGAACCTGCCGACCTTTATAACCATAGGACGGCCGCATTTCTCACAAATCTCATCTGTCTCGTTTTCTTTAAGCTGTATCTTGACGCCCTTCATTTCACTTTTTGCCTTTTCAAGGGTTTTGCTGTATTCATCATAGAAACTGTGCAGCATCTTTACATAGTCTGTATCACCTTTTTCAACCGCATCAAGTTCATCTTCCATTCCTGCAGTGAACTTTACATCAACTATATTCGGGAATTGCTGCTTTAGGAGTTTGGTTATGGCTTCTCCGAGTTCTGTCGGCACGAGCATTTTCTTTTCTCTTACAACATATTCTCTTGCAGTTATAGTGGATATGATGGTCGCATATGTGGAAGGTCTTCCTATACCTGTTTCCTCAAGGGCCTTGATAAGAGATGCTTCCGTATATCTTGCAGGTGGCTGTGTGAAATGCTGATTCCCTGCAAACTCTTTTATCTTTATCGGATCGCCCTCGTTTATTTCAGGAAGGCTGGTCTCTTCTTCATCTTCTTCATCGCTGCCCGCAATATATATCTTTGTAAATCCGTCAAACTTTACCGTATATCCGTTTGCAGCATAGGTCAAAAAACCGCCCTTTTCCTTATCTTCTTTATTTTGACCCCTGAACTCTGCTTTTACCGTGTTTTGAACACAAGCTGCCATAAGGCTGGCAATAAAGCGTTTCCATATGAGGCTGTAGAGCTTATATTGGTCACTTGTCAAGCTTTCTTTTGCCTTTTCAGGTGTAAGTTCTATTGTGGTAGGTCTAATAGCTTCATGTCCGTCCTGTGCATTCGCTCTGGTTTTGTAATAGCGAGGCTTATCCGGAAGATATTCAGAACCGAAATTTTCCTTTACAAAAGCATTGCCGGCTGCCCTCGCTTCTTCGGATATGCGAAGGGAGTCTGTTCTCATATATGTTATGAGACCGATGGAGCCATAGCCTTTCACATTGACACCTTCATAAAGCTCCTGAGCCACGCTCATGGTCTTTCTTGCCTGGAAATTGAGTTTTCTGGAAGCTTCCTGCTGAAGTGTCGATGTTGTAAAAGGTGGTGCAGGCTGCTTGTTTCTTGTGCCTTTTTTTACTCCGCTTGCAGTAAATTCTGCGCCTTCCATTCTCTGAAGATAAAGATCTGCCTGCTCTTTGCTTTCGATTTTAACCTTTCCGCTTTCATCACCTGTGAACTGGGCATCAATTGCCTTTTTTGAACTGGGTGCAATCATTTTGGCGTCGAGTGTCCAAAATTCTTCAGCCTTGAATGCTCTTATTTCATCTTCGCGGTCGACAATGAGTCTGACTGCAACAGACTGAACTCTGCCCGCAGACAAACCTCTGTGTATTTTTTGTGACACAAAGGGACTTAGTGTGTATCCGACAAGACGGTCAAGTATACGTCTTGCCTGCTGCGCATTTACGAGTCCCATATCTATTTTTTCTGCTTTGGCAATTCCTTCGGTTACGCTTCTTTTGTTGATCTCGTTGAACTTAACTCTGTTCTTTTCATTCGGATCAAGTCCGAGAATCGTAGCTATATGCCAGGAAATGGCTTCTCCTTCACGGTCAGGGTCGGCTGCAAGTATGACACTCTCTGCCTTTTTTGCCATTTCTTTAAGTTCTTTTACAAGCCCTTCCTGCTTTTTTATAATGGCATACTTAGGGGCAAAGTCATGCTCGACATCCACGCTGAGTTTTGCTGCAGGCAAATCGCGAACATGTCCCTTTGATGACACCACTTTGTATCCCTTGCCAAGATAATTTTGTATGTTCTTTGCTTTTGAAGGAGACTCAACAATTACTAATTTTGACATAATTTCTTTCCTATACTTATTTTTTTATCGGGTCATTTCCCACATGATTATTGAAGCCGCCGCTGCCGCATTAAGCGACTCTGCACGGCCTTTCATAAGGATTGTGACCTTTTCTTTACATGCATCTATGACATCGGCGGTTATGCCGTTGCCTTCGTTTCCTATAACGCAAATGCCGCCGTCCCTAAAATCAACTTCAGATATATCAGATGCATCCTTTTCAGGAACCGAAGCATATGTATATATGCCTTTGTCTTTGCACTCATTAATATATCCACTGAGATCCTTGACTTTAAGAATTGGCAATCTGAAAACAGCGCCCATGGATGCGCGCACCGCTTTCGGATTATATATATCACATCCTCCGCAAATAATCAATCCGTCAATTCCAAGCGCCTCTGCAGTTCTCATAACTGCGCCGAGATTGTCCGGGCTTTGAATATCATCAAGAGCGATATATTTTTTCATCTTTTCAAGAGTTAAAGGCTTTTCTTTTGCTTTAACAACACAAATTATCCCCTGTGGCGAAACCGTATCGCTGACATAGTTCATAAGGCTACCATCAATCTCATAACTGTTTTTGGCCGCAGATATGACGGAGATTGCGTCTTTCTCATGTTTTTGCAAAAAAGAATCCGTGTAAAAGACATTGACGATTTCAGAACCTGAAGAAACTGCATCTGCACAAAGTCTCAGGCCGTCACATACAAAGAGAGATTTCTCTCTTCTTGACTGCGCGCTTTTACTCAGTTCTTTAACTTCTTTGATTTTATCATTTGTTTTTGATTTAATAAACATAATAACCACGTGTAAATAATGCAAAACCACGCGCGGGATATCTGCCCGGCGTGGTTGTTTTTTATTTGAGAGCTGCTTTTGCCTGCTCTGTAAGAGCTGTGAAAGCAGAAGGATCTGCGATAGCTATTTCTGAGAGCATTTTACGGTTGAGGTCGATTCCGGCCTTCTTGAGTCCGTTCATAAATGTTGAATAGTTCATTCCGTTAACTTTGCATGCTGCTGAAATTCTTGTTATCCAAAGTTTTCTGAAGTCACGTTTTTTCTGTTTTCTTCCGACATATGCATATTGGCCGGACTTCATAACAGCTTCTTTTGCTGTCTTGAAAAGGGCATGTTTTGAGCCATAATAACCCTTTGCCATCTTTAATGTTTTATTTCTTCTTTTGCGAGTCATCATCGCACCTTTAATACGAGCCATTGTTTTTTACCTCCGATTTTTATTTTGCCTTTTCGGCAACCCGATTATTTATATGGTACAAGACGTTTAATCTGCTTAACATTTGTTGTGTCAGCAACAGAAGTCTTGCGGAGATTACGTTTTCTCTTTGTGCTTTTCTTATTGAGAATGTGTGACTTGTTGGCATGTGCTCTGATTGGCTTGCCGTTCTTTGAAATCTTGAAGCGTTTTTTTGCTCCGCTGTGTGTTTTAATTTTCGGCATGATTTATTCCTCCTAAAAATGAATATTGTTTACTTTGTTGTTTTGGGTGCCATAAACATAAGCATTTGTCTGCCTTCCAGTTTTGCAGCCTTTTCCACCGTGCCGTATTCTTCGGTAGCCTCTGCAAATCTGTCCATGATTCCATTTCCTAAATGCGCATGTGCCATCTCTCTTCCGCGGAATCTGATTGAGACTTTTACTTTGTTACCGCTCTTTAAGAACTTGATTGCATGATTTACCTTAGTGTCAAAGTCATGAGTGTCGATGTTTACAGACAGACGAACCTCTTTGGTTTCAATAACCTTCTGAGATTTCCTGCGGTCTTTTTCACGCTTTGCCTGATCAAAACGATACTTGCCGTAGTCCATAATCTTACATACCGGCGGGTTAGCTGCAGGCGAAACCTTCACCAGATCCATATTGCGGCTTTCAGCTTCCTTGAGAGCATCCTTCGGGGACATAATCCCGAGCTGTTCTCCCTTGTCGGTAATAACTCTTACTTCCTTATCTCTGATTTCTTCGTTAATCTGCAATTCCTTGGTAGCGATAAAAATGCACCTCTCTTATATAAGTAATGTCAATAACAAATGCGGACAGATAGATTCTGCCCGCTTCAATACATTCCTTAAAGTATTGACCGTTCCGAGAAACCCGAACGGTGAGAGAATCTTACTGCTCTTCTTTATTGCTCGTTAATTATACCCACTTAATCAAACTTTGTCAATATTTTTTTCATTTTTATATATTTTATCCATATATGAGACACAGTTCTTCCCTGATTTTTTTGCATTATATAACTGTTTATCTGCCCTCTCAACAAGCTCCGGGACCGGTAGGTTTATATCATCTTTATCTGCCACATATATGCCTATGCTCACCGTTATATGCTGAAGTCCTTCGGCGATTTCCGTATTTTCTATCTTATCAAGAAAATGAAGCATATGCTCTACTATTGTATCTGCATTTCTGAGCGCACAAAACATAGAGAATTCTTCTCCGCCATAGCGAACACATATGTCCGTGGGCCTCATAAAAAATTCCTGTATTGATTCTGCAACGGTCTTGAGGCATATATCGCCGTTTACATGACCGTATTTGTCATTGAACCTTTTGAAATCATCAATATCGACCATGACCACAAGCAGCGACAGTTTATTGTTAGTGCAATACCTTTGCAAAAGAGGAAGATATTCCCGCATGCCTCTTCTGTTGGAAAGCAATGTCAGGCTATCACCGTTAGCAGAGTACTCCAGCTTTTTCTCTGTCAGTTTTTTGTCCACATATGTATAGAATCTGATGTATGACACGAAAAAGGCGGCAAATGTCGAACCGGATACAATAAGGATATTTTGCAAATCCGCGCCTCCGAGGAAGATATTGATAAGCTCCCAGGCCATTGCTATTGCAAAAAGCAATGTCTTGGGTAAAGTCTCCAGTATAGGCAGCAGGCTGAAAACGATAAGAAAAACCATATAGTTGTTCATCGTTTTATTATCCATATATTCCATTGTCGCAAAGGAAAGCGCTTCTGTCATATATATGAGCCAATAAAGAATATATACTCTTCTTTTTTTCTCATTGTTAAGTTCCGGCACCTTAAGTACTCTCTCGACTATGCTTATGAAGGCGACCGAAATGATTATAAAGACAAGGCATGAAAGGGCGAATGTCTGGCGGTGATTGAAAAGCGGGTTTGCAAGAAGCGACCATATCATGCCACACACTTCTATGATAACGAGCACTATGGTGGCAGGAATAACTCTCAGAAAGTTTGTATGAATCCTGTCATTTTCAATCCTCTTATATATAACATTATTGCTCTTTAGTCCCTTGCTTGCAGCACGAGTGTCCTTGTATCTTGCGACCAGGACTTTTTCAAGCTTTTTTTCTTCAAGCATAAGATTCCTGAACATTTTTCCACCTCAAATTTCACCGGCTTCCCAGTTTTCATTGATTTCTTTTATGACCTTATCAAGATTTCTTCCTTTTCCTTTTTTAATGAGGACAAGATTGTTTCTCCCTTCGCTTGACAGCAGGATCTTCTTATATATATCATCCCGATCTGTCTCTTTTGCGAATTTTATTATTTTTTCTTTATCTTCGTTGAGCATATTGAATATGATTACGGAGTTTTCTTTCCCCAGCCTGCACAAATTTGCAACAAAAGATTGCGAATAGACTTCCTGCGACAGACGTTCCGTATCAAAAAGATCTACGAAAATGACATCATAAAGAGTTTTTTCACTTTTGACAAATTCAAAGGCATCGGCCTTAATTATCTCAAACTCGTCTTTTATCTCATCCAAAAGGAAGTATTTTTTTGCTATTTCTATAAGCCGGGGGCTGTGCTCAACACCCTTGATTTTGGATCCCGGGAACTGGAGTGCCGTATATCTTGCAACAGCAGAGCCTGCGCAGCCCAGCAAAAGCATATCATCCACGGCGACATTTCTGCCCCAGATTCCTATGACTTTTTGTGCGCTTATCATGCATGGCTGCATATTATATTTTTTGTTAAGATATATCATCGACTGGATATATACACGCTTATCCTTCTCCGAAAAGAAGGCAAGAGCCCTTCTTTCTTTGTATCCGGGCAGCATGCATTTGCTCTCGATGACTTTGTATGTCACCCCGTTCACATTCTCTTCGTGCATGACTTTACTGACAATAAGCTTCTTTTTTATTGCATTTTTGAAACCGGTTTTCATTGTCAGCTCCCCACCTTTGCAAGTAAATGATACCATTTATATATTGATTTTGTAAATATGCAAATCGGCACCTCTCTTCAAAGATGCCGATTCCTGTCTCTATTTTTTGAATACCGACTTGGCATTCCAAATCTTGCTTGCATATTCTTCGATTGCTCTGTCAGCCGCAAAGATGCCTGCTTCCGAGATGTTCACAAGCGACATTTTATTCCACTTTTTACGGTTTGTATATGCGCATGCAATATCAGATTGTTTTCTCTTATAGTCCTCAAAGTCAGCAAGGACCATATATGGGTCATGGTGAAGTATTGTTGAAGTGACTTCATGGAAGAACTGACCGTTTATGCCTACCTGGTTTGCATAGTCGATTATTTTTTGTATATCTGCGTTGTTGTTATAGTAAAGCTGGGGATCGTAGCCTATGCGCTGCATATCCTGAACCTCTGCCGTTCTCATGCCGAATATATATATGTTGTTCTTACCTACTGCATCAAATATTTCAACATTTGCGCCGTCCATAGTACCGAGAGTTATTGCGCCGTTGAGCATGAATTTCATATTGCTTGTGCCGGATGCCTCTGTGCCGGCAAGAGAAATCTGCTCAGATATATCAGCCGCAGGAATAAGGCGTTCAGCCATTGTAACGTTATAGTCTTCAACATATATCAGTTGAAGTTTTCCCTTGCAATCGGGGTCATTGTTAACCAGATTACTGAGAGCGCATATGAAGGCTATTATCTTTTTAGCCATAAAGTATCCGGATGCCGCCTTTGCGCCAAATATATATGTGTGGGGAATAAATTCAGCATTCGGGTTATCTTTTATATACAGATACTCGGATAAAACATTCAAAGCATTTAAGTGCTGACGCTTATATTCATGAAGTCTCTTGACCTGAACATCGAAAATCGAGGACGTGTCGAGTATAACACCCGTTTTATTCTTGATATATTTTGCAAAATTTTCTTTGTTCTGAAGCTTTATTTTTTCAAGTTCCTCAAGGACTGCGGCATCATTCTTATATGCCTTGAAATCTTTGAGCTTGGAAGCATCCTTCACATATCCGTCACCGATTGTATCCTTCAAGAGTTTTGCAAGGCCCGGGTTTGATTGGCAAAGCCATCTTCTGTGTGCGATACCATTTGTGACATTAGTGAACTTCTTGGGTGTAAGCGCATAAAAGTCTGAGAAAACAGTTTCTTTGAGAAGTCCGCTGTGAAGAGCGGAAACTCCGTTAACACTGTGTGAACCCGCAACACTCATATTGGCCATACGTACTACGCCGTTTGAGATAATGGCCATCTTTTCAACGGTATCGGCATTGCCTGTCCCCTGCCATACAAATGAACGGAATCTGTTGTCTATTTCCTTGGTTATCTGCCAGAGCCGCGGCATAAGCCTCTTATACAGATCCTCAGGCCATACTTCAAGAGCCTCCTTCATAACGGTATGATTCGTGTATGCTATGGTTTTTGTTACTATTTCCCATGCATCATCCCATCCGTATCCGCACTCATCAAGAAGTATTCTCATAAGTTCCGGAATTGCCATTGCCGGATGAGTATCATTGATATGAATCGCTACCTGCTCCGAGAAGTTCTCCATTGTTCCGAATTCACGGAGATGGTGCTTGACAATATCCTGGACAGAAGCGGAAACAAGGAAGTATTGCTGACGCAGACGCAGTGACTTGCCTTCCGGATGGTTATCCGAAGGATAAAGCACTTTGCTGATAACTCCCGCCATTGCGTTTCTTTCCATTGCGCGCATATAGTCACCCTGGTTAAAAAGTCCCATGTCAAGGCCGGGAGCTTTTGCCTGCCAAAGTCTCAGAACGGATATGCCTTTACCGTCCTTGCCCGCAACAAACATGTCACTGGGAATTGCATAAATTGTATTTGCATTTTTAATTTCCACATGATGATATTTATCATCCCAGATATCTTCGACTTCGCCTTCAAAATTTACCTCTATGGCACTCTCTTCATGCGGAACAAGCCAAGCCTCACCGCCCGGAAGCCAGAAATCCGGGAGTTCTGTCTGCCAGCCGTCCACTATCTTCTGCTTAAAGATTCCGTATTCATAGAGAATTGAATATCCTCTTGCGATATAGCCCTCTGTTGCAAGTCCGTCCAGATAGCATGCTGCAAGTCTTCCGAGTCCTCCGTTACCGAGGCCTGCATCCGGTTCACACTCGTAAAGATCTTCAAGTTTAACGCCGAATTCTTTAAGAGCTCCTGCGAATGTTCTCGTGAGGTTCAGATTATACAAGTTGTTCTTAAGAGAACGGCCCATGAGGAATTCCATGCAAAGATAATATATACGTTTTGTTTTCTTCTTGCTCGCATTTTGAGAAAACTCAACTCTTCCCTGAGCCATCATATCTTTGATTATATATACAACAGCTTTGTAGAACTGTTCATTTGTAGCATCTTCCGGGCTTACTCCGATGAAGTGACTGAGTTTAGCCTCTATGAGTTCTTTTGCTTGAGCCTTAGTAAGCGAATAATTCATACAAATCCTCCAAAAAAATTTTAAAATTCTGTCATTTTCATGACTTCTATTGTATATTTTACACTAAAATATACCTTTTTTCAACCATAATAGAGAAAACTGTATATCTCCGGAAATTATCCGTAAAAATGCAGAAAAACACATAAACAAAAAAGAAAACGCCCACCCTATTGGGTGAACGCTTTAATTGTGTCGGCATTACCTATTTTCCCGGGCCGCTTCCAGCCAAGTATTTTCGGCGCAAA
>CAKZZL010000042.1 GCA_937884995.1 uncultured Clostridia bacterium
TAATCATTTAATATTTCCTTTTGAACTATCTGGACTTCGCTGTAGTTGCCTGCATCATCCCAGGTTTGTACAGCCTCCGGCATACCGCCAACAATATAATAATCTTTAAGAAGCTTCTTCATAGGAACATCATACAGTTCCGGTACCGGTCTATCATATTTCCAGTTTTCAAATAGCTCGATCCAATCACTTTTCCCGTTTGCAATCGCAAATTCCTTAAAACTCATTGGATAAAGAGACATTCTATTAATCTTTCCTACAGGAAATGATATCTTTTCTCTTTTTATTGCAACACCGAGCAATGATCCTGCGCAGATAATGTGAAGTTCTCGCATATTCTCGCAAAAGTACTTTAATGAAGAAATTGCCCTGGTACATTGTTGTATTTCATCAAAAAAGAGTATTGTCTCTCCCGGAATTATTTTTTCGGATGTAACTACCTCCAATTCCGATATTATTCTATGAACATCAAAGTCATAGTCGAAGATGGAAGATACCTTTTCATTGGACTCAAAGTTTATATGCACAAAGTTTTTGAAATTTGCTTTTGCAAATTCACTTATTATATATGTTTTTCCGCATTGTCTTACTCCTGTTATGAGCAAAGGCTTCCTTCTTGAACTATCTTTCCATTTGAGTAGTTCTTTCGATATTTCTCTATACATGCCTCCTCCTGAAGTCCTATCAATTACAGCACTATTGTAACAAAAGTCCTATGACTTTTGCAACAACATTTGCATTTTTCATAGGACTTAATGTTACAATAGGCCGCAGGATATTACGGCCTATTGTAACATACTCTTTTCCACTGAGCCTGAAACGAAATGTCATTGAAATCCTACTTTTGTCTATGATATAGGACATACCGCCAGCGCAATTATCATATTCAAGATGGGCTATATCAGGATGCTCGCTTGCGTATTTTGTCAATCGTCTTTTAGAGATGGTTCATAAGTGAAAACCGAGGCTTTATCTTCGCCCCGGTTCCATAAAATAATCGTTTCTTGTTCATATTTTGTAATCCTGCTCATTTCTGTATCGTTCTTTCAATT